>JAWLCG010000042.1:0-19911 GCA_041687295.1 Phycisphaerae bacterium | reverse complement strand
CCGGCGGGCCGTGCCCGCCCTACGGCCGAGCCCATCGTCATAGCCTTCACGTGCGGTCCGGGGCCCCAGGGGCAACGCTGTGGCCGTCGCCGGGGTCTACACGGGCGCCTTGGTCTTGTCGCCGACCTCCCGGCCGAACTGACGGCAGCGTTCGAGGTCCTCGGCCGTCGGCTGCCATTTGCACTGGATGCCGTCGTGGATCAGCGGGATCTTGCAGTCGGTGAAGTGCTGGTTGATGAGCTTGAGCGACTCGCCGCTCCATCCATAGCTGCCAAAGGCCGCCCCGACCTTGTTGGCGAAGCGGAGGCCCTTGAGGTCGATCAGGATCGGCGAGATCGTCGGCAGCACGCCGTTGTTGAGCGTGGGCGAGCCGATGAGGATCGTTCGGCTGCGGAAGACCTGCACCAGCGCGTCGTTGCGGTCGGTGGCGGACATGTTGAGGATCTTGTAGTCCACGCCCGACTCGGCCAGGCCGTCGCCGATCGCCTCGGCCATGCGGCGGGTGGCGTTCCACATCGTGTCGAACAGGACGACCGCGCGGGGCTCGGGCTTCTGGGCGGCCCACTCGCGGTAGCGGTTGACGATCTGCAGCGGGTCCTTTCGCCAGATGATGCCGTGGCTGGGCGCGATGATGTCGACCGGCACGTTGAGCGCCAGCACCTCGTCGATCTTGGGCCCCACGCGGTTGCTGAAGGGTGTGAGGATGTTGGCGTAGTACTTGAGGCACTCCTCGAAGAGCTCCTTCTGGTCGACCTCGTCGTTGAAGCGGAAGGCCGTCGCGTAGTGCTGGCCGAAGGCGTCGTTGGGGAACAGGATGTTTTGGCCGGTCAGGTAGGTGAACATCGAGTCGGGCCAGTGCAGCAGCGGCGCCTCGATGAAGACCAGCTTGTCCTGGCCGATGTCGATCGTGTCGCCGGTGCCGACGACCTGGAAGTTCCAGGTTGCGTGGTGGTGGCCGGGGATGCTCTCGGCCCCGCGCTTGGAGACGACGACGGTGGCGTTAGGGCAGTGGCGCATCACCTCGGGCAGGGCGCCGGAGTGGTCGATCTCGGCGTGGTTGGCCACGACGATGTCGATCTCGGCCGGGTCGATGACCTGGCGGATGTGCTCCATCAGCTCGGCCGAGAAAGGCGCCCAGACCGTATCGATCAGGACCTTCTTCTCGTCAAGGATGAGGTAGGCGTTATAGGTTGAGCCGCGGTGGGTGCTCAGCTCGTGGCCGTGGAAATGGCGCAGACCCCAGTCCACGACGCCCACCCAGTGGACGTGGTTCTTCAGCGTGGCCGTCATGTGCGTGTCCTCTTGCTCGTGGCGCGGTTGGGTCGGGTCGGCCTGGAGGGCAGGCCGATGTCCTCTGGGCAATTATAGCGCCACGCCGCTGACGGCTAGCAGCCCGTTGAAAAACGGGCTGCTAGAGCAGGTGACCAGTGGAGCAGGAGAACAGCAGAGCAGAATAAGCCCGGAATGTGACACAGCGCCCCTGAATCCGGGCCCCGCTCACCTGCGGTCTCCTGATCTACTGCTCTACTGCTCCAACGTCGAGGCCAGATGGCCTTTTTCAACGGGCGGCTAGGGGCGGTTGCAGGGCTGTTGGAAGTTCCAGATGAAAGGCTGACGGGTGTCGCGGGGCTGGTCGCCGTAGGTGCTGGCGGTCTTGGGGGTGCGGCGCATCAGCGGGTCGCCCACCTCCGCGTGCCAGACGAACACGTCGGGCAGGGGGTTCTGGCCATCGAGATTGGTGTAGGTGGTGGTCTCCTGCTGGACGTACTGCACGCTGCCGTCGCAGAAGGCGACGTTGGCGCCGTCGCCGTGGCGGTCCAGGCCGATGGCCTTCTCGTGGACGTAGGCCTCCTGGCAGACGCTGTTGAGCACGCTCATGTGGCTGCTGGCCAGGTCGAAGGCGATCTTGTCGGCGAAGAGGACCGTTCGGCTGGGCTGGACGACCTCTCGCTCGTGGGCGATGATGAT
Source organism: Phycisphaerae bacterium (assembly GCA_041687295.1). Taxonomy (GTDB): domain Bacteria; phylum Planctomycetota; class Phycisphaerae; order SM23-33; family FEN-1343; genus JAWLCG01. The sequence continues at coordinate 17,943 of JAWLCG010000042.1, read as the reverse complement.
GTTGTTGGCCCAGCGGCTGACCTGCGGGCCGGAGTTGGGCACGTTGTTATACACGTCGCCACGGCAGAAGAAGACGTTCATGCCGATCGTCCAGTCCACGCCGACCAACTCGTTGTTCTGGGACCGAGGGGTCAGGCGGTCCTCCGGAATCTGGTCGGCGACGGGGCAGTGCTTGTTGGCCATGGCTCGGGTGATGGCGGCCGGGTCGAACGAGCCGGCCAGGTCGTCGGGGTTCAGGGCCTCGCCGCCGGAGAGGTAGGGGTCCAGGGCGAAGTACCACGCCAGGCAGTACCGCTGGTAGAGGTCGCTGGTGCCGCGGTGCTTGCCGACCAGCTCGACCAGCGTGCGGGGCACGTTCACGTCGACCTGGGGCATCTGCGAGTCGTCATCGGCCATGGGGTAGTGGCCATACTCGTTGACGAACATGCTGGTGGCCTGGGCGAGGCTGCGGTGCTGGACCGCACAGACCGTCCGCTTGGCGATCCGCCGGGCACTGGCCAGCGAGGGCAGCAGGATCGAGACCAGCAGGGCGATGATGGCGATGACGACGAGCAGCTCGATCAGCGTAAAGCCACGTCTGCTTTTGTGCTTGGGATACATCCCCGACCTCCGGCACGAGGTGACAGCCTCACTCCCGCCGCGGGTGACGGCCCGCCCGGCCAACAGCCATCATTCAGCATACGCGATCCGCCGGCAGGTGCAACTGGATATTGGGGCGTGAAGTCCGCGCAGGGCGGCCGTAGCGAGGGCGGCGACAGCGGTGCCGCTTTGGATCGATGGCGCCAGCAACACGGGTGCCGTGGCCGCGGCGTTCGCAGCCACGTCTGTCCGTCCTCGAAGACCCCGGGCAAGCCCGGGGCTATATGCACTCTGTCCCTCTATGGAAGTCTTGTGTCTCTTCTCTGTGTCCTCTGCGCCTCTGTGGCCCATCCTCGCTGTCTTGCTCCGCTCGAAGAGAGCCCACGGAGGGTGGCTCACACGCTCTCGACGACGACCAGCTTGCCGGCCTGGCGGAGCTTGTTGGCCAGCAGGGGCAGGATCTGGCGCCGGCTGAGCAGGCCGCGCTGCCGGAAGGAGCCGCTCTCGTTGGCGGGGTTGACGGCCAGGCCGGCGGTGACGTTCACCCGATCGGCCACCTGCAGCAGCTGCCACAGCTCGGTGACGCCGCTGTCGTCATCGATGACCGAGGGGTCGGCGTCGAGGATGTTGTAGACCTGGTTGAGCGTGATGGCGCCCTCGGTAACCAGATCGACCCCGGCAATGCGGTAGGCCGGTGGGGCGATGGCGGACCGGCTGGTCTGCTCGACCTCCAGAGGCGTGCCCATCTGCCGGGCGACGAGTTTGGCCGTGCTGGCCCCGCAGACGACCTTGTACCCCTGGGCCCGCAGGAAGCGCTCGACCGTCCGGGCGTCGAGGCTGGGATGGCTTGGCGGGCCGGTGAGGATGTTGACCGCGGTGCCGGGCCGGCACGTCGCCAGCACGGCCGTGCAGTCGTCGCCGGCCGTCTCGCCCCATAGCTTCCTCGCCTCGTTGTGCAGCCTCTCGGGCAGGCTCGCCATCGCCGTGCCGCGGGCCAGGCAGCCAGTGAGGAACCGACCGGCCCCCTCGGCGGTGAGCCCCTCGACCAGGCCATTGCCCAGCCCCGCCTGGGTGACGCCGTCGCTGACGAGCATCAGCCCTTCACCGCCGGTGAGCACGCAGTGGCTCTCGCCGACCAGCGCGCCGTCCAGCGTCACGGTCCGCTGGGCCAGCACGCTCGCCTGCCGGCCGGACAGCAGGATCGGCGGCGGCGCCTCGTACGTCAGCACCGTGGCCGTGCCGTCGGGCAGGATGCGGGCGACGCCGAAGGCCGCGAACGGCAGGTCGTGCCCGCGGGCCTGGTTCATCGTCCGCGCGATGGCCGCGAAGGCGTTGCGCAGGCTCGTGCCGCCCTGCACCAGCGCCAGCAGCCGGGCCACGGCCATGCGGGCGAAGATGTTGGCCCGCACGCCCGAGCCCAGCCCGTCGGCGCAGACGACGGTGGTCGCGACGGCCGAGCGGTCGGTGGCCACCACGTCGCCGCAGGGCGAGCCGGGCCGCTTGGCCGACTGGTGGGTCGCTACTTCGACGTGTAGATATCCCATAGCCACCGGCCCTTGTCCTTGGGGCTCTTCTCGTCCTCGCCGGCCAGGCGGAGCAGGTTCTGCACCAGCTGCTCGCCGCGGGCGGTGTTCTCGCCGAGGAACTGGGCGAGCTGCTGGGCGAGCTGCACCTGGTGCTCGAGCAGCTCGCGGGCCTGCAGGACGGTCTGGGCCCGCAGCTGGTCGAGTTGGGTCTGGCTGGTCACGTTGGAGGTGACGTTGACGAAGATGCCCACGAACTGCCGCTCCTCCGGCAGGGCGTAGAGGATCTCGTGGCAGACGAGGTTGTACTTCTCGTGTCGGACGTTCCGCTCGACGCGGGGCACCTGCCCGGCGGCGAGCGTCTCAAAGCCGTCCGGGTCCATCAGGTAGCTGATGCGCTTGCCGGCGACCGCGTCGGAGCACATGAACATGCGACGGAAGGCGGGGTTCATGCTCAGGATATTCAGCCGCTCGTCCAGCACGACGATGCCGTTGGGGCTGGTCTCGATGATGCGGTCGGTCCGCTGCTCGGCCAGGCGGCGCATGAAGGGGATGCACATCTCCGGCTCGGCCAGGCCGACCAGCACGGCGAGGGCCTTGTCGCGGCAGTTGACGTAGCCGCAGGCGCCGCAGTTGAGCTGGTCCTCCTGGCGGGCCTTGCCGGTCATCTCCAGCACCGCGCGGATCTGCTCTTCGGTGAACCGCCCGGGCGGCTCGATGGGGCAGGGGCGATAGCGGGCGTCCAGGGCGAAGTCCTCCCCGGCCGGAGTCGGCGGCGGCATGCCGGGGCGCTCGGCGGCCAGGTCGAGCACGTCCTTTCGGCGGGCGAAGACGCCCTTGTCCTCGGGCATGGCCGGGCCGTTGATGCAGCCCTGCCGGCAGAACAGCGGCTCGAGCAGCCCTCCCCCATCGCCACCGGCCAACTCGTTCAGTGCGTCGCGGATATCCTCGAAGCCGCTGACGGCGCTGACCTCCAGGGCCAGCAGGTCCGTGCTGAGCCTGGCCGTCCGCAGGGCGCCACCGGCGACGGGGAACAGCCGACCGTCGCCGGCGGGCAGCTCGTCGAAGTCGCTCTCCTCACAGCCAGCCAGCTCCACGCCAGCCCGGTCGAGCCACTCCAGCAGCTCGGCGAAGGTCAGCACGCAGTCGACCCGCCCGGCCACGTCGGGCCGCTGGGCCTCGGCCTTCTTGGCCACGCAGGGCCCGACGAACACGACCGCCGACCGTGGGCCCAGCTTCGCCTTGATGTGCGAGGCGTGCGCCAGCATCGGGCTGACCACCGGTAGGAGGGCATCGACCAGCTCGGGGCGGTACTTTTCGATGTAGCTGACCACGGCCGGGCAGCTCGAGCATACGTGGGGCCGATCGGGCGCCGCCGCGGCCAGCTCGGCCGTGCGCTGTGCGACGGGGAAGGCCCCGACGGCCGTCTCGGCCACGTGGGCGAAGCCCAGCCGGCGCAGCGCCGAGGGCAGGCGCCGCCGCTGCCAGGCGTCCAGCGCCGCCACCAGCGACGGCGCGATGCTCACCGCCACCGGCCGAGCCGACCCCAGCAGGTCCATTGCCGTCTCGACGTCCTGGCGGTAGCCCTTGGCCTGTTGCGGACACTCGCGCACGCACGTGCCGCACGCGATGCACCGCTCCTCGACCACGTACGCCTGCCCGTCCTCCATGCGGATGGCTTTGACCGGGCAGACCCGCACGCACCGGTAGCAGTCCCGGCAGCGGGCCTTGTGCGTAAAGACGATCGGGCCGGGGGCGGCCGTCGGGTTGTGGGGCTGGTGCGTCATGGGGTTCTTCACATAGCCCCCGGCATGCCGGGGGGTGTCCTTGAAACTCTTATGATCTCTCTGTCCTACCTCTGTGCTCTCTGTGCCCTGCTCCGGAAAAGACAGGGCGGCCTGCGGTAGGGCACGTGGGTTCTCGCCGTAGCGCCAGCGGAGGCGAGGTTCCGCGTGCCGCGATGACGGACCCCCCGTCGAACCGCCGGGCGCCCTCGCGGCACGCAGAACCGCTCCGCTACGCTCCGCGAACCTACGTGCCCTACCGTGTCGGGCCCCCCGGCCTACGGGGCGACCGTCTTGCCCAGCTCGGCCTGCAGGGCCTGGCAGGCCTGCTCGAAGGAGCAGCCCTCGATCACGGTGTCGTTGATCCGCACGTTGGGGCCGCGGTCGCACTTCTCCATGCAGAAGGTCGCCCGCACGTCGACCAGGTCGCGCAGTTGCTGGCTCTCGACATGGCGGACCAGGGCGTGCAGCAGGTCCTGCGAGCCTTTGAGGTAGCAGCCCGTGCCGACGCAGACGCTCATCTTGACCGCCCCGACCGAGCCGAGCAGGCTGAAGCCCTCGTCGGTAATCCGCCGGCGGGCGTGGTACTTCGTGTGCAGCAGGTGGTGGGCCTTTTCGCCGCCGACCTCGCCCAGCAGGTCGCGGTAGACGGCCGCCACCATGTGGTTCTCCTGGCTCTTGTGGAGTTGGAGCATCTTGTCCGCCTCGTAGAGGCCGCGGGCGCGCTTGGCCTTGGCGGAGCGGTCGCGGCAGCTGGGCTGGCCGGCGCCGCCGACGCAGCCGCCCGGGCAGGCCATCACCTCGATCAGGTCGTACGGGCACGTGCCGGCGCGGACCTGCTCGGCCAGCTTCTTCGCGTTGCGCAGGCCATGAACGATGGCGACCTTCAGTGTCGTGTCGCCCAGGGCGACCTCGGCCTCGCGCAGGCCCTCTTCGCCGCGGACGTCGAGGAAGTCGACGCCCTGCAGCTGCACGCCGGTGGCCTTCTCGGCCGCGTAGCGCAGGACCGCCTCGGTCACGCCACCGGTGACGCCGAAGATCACGCCGGCGCCGGTCTTGAAGCCCATCGGCAGGTCGAGGCTCTCGGGCTGCAGGTCGGCGAACCGCAGGCCGCGCTCCTCGACCATGCGGGCGAGCTCCTGCGTGGTCAGCACGAAGTCCACGTCGCGCCGCCCGTCGGTGCGGAACTTGGCCAGGCCGGCCTCGAACTTCTTGGCCGTGCACGGCATGATCGAGACGACCACCAGGTCCTTGTTCTCGACCTTGAGCCGGGCGGGCAGCATCTGGCGGGCCAGCGCGCCGAACATCTGCTGGGGGCTGCGGCAGGTGCTCAGGTGGTCGACCAGGTCGGGGTAGTACTGCTCGGCGTACTTCACCCAGGCCGGGCAGCAGCTGGTGAACTGCGGCAGTTTCTCCCCGGCGGCCTTGCGGTGGAGGAACTCGGTGGCCTCCTCCAGCACCGTCACGTCGGCGGCGAAGCAGGTGTCGTAGACCTGCGCGAAGCCCAGGCGCTTCAGGGCCGCCACGATCTGCCCGGTGGCGACGGCGCCGGGCTCGAGACCGAACTGCTCGCCCAGCCCCACCCGCACGGCCGGGGCGATCTGGACCACCACGGTCTTGCTGCGGTCATCCAGAGCCTTCCACACCTCGGCGACCTCAGAGCGGATCGTCAGGGCGCCCGTCGGGCAGACCGCGGCGCACTGGCCGCAGTAGACGCACTCGACGTCGGCGAGGCCCTTGTTGAAGGCCGGCGCAACCGTGCACTTGGCGCCGCGCCCGGCGAAGTCGATCGCCCCGATGCCCTGGACCTCGCTGCACGCCCGCACGCAGTCGCCGCACAGCACGCACTTGTTGGGGTCGCGCACCAGCGACGGGCAGCTCTTGTCCACGGGCACCGGCTGATGGGTGGACCGGAAGCGGACCTCCTCGACGCCGAGCTTGCGGCTGAGCTCCTGGAGCTGGCAGTTGTGCGTCTTGGGACACGTCGGGCAGGCCTGATGGTGGTTGGCCAGCAGCAGCTCGACGGTGATCTTTCGGATCTCGCGGATCTCCTCGGTGCCGGTGCGGATGCTCATGCCCGGCTCGGCCGGCGTGGAGCACGAGCCGCACAGGCCCCGCCCCTCGACGTCGACCAGGCACAGCCGGCAGGCGCCGTAGACGCTCAGGTCGCTGTGGTAGCAGAAGGTCGGCAGCTCGATGCCCGCCTTGCGGATGACCTCGAGAAGGTTGCGCTCGCCGTCGAGCTCCACCGCCCGGCCGTCAACAGTGATCGTGGGTTTGGTCGTCATGGTCGTTTCCATTGCGGATTGTGGATTGCGGATACACACCCAAAGGGCCCTGGAGGGTACCTTCGCGTCGGCCGGCCCAAGCCCGCGGATTGCCATCCGTGGGCCTCTCGTCCAGGCCGATCAAAGGGGGCTCGGCGTCAGCCCACGCCGACAATAGCGTCGAACTTGCACGCAGCCGCACAGACGCCGCACTTGACGCATTTGTCGACGTCGATGGTATGGGCCTGCTTGACGGTGCCACTGATCGCGCCGACGGGGCACTTGCGGGCGCACAGCGTGCAGCCCTTGCACTTGTCGGCGAGGATCTCGGGGCTGACCAGGGCCTTGCACTGGCCCGTCGGGCAGCGCTTCTGCACGACGTGGGCCTCGATCTCCGCCCGGAAGTGCCGCAGCGTGCTGAGCACCGGGCTGGGGGCCGTCTTGCCCAGGCCGCACAGCGAGCCCTTCTGGACGGCGTAGGCGAGCTTCTCGAGCAGCTCGAGCGTGCCCAGGTCGGCCCGGCCCTCGGCGACGTCGTCCAGCAGGGCCAGCATCTGTTTGGTGCCCTCGCGGCAGAGCACGCACTTGCCGCAGCTCTCGTTCTGGGTGAACTGCATGAAGAACTTCGCGATCTGCACCATGCAGGTCTGCTGGTTCATCACGACCAGCCCGCCCGAGCCGACCATGGCCCCGACGCTGCGAAGGCTGTCGAAGTCCAGCGGCAGGTCGAGGTGCTCGGCGGTGAGGCAGCCGCCGCTGGGCCCGCCGATCTGGACGGCCTTGAAGCCCTCGCCGGTCACCTCGCCGGTCGCGTCGGTCACGCCGCCGCCGATGTTGTAGACGATCTCCCGCAGCGTCGTGCCGAAGGGCACCTCGATGAGCCCCGTGTTGGCCACGTGGCCGGTCAGGGCGAAGGTCTTCGTGCCCGGGCTGGAGGCCGTGCCGATGGCGCGATACTCGGCCGAGCCCATCGCCAGGATCAGCGGCACGGTGGCCAGCGTCTCAACGTTATTGATGACCGTGGGCTTGCCCCACAGGCCCTGCTGGGCGGGGAAGGGCGGCTTGGGCATGGGCATGCCGCGCCGGCCCTCGATGCTGGCCATCAGGGCGGTCTCCTCGCCGCAGACGAACGCGCCGGCGCCCTCCATCACGTGCAGGCGGAACCTCTGCCCCGTGCCGAAGACGTCCTCGCCCAGCAGGCCCAAGGCCTCGGCGTCGGCGACAGCTTTGCGGAACCGCCGCACCGCCAGCGGGTACTCCATGCGGATGTAGGCGTAGCCCTCGTCGGCGCCGATGGCGCGGGCGGCGATCATCATGCCCTCGATCACGCTGTGGGGGTTGCCCTCCATCACGCTGCGGTCCATGAACGCGCCGGGGTCGCCCTCGTCGCCGTTGCAGATGACATACTTCTTGGGCCCGCCCTGCACGCGGGTGAGCTCCCACTTTCGGCCTGTGGGGAAGCCGCCGCCGCCCCGGCCCCGCAGGCCGGAGTGCAGCACCTCCTCGCAGACGGCCTGGGCCGAGAGCTCCGTGTACGCCTTGCGGGCGGCGAAGTAGCCGCCGGCGGCGATGTATTGACCGATGCTCTCGGGGTCCAACGCCCCGCAACCGGCCAGCACCAGGCGCGACTGGCGGGTGTAGAACGGAATGTCCCCCGTGCCGCGGCAGCGGTGGGCCTTGCCCGGCTCGACGTAGAGCAGCCGCTCGACCACGCCATTGCCCATGAGCGTCTCGCGGACGATCTCCTCGACGTCGGCGGGCCGAACCTTCACGTACAGCAGCCCGTCGGGCTCGACGGTCACCAGCGGGCCCATCTGGCAGAAGCCCTGGCAGCCGCTCTTGGACAGGCCCACGTCGATGGGCCCCGCCTGCCCGTTGCCGGCGTCGTCATGGGGCCGAAGCTCCAACTGCACCTCCAGGCAGCCCTCGGCGGCGGCCCGGGCGAAGGCCTCGTGCACCTTCAGCGCGCCGCTGGCCACGCAGCCCGTGCCGGCACAGATCACGACGCGCCGCCGCAGCCGCTCGCCCGCCTTGCGGTACTCGGCCGCTACCTGCTCGAGGTTGACCGTGGTGTGGGTAGCCATGTTACTGCTGCTCCTTGCTGAGGATCTCCTCGACGACCCGCACGGCCGAGGCGGGCGTCATCTGTCCGTGAACGTCTTCATTGATTGTCATCACCGGTGCCAGGCCGCAGGCGCCCAGGCACGAGACGGTCTCGACGGTGAAGAGCATGTCCGGCGTGGTCTTCCTCTCGCCTTCCAGGCCCAGCCGCTGGCGGATGGCGTCGAGGATGGGGATCGACGCCTTGACGTGGCAGGCCGTGCCGTCGCACATGCGGACGACGTACTTGCCTTTGGGCTCCAGCGTGAAGTGGGCGTAGAAGGTCGCCACCCCGTACACCCGCGCCGGCGGCAGGTCGAGACTGGTGGCGATGAAGTTCAGCACCTCCTCGGGCAGGTAGCGGTACTCCTCCTGGACGGCCTGGAGGATGGGGATCAGCCGGGCGGCGTCGCGGCCGAAGCGGTCGAGAATCTCGCAGACCTTCTCGAAGCGACGCATCGGGGTGTCGGTTACGGCGGTGGTCATGGACGGCGCACTCCTTAGTCAGCTCGAACGCTTGAGGGATTCAGCCAGTCGGCTGGTCAGCACGGCCAGGCTCGCGGTGAGACTGACGTGCTCTAGGATGATCGAGTCGGGCACGTCCAGGCGGGTGGGCGAGAAGTTCCAGATCGCCCGGATGCCGCTGAGGACCATCAGGTCGGCGACGCTCTGGGCGGCCGAGGCCGGCACCGTCACGATGCCGATGTGCACGTGCATCCGCTCGGCGAGGTCCGGCAGGCGGTCCATCGCCAGCACCGGCCGGCCGTGCAGCGTCGTGCCGATCTTGGCCGGGTCCTCGTCGAAGGCCGCCACGATGTTCAGGCCGTAGTCGGCGAAGCCCGGATAGCCCATCAACGCCGCCCCGAGGTTGCCCGCCCCGGCCAGGAAGGCGTCGGTCGTGTTGGTCCAGCCGAGGTAGCCCTCAATGCCGGCCAGCAGCTCACCGATCGTGTAGCCCACCCGCGGCTTGCCCACCATGCCGGTCATCGCCAGGTCCTTGCGGACCTGCGTCGGGTCCAGGTGCAGTTCGCGGGCGATGTGCGGACAGCTGACCACCTGCCGACCCGTCTCGGCCAGCTGCTTGCAGAAGCGGTAGTAGGCCGGCAACCGCCGCAGACTCGGGATCGAGGCTGTCTTCAGCTCGTCGCTCATCAGGCCATCCTCATTGGAGAATCTTTTATCGAGAACTTCTTCTCTATTACCCTACCACTGGCCCCTGAGTCCTGCAAGCCAAATCAGGAAAAAAATATCGATAACACATTCTCGATACGCCCATCGCGGGGATGGGAAAGAGGTCAGGAATGCTTTGTAGAAAACCCGACCTTGCGTGGAGAATCAGGATGTTGTGGGTCAGGACCATCAGGCGCTGGTCGCGGTTGTGGCTGTGGTAGCTGCGGCGGTTGGCGCTGTCGCCCTGGCGTCAGTCGCCGCCAGCGGCCGGCGGGCGGCTTGTCCGACGATCGGCCCATCGTGGCCGGGATCACCGCGCGGATGGACCGCTCGTCGCGGGCCCAGCGGTGGTTGGGCTCGCCATCGTAGCCGGCGTCGGCCATCCGCTCCATGGCGGCGACCTCCCTGGCGATGTCCAGCGTCATGCTCACCGTCCTGCCCGCGTGGGAATCGGCCTACGCGTGTGACACTGAGCCTCGATTGGCCGAACACATCCAGTGGATTCCGAGAGTTTACCCGCAGAAGTTTCCGAGCCACCTTCGGCGGCCTCGGGGGTGAGAGGGACGTAGCTCTTCCGGCTCAGCATCCGGAGGAACCCAGCAGCCAGCAGCCCGGCCAGCTCGGCCCGGCGATGGTCGGCCGACATGTCGGCGGGATCAATGATGCCGCGCATGGGCACAACTCCACGCTGACGCCCACGACGGCCTTCCCTTCGGGACCGGCCCGCCATCCGGCGAGGGTGGTGATTGGGCCGGCCCGGCGCCGGCCCTTCACTGTTCACCTACCGGTTGGCGGTTCGGAATGTCGGGATCGGGGGCCTCCGCCCGGACTCCGAGTCCTTGCAGGTGCAGCGGGTGCGCATACAATGAGGGGCTGAACCAGTACATCCCGGATTTCTGGAGAGAGCCATATGAAACGCTACCTGATCACTAGCGTTGCTGCCTGTCTAGCGGGTCTGTTCGCCCAGGTGCCGGCCGCTTTGGGGCAGGACGAGCCTTTTGTCCCCACCGAGTCCAACAGTTGGGTCTTCCAGGGCGATCTTGACGTCGACGCGGCCAGCCCCATCGATCTGCGCCGGCTCAACGAGTCGGTTGCCGGCGAGACGGGCTTCATCCGCGTCTCTGCTGACGGGCGGGGGTTTGTCCGCGGTGACGGCGAGCCGATTCGCTTCTGGGCGGTCCACGCCGGCTCCCATAACAGGAACTGGACTGACGACGAGGAGCGCAAGTATGTCCGCTTCCTGGCCCGCATGGGCGTCAACCTCGGTCTCGCCGGCGCCTCGCTCAGGCCCGCCAGCGGCCAACCAGACATTAACCGCGTTGACCCCGCCGTTCTCCAGCGGGTGTGGAAGCGCGTCGCCATGCTCAAGGAGCAGGGCATCTACTCGGATCTGCGCGGGACGTGGTTCCACAGCGGGTTCGAGCAGGACCCGGGCATCGAGGGGTACGGCCCCAAGGAGGCGCTGTACGGCGTCATCTTCTTTGAGCCGAAGCTCCAGGAAGCCTACCGTAGCTGGATGCGGGAGTTGCTGACGCAGCCCAACCCGTACACGGGCATCCCCCTGAAGGACGAGCCGGCGCTGGCGGCCATCATGTTCTTCAACGAGGACACGCTGTTCTTCTTCACCTTTGCTCGCCTGAAGGGCGGCCCGCTGCGCAAAGCGCAGGAGCAGTTCGCCGAGTGGGCGAGCCGGCGGCACGGCTCGCTGGAGAAGGCCCTCGATACCTGGGGCGGCGCAACCGTGGAGGGCGATGCGCCCGAGCAGGGCCGCCTCGGTTTCATAAACTGGTGGTTCGCCGGGCCCGAAGGCCAGAAGCAGTTGAGCAACCCCCGGCGCATGCAGGACCAGATGCGCTTCCTGGCCCAGGTACAGCGAGATTTCTACGCCGACCACGCGCGCTGGTTGCGGGAGGAGATCGGTGCCCGACAACTGCTGCTGACATCCAACTTCCGCCCAGGTATTCCCGCGGTCATGCAGGACCTGGAGAACTGGGTAAAGGCATCGCTCGACGTCGTCGGGTTCAACGGCTACCCCAGCACGCTGATCCACCTGGGCGAGCGGCAGGGCTGGCGCGTCGACCCGGGGCACTTCATGAAGTCGACCTCCGCGACGCGGCACCCGCTCGAACTGCCGCAGGCGACGCGCCAGGTGGCGGGGCAGCCGTTCTGGATCACAGAGACCTTGTGGCCCATTCCTCACGAGTTTTCCAACGAAGGGGCACTGCTCAGCGCCATCTACAGCGGGGTGGCCGGCATCACGGCCTCTTCCTTCGCCGGGCCGCGCGACATCGCCTACAGCGGCGAATCGTACTTTCGTCCCTGGGATCGCATGCCCGGCGGCGTTCCGCTCACCAAATGGAGCTGCTCGGACCCGGGGCAGATGTCGCCCTTCCCGGCCGCGGCTTTGATCGCGCGGAGGGGCTACGCCGCTCAAACCGAGCCGGCCGTGGTCGAGCGGCGAGCCTTCGAAGAGATCATCTCACTGGAACTGCCGCTCGTGCCGGAGGGGCAAGACTACGACCCGAATCGCGACCAAAGTCTGGCCGCTGGCTTCGGGGCCGAGTCCGTCGTGCCGCCGGAAGCCTTCCTGATGGGAGCGGTCATGGTCGAGTTTGCCGAGGGTGAGAACACAGTCTCGCCGATGGTGCGACAGTACGATGGCGGCCCGGTCATCCGCTCGCTCGACGGCAAGGTGATCTGTGACCGGGAGATGGGCCTGGTCACGCTCGACGCCCCGCAAGCCCAAGTGGCGGTGGGTTTCCTGCGCGATGCCGGCCGGGTGAGGCTCAGCGATGTCACCATCGAGTCCGGCAACCGACACATCGGCGTCGCGGTGGTCGCGTTGGACGACAAACCGATTACTGATTCAGAGCAGGTCCTGGTTCAGGTTTCCCCCCCCAGCCGGACCAGCGGCTGGCAGGTGGAAGCGGATACCTATACAGACCCCGGGAGCCATGAGACCACCCGGGGATGGAGAATCACCAATACGGGCGAGCTTCCCTTCCGCGTGGAGAGCATTGACGGCACGGTCTGGATTCGCAACGTGGCGCTGACCCAAGCAACAGTTCTGGACGAGATGGGTCGCCCGCGTGAGAAGGTTGCGATGGAAACGGAAGGCATGTTCATCAAGCTGCGCCTGCCGACGAACGCGCTGTATGTAGTCCTGGAGTAGCTTGCGGGCTCACCGGCTGCGGACACAATGGATACCAGCCCTGCTGGTGGAGCGTGGGCCTCCGTGCCGTCTCGCCGAATCGAGTGTGGTGTCCCCGGGACCCCCGGGAAATCCCGGTTGAGGTAACCCTTTCCCCGATCCGAATGGTGTCCGATGACTAAGAATTTCAACTCCGACGCCCCCGCCCCCGGGCTGTTTGTCGATCCCGGCGGCTGGCCCGACCTGCGCGAGAAGCTTGAGGAACCTTTCTTCGCCACCATTCTCGAACGTGCGACCGTTTGGCTGGATGAGGTGATCGAGCGGACCCATTCGGAGCCGATCACGCACCACCGCGTCTGGAAGCGTCTGATCCAACGCGGGGCGGTGGCGTGGCACCTGACGGGCGAGACGAAGTACCGCGACTTGGCGATGGACGCGCTGCTGCACGCATGCGAGACCGACTGGAGCCCGGTGCCCAAGCATAGGGCGGCCGGGATCCGCAAGGCCGACCTCAGCACCGGCGAGCTGATGTACATGGCGGCTTTCGGCCTGGACGCGCTGTTCGACGAGCTCAGCGTCCAACAGCGGAAGACGGTCGTCCAAGCGCTGACCGACAACGGCATCGGCCGTTACTTTGCCGGGATCGAGGCCCAGGACTGGTGGGTGCGCTGCAGTTTCAACTGGAACTCGGCGCTGCATGGCAACGCCGGGATCGCCGCTCTGGCGATCCGGGATCACGATCCGGAACTGAGCGAGCGAACGTTGGCCGCGGCGAAGCACGGTCTGCAGTTCATGGTCGACGCCTACTACGAGGGCGGCGGCTGGACCGAGGGGCTGATGTATTTCGGCACGGCAACGGGCCACCTCAGCGACTTCGTGTTCTGCCTTCATCGCATCACCGGCGATGACTTCGGCCTGCTCTCGAATCAGAACCTGCACGATTCAATCGACTTTGCGTTGATTATGCACGGCCGGGACGGCAAGCCCTTCAACTTCTCGAACAGCAACGAGCCGCTGTCGAAGGAGGCCGGCGAGAAGGCACGATTCGGCTGGGTCCATCCGTTTGTCTTCTGGTTCGCCGACCATCTCGACCGGCCGGACTGGACGGCGGATCAGCAGCGCAAGATCGAAGCGGGCGCCTTGCGGCACGGTGGGCTGTTCACCAATATTGACAGCTTCTGGTTTCGCCGCGCCCATCAACCGACCGAGCCACGCGAGGTCCACGGCCTTCACCACTTCCAGGGAATCGACTGGCTCACCTGGCACGGCGATCGGTCCTGGCTCGCCTTTCGCTCCGGGTTCAACGGCGGCGCCAACAACAACCGCGACCTTGGGCAGATCATATTCGGCCTCGACGAGACCCGCTACCTGATCGACCCAGGCAAGGGATCCGGCGAAGCCGACAAGCACAACTGCATCACGGTGCGCCACAAGGACCAGGTCCACGGCGCTACCGCCCGCATCACCACCCTAGAAGAGTTCGACGGCGGGTTCCGCCTAGTCTGTGACATTCAACAAGCGTTCCCCGGGGAACTCGCGCATTACGACCGTCATCTCGCGGTCGTCGACGATCAGCATCTGATCATCGTGGACCACGTGGTGGGCCGGGACGCGATTCGCAACGACATGGTGGGGCATCTGCAGACCCGGCTGCCCGCGCGCGTCACCGACGAAGGGTTCGCCATCGACGGCGAGGCCGGAACCCTGCGCGTCGTCTTCGGCTCGGACGTCGGGCTCAAATCCGTCGAGACGTGGTACCACAAGAAGGGCAATGCGCCGATCCAGTGCCTAAGTTGGCGGGACGCGTACTACCGGATTCACAGCATTCAGTCGATCGTGCTGACCACGAGCGATGCCCCGATCGAACAGCGGATCACCGAAGACGGCGTAGAGGCGGCCATCGGCGAACGCCGGATTCGCTTCCCCCTTCGCGCCGTCGCCTCGGGCGATCCGGGCTAAGGCATGCGGCACCTGTGAAGTTCGGTGCCTGTAGTTCGGGGGACACCATATCAAACCCAGTTCTGGGCTTCAGGCCGAGTTGCTGGGGGTGTGGTCGCTGCCGGTTCGTATCGTTGCGTTCGACCGCCGCGCCAGCCGCTGGAGCCGCTCGTTGCGGGCCAGGCCCACGATGTAGCCCACACCGTGGCGGTCGCACCGGCGCAGCAGCCGCCAGCGACAGAAGCCGCTGTCGGCGCGGAAGAGGATCGTCACCTCCGGCCAGACCTGCCGCAGACGCCTCACCAGCAGCTTGAGGATCGCCCGGCTGTGCCTGGCCGCGTCGATGTTCGCCGGGCGCAGGTAGGGCACCAGCAGCTGCTCGCCGCAGAAGACGTACAGCGGCAGGTAGCAGTAGTTGTCATAGTAGCCGTGGAAGAAGCGCCCCTCCTGATGGCCGTGCAGCGGATCGAGATATTGTCAATAGCTGTGGATGACGGAATCGCCCTCACGCGGCCAGTTCCCTGATGCCGTCCACGAATCGCACGCCCTGGATCACGGCCGGCAGCAACGTGCTGCCGTTCAATCGCCGCCAGCGTCTCTCCGCCGCCAGGGCCAGCTTGAACACCATCGTCAGGCACGCCGTCCGGCTGCCCGAGCCCTTCGTCCGCCGATGTCGCAGCCGCACCGTCGCGAACGTGCTCTCGATCGGATTGGTCGTCCGCAGGTGTCGCCAGTGCTCGGCCGGGAAGCCGTAGAACGTCAGCAGCACCTCGCGGTCCTTCACCAGGCACTCGACCGCCTTGGGGTATTTCGCCTCGAACGTCGCCACGAACCGATCGAACGCCGTCTCCGCGTCCGCCTTCGTCGCCGCCTGCCAGATCTCGTGCAGCATCGCCTTGGCCTTGGGCTGGATGCTCTTGGGCAGCTTGTCCAGCACGTTGGCCGTCTTGTGCACCCAGCAGCGCTGCTCCCGCGTCGTGGGCCAGAGCTTCCGGCTGTCCACGTCCCGAACCAGCTCGCGAGCCCGCCGCTGGGCCCGTTCTGACAGGCCGCCCTCAGCCAGCGACTGGAGCCGCCAGGCGCACCGGCGGAACAACCACTGCCGGTTGCAGGAGCGCGACTCCTCCCCGAACAGCTCGTAGTACCTGGCCCGCAGCTGCCCGGCGGTCATGCGTTCCATGGCCACCAGCTCCTTGGGTACGTCGGTCTGCTCACTCATCTGTGCCGTCCTCTGTTCTCAGTTCCGTAAACCGTTGGGCACACTGAGCCTCGATTCGCCGGCCAGCTCAAGGCGATTCGAGGCAGATTCGCCAGAAAACCCGAGGTCGGGCCCGGCCGGGACGGCCACCGCGGGGGGCATGCTGGCCAGGGCGGCCGCAATGGTCGCAATTATCTGGTTCCGCCTGTCTTGTGGCGTCAGGGGTACTTGCGGGTTCCTTCGCGGGCTGGGCAACGGCGGCTCCTTTCGGATGCTTGGGTCTTGTTAACCGCTACATCCGCAGAAGGGGCGGATTTGCCGCGCAGGTAAGCATTCCGGGTGCTGGTGGACCCACACAACGGCCTTCGGCGGCCGATCTCCTGGCTAGCGGGAGAACAGGGGATGCCGGTTGAGCGTCAGCTCTCTCTGGTCATCTAGCGGAGGGGTGTGCGAACTGACGGAAGCTGGGCCCCCTCAATGGGTCCCGCCGCGTCCTGGCCGGTCTGGCGGAGGTACATGCGGCGGTAGACGCCCGGCCGGGCCATCAGTTCGACGTGCGTGCCCTGGTCGACCACCGTGCCACGCTGCATGACGACCACCAGGTCAGCGTCCTCGCAGATCGACAGGCGGCTGGTGGCGATCAGGGCTGTGTGATCGGCCAGGGCGGTGCGGATGGCTTGGCGGAGTTGCTTTTCCACGGCCGGCTCCAGGGTCGAGAAGGTGTCGTCGATGGTCAGCACGGCCGGCTGGGGCACCAAGGCCCGCGCCACGGCCAAGCGAACGCGTTGCTCGTCGTTCAAGGCTACTCCCTGGCGGCCGATGGGCGTATTGTAACCTTTGGGCAGCGAGTGGATGAAGGTGTCGAGCCCTGCGTGGTGGGCGGCCCGCTCGATGTCGGCCTGGGTGGCCTTGGGGGCTCCGAAGCGGAGGTTCTCGACAATCGTGCCGCTGAAGACGTCGCTGTCGTACAGGATGTTGCCGACCGCCCGCCGTAGCCGACGGAGGCGCAGCTTGCGCAGCGGCAGGCCGTCCAGGCGGATCTCGCCATCGGTCGGGTCGTAGAGCCGGGTCACCAGCGACAGTAGCGTGCTCTTACCGCAGCCGGTCGGGCCGACGATGCAGACCGTCTTGCCGGCGGGGATCGTGAGGTTCACATCGTGGACGGCGAAGGGGCCGCCCTCGGCGTACTGCAGCGAGACGTTAAGAAGCTCGATCTGGCCGCGGACCGGTTCGGGCAGGTCCAGGGCGTCCGGCGCGTTGGCCAACTGCTCGGGCATGTCCAAGATCTCGTACACTCGGCCGGCATGGACCTGGATCGTCTGCAGCACCGTGGTCAGCCCCACCAGGGCGCTGACCGGCACGAACAGATGCGCCGCCACCTGGTAGAACGCCAGCACCTCGCCGAGCTGCATCTGCCCGGCCCGGATGCCCACGAAGCCCATCCACAACACCGCTAGGGTGCCCAGGCCCGTGATGATCGTCGTCAACGTGCCGAAGTAGAGGTTCAGCCGGTGCTGCCGCCGGCCGATGGCCAGGTTGCTGTCGACCCATCGGCTGAACCGCTCGATCTCACGAGGCTCCTGGGCGTAGTTTTTCACCGTCGCCACATTGGTCAGCCGTTCGATCACGTAGCCGCCCATCGCCGACCAGCGGTCGCGCTGCTCCACGGCCGCCCGTCGCAGCCGAGGCAGGAAGATCACGCAACTCACGGCGTAGAACGGCAGGACCGCCAGCACCACCCACGTCATCGTGGCGTTGAGCCGCAGCAGCAGCACGATGCCCAGGATCAGCATGCCGATCTGCGTGAAGAGGTTCACGGTGAGGTTGGTCAGGTTGCCCGGGATGGCGGCTGTGTCGTCCATCGTCCGCGTCATGAGCTGGCCGACCTGCTCGCGCGTGAACAGGCCCATCTCCATGGCCGAGAGTTTGTCGTTGACGGCGCTGCGAAGCTCCAGGGCAAGCCGCTCGTTGAGCCGCGAGTTGATCAGCTCGCTGCCGCCGCTGGCGATTGTGATACCCACGTGCACGCCCACACTGATGAGGAAGAAGATCAGCAGCAGCTGCAGCTTCTCGTGTTCGGGTGTGGGGACCCAGGCGACGAGGTCCACGGGCTCGACCGCCTCGGCCCCTTCGGCTTCGCCCTCAACGACCGCGGCCTTGGGCGGCCCGCCCACCTGCAGCACGTCGGCCACCAGCCCCATGCCCAGCCTGCGGAAGGCATAGGGCGTGGAGG
>JAWLCG010000041.1:0-19912 GCA_041687295.1 Phycisphaerae bacterium | reverse complement strand
GACGTAGTAGAGCCGGTCATGCCGGCGGATCTCCGTGCGGAGCTTCTCGATCTCGGTGCGGATGTCGCTCATGCGCTGCATTGTCGCCGACGCCGGCCGGGGCGGCAAGGCGCTGGGGCCTCCGCGGCCGAGGGGCGTCGGCCGACATAAAAAGCCCCCGGCCGCGGGGCGACCGGGGGCTCGCAAAGGCGTGGTGGCTGGCCGGGCTGTCAGCCCTTCGGCGTGAGCATCTCGACGATGCGGTCGGTGATCATCTGCACGAGGCGTTCCTGCTCGTCCTGGCTGGCGCGCTGCTGGGCCGTACTGGACGAACTGCCGAGGCCCTTGAAGGCGGCCGCGGGGGCGGGCTCGGCCGGCTTCGCCGCGGCGACGGGCTGCGGCTGGCCGGACTGGCTGGGCAGGTTGGCGATGCCCTCGCCGTGCCCGCTGCCGTTGGCGGCCGGGGTGTGGCCGGGGATCGCGCAGGTGCTGTAGCCGCGGAGGAACTCGTCGCTGCCGCAGATGGTGCAGTGGTCGGTCTCGCCGATGCGCGGGTCCTCGAAGCCGAGCTTCTTCTTCAGGGCGAGCAGCTCGTTCATCTTCGGGTCGGGCAACTGCCGGACGCCGCCGACCTGCCGGGCCAGCAGCAGGATCTTGCAGTACAGGTCGAGCGTCTCGACGTGGAAGTAGGCCTCCTCCAGCGTATTGCCGAAGGTGACCACGCCGTGATTGCTCAGCAGGATGGTGTTGGCCTTGTTGCGCAGGTGCGGCAGGATGGTCTCGGCGAAGTTCTTGCTGCCGGGCGTGTCGTACTCGGCGATGGGCACCTGGCCGATGAAGATCTCCACCTCGGGCAGGATGCAGCTTGGCACCGGCACGCCGGCGACCGCGAAGGCCGTCGCGTGCGGCGGGTGGGCGTGCACCACCGCGTTGACCTCGGGGATGGCCTCGAAGACCTCCAGGTGCAGCAGGATCTCGCTGGTGCGCGGCTTGCGCCCGGAGAGCTGGTTGGCCTGGCGATCGACGACGGCGATGTCCTCGGGCTCCATGAAGCCCTTGGAGACCATCGTCGGCGTGCACAGGAAGCGGTCGGGGCCGATGCGGACGGTGATGTTGCCGTCATTGGCGGCCACGTAGCCCTGCTGATAGATGCGCCGGCCGATCTCGCAGATCTGCTTCTTCAGTTCCCATTCATTGGCCATAGTGCGATTTCCTTCCTGCTACTCCACCGGGAGGATGGGTTTGAAGTCGATGCGATCGAGGATGCAGGCGTTGTAGGCATCCACGGGCACCTTACGGGGCTGGAACGGGCTGGTGGCCTCTCGGCCCTCGACCAGGCCGACCTGGTCGCCGTCGCGGGCGCCCATGTCGTCGTAGAGCACGAGGGTCTCGTCGTTGCCGCCGTCTCGGCCAGCCAGCGTGCGCCGATTGGCTGTGCGGACCAGCAGCAACCGACCCGGCACCATGTCCGGGTGCAGCTTGCTCACCACGACCTGCCCGATGACGCGGGCGATCCTCATGCCTTGCCTTCCAGCTTATCGAATGTGTCGAGGATGGCCGAGCGGGTCCGCGGCAGGGCCCGGGCGGCCAGGAACGTCTTAATCAAGGTCCGAATCTCGAAGAAGCTCCGCTTGCCATGGTCGATCACCAGCACGTTGGCGTCGAGGGCTTCGACGGCCTCGCGGACGGTGTCGGTGTCGCAGGCGGTGACCGCGCGGATGCCGCGGTACTTGTTGGCAAAGACGACCGCGGCGGGGCTGGTCGGGGCCAGGATGACGCCCGAGCCGATTGGCCCGGCGCGGATCGCCTTGAGCAGGGCCGAGCTGTTCCGCATCCAGCAGTCGGTCTGGTCGAAGCGGGTCATCGCGAAGCCGTCGCGGCCCAGGGCGGTCAGGGCGCTGGCGACCTTCTGCTCGGGGCCGCTGACGACCAGGCCGCTGCCATGGGCGGCGGCGATGACGTCGACGGCCTGCTCGGCCGGGGCGGCGGCGACGGGGTCGGCGATCCGCTCGATGCGGATGCGGTGGATCTCGGCATAGTCCTCGGCGTTGGGCGTGAGGACCTCGTCGCCCATCAGGCGGACGGTCTTGGTTCCGCCGGCGCGGCGGGCGAAGTCGTCGGCGGTGACGAACACCTTGCGGCGCGGCCCCGACGGGGCCGGCACCGGGTTGGGCATCGGCATGGGGCTCGGGGCGGGCTTGCGGGGGGTGCTGGGGGGCGGCACGGCCGGCGAGGGCGACAGGCCCGTCGCGGGGGCCGGCATCGTCGGGCTCGTCGGCGCCGTGGCCGGGCCAGGCGTCGCCGGGGCGGCCGGTCCGGCCGAGGCGCTCGGCGCCGCCGGGCTGCTCAGCGCGCCCAGCACGCGTCGGACGATCTCGTTGACCAGGGCTTCATCCACCATCGTCACTCGCTTCGGCCCGGAGGCCGTCAGTCCTCGATACCCACCACCGACCAGCGGACCGGCGTATTGTTGTCGCCCAGCAGTTCCCGGGTGCCGCGTCCGTCGCTGCTGATGAGCACCACGCTGCCGTGGCCAGCACCCAGCGGGTCGACGGCCAGCACCGGGTCGCCGTCGGGCTGGCCGGCAATGTCCATCGGCTGGATCAGCAGCAGCTTCCACCCCTCCATCGAGGGGTGTTTGTGGTGCGAGATCGCAATGCCTTCGACCAGCCCGCGGATCACGGCAAAACCTTTCGTCAACGCGTTACTGCGTCAATGCGCCGGTCGATCCGCGTCGAAGGCACCGCCACCACATTCACGCGGTGACGCGGCGACGCATTGACGACGGCGGCGCCCAGCCGCCCCTGGGGTGCAGCGCCCCAGGGCCACCGACCCGCGCTACACGATCCTCAGATTGTCCACCATCGCGCAGCGGCGGAAGCGGGTGAAGGTCATCGGGGTGGTGATGCCCTCGCCGGTCGAGCAGGCGATCGAGTAGCTGCTGTAGCCCTCGCCGCCGCCGCCGTTGCCCGCGGTGGCTGGGCCGTTCTTGACGTAGAGGGTGGTGTTCATCATCTTGCCCATGTAGGTCATGTGGTCGACCAGCCGGCTGTGGATGATGCCCGTGTGGCCGAAGCCGTGCTCGGCCTGGACGGCCATGTCGACGGCCTGCTCGAAGTTCTCGGCCCGCACGAAGGGCATGAGCGGCATCATCTGCTCGGCCTGGACGAGCGGGTCGGCGAACTGGGCCGGGCCGAAGAGCAGGCGGCACTCGGCGGGCACCCGCAGGCCGATGGCCTCGGCGATGACGCAGGGCTCGGCCCCGACGAAGTCCTTGTTCGCGTGGGGCAGGCCGCCGTCCTTGGCCGGGTCGATCACGATGGCGTTGAGCTGCTTCATCTGCTCGGCGGTCAGGCGGTAGGCGCCGGCCCGCTCCATGGCCGCCATCATCGCGTCGTAGACCTCGGCGACGACGAAGACTTCCTTCTCGGACAGGCAGAGCAGGTTGTTGTCGTAGCTACCGCTCTGGATGATGCAGCGGGCCGCGTTGTCCAGGTCGGCTGACGCGTCGACGACGACCGGCGGGTTGCCCGGTCCGGCACAGACGGCCCGCTTGCCGCTCTTGAGGGCGGCCTTGACCACGCCGGGCCCGCCGGTGATGCTCAGGATGGCGATGCCCTTGTGGCCGAAGATGGCGTTGGCGGTCTCGAGGGTCGGCTCGACGATGACGCTGATGAGGTTGTCGATGCCGAGCTTCTCGTAGATGGCCTGGTTGAACAGCTTGGCGCCCAGGGCGGCGATCTTCGCGCCGCGGGGGTGCGGGTTGCAGACGATGGCGTTGCCGCCGGCGATCATGTTGACGGCGTTGACGGCCATCGTCGGCAGGCTGTGGGTGACGGGCGTCACCACGCCGACGACGCCGAAGGGGCCGGCCTCGTCCAGCGTAATGCCGTAGTCGCCGCTGAAGCAGGCCGTGCGGAGGGCCTCGGTGCCCATGGCGCTCTTGCCGGCGACGACGAGCTTTTCGGGCTTGTGGGCGGGATGGCCCAGGCGGGTCTCCTCGTACTCCAGCCGGCCCAGCTCGTCGGCGCGCTCGATGCAGATCCGCTTGATCAGGTCGCAGGCGATCTGGCGCTGGGCGAGGCTGCGGCGCATGATCTGCTTCTGGGCGGCGCTGGCGGCGGCGACGGCCTCGTCGACGCTGGTGAACTGCCCGAAGCGTGCCGCCCCGCTGGTGGCACCGGCCGGCGTGATCGTGGGCGAGGCCCCGCTGCCGACCCGGGGCGCCACGCGCCCGCCCCAGCCGTTCTGGACCAGCGAGACGACCTCCTGGACCACCTGGCGGATCATCTGTTCGTTTATCTGGCTCACGAGTGACTCCTTCGGGGCTCAGGGCGTCGACCGCCCGCGCCCCGTCACGCCTGGGTGCCCTGCCCCTTGGCGAAGACCGTCTTGCCCTGCACGGTGACCGTATCGACGATGCCGATCACCACCGCGTCGACCGGGGCGGTGCTGGTGCTCTCGGTCATGCGGGCCGAGGAGCCCTGCGTGACCAGCACGTACTCGCCCTCGCCGGCGCCGATCGAGTCGACCGCCACGATGCACCGCCCGGTGCCCCGGAACGCGCCGGTCTGCTCCTGGACCTGCAGCGGCTCGATGATGAGCAGCTTTCGGCCCGCCATGGTGGCGACCTTCTGCGTCGTGACGACGTTGCCCTTGACCTGGGCGAGGAACATGGCCTGCCTCCTGCCGCCGCGCCGGGGCGAGCCCCGACCCGCCGGCCGCGGGGACTACTTGCCCATCACCTTGGCCACGCCGGCGTGCGGACGGGGGATCACGTGCACGCTGACGACCTCGCCGATCCGCGAGGCCGCCGAGGCCCCGGCGTCGACGGCGGCCTTGCAGGCGGCCACGTCGCCCGTCACCGTCACCGACGCCAGGCCGCTGCCGACCTTGGTCATGGTGACGAACTTGACGTTGGCGGCCTTGAGCATCGCGTCGGTCGCCTCGATCAGGCACACCAGACCCTTGGTCTCAATCATCCCAATGGCTTCGTTCATCGCCGGTCTCCACTTCAGTCTTGGCTGAATACGGGTTGTTCGGTCGGCCAGGCCTGAGCCCGGCCGGGGGTGTCGTTTCTACCGGCCCGCCGCGAGCAGCTCGCGCGTCTGGCGGGCGACGATCAACTCTTCGTTCGTGGGCACCACCCACAGCTGCACCCGGCTGCTCGATGCGTGGATGGGGCCCTCGTCGCGGGTCCTGTCGTTGGCGGCCTCGTCCAGCACGATGCCCGCGAAGGACAGGTCGCGCAGGATGGCCTGGCGCCACAGCGAGCCCTTCTCGCCGATGCCGCCCGTGAAGGCGATGGCGTCGGCGCCGTTGAGCTCGACGAGGTAGCTGCCGAGGTAATCACGCACGGCCGTCGCGAAGACGTCCATGGCGAGCTGGCAGCGCGGGTCGCCGTCGGCGGCGCCGGTCTCGATGTCGCGGGCGTCGCCGCTGGTGCCGCTCAGGGCGGCCAGGCCCGACTCGCTGGCCAGGGCCTCGAGCATCGCCGGCAGGTCCATGCCGGTCTGGCGGGCCAGCAGGTTCAGGGCGAACACGTCGAAGTCGCCCGCCCGGTTGCTCTGGGGCAGGCCCGACTGGGGCGAGAGGCCCATGCTGACGGCCACGCTCGCGCCGCCGATGCTGGCACAGAGGCTCGACGAGCCGCCGAGGTGGCAGCTGATGAGCTTCAGGTCGTCACGTCCGGCCAGCTCGGCCATGCGGGTGGCGATGTAGCGATGGCTGGCGCCGTGGAAGCCGAAGCGGTGGACCTGGTGCTCGCGGTCCCACGCCTCGGGCACGGCGTAGCGGCGCCGCCGGGCCGGCACGGTCTGGTGGTAGCCGGTCTCGAAGGCGGCCACCATCGGCGTGTCGGGCAGCTCGCGGGCGAACATCCGCATGGCCGCCATGTAGGGCGGGTTGTGGGCCGGCGCGACCGGGGCGAAGTACTCCATGCGCTTGAGCGTCTCTTCGTTGACCATCGCCACCGGCTCGTAGTCGCCGGCCATGACGGCCTTGAAGCCGATCGCGTCGATCGCCTCGGGCGAGTCGATCACGCCGCCCTCGATGAGCCGGTCGAGACAGGCCCGAATGGCCTGGCCGTGGTCGGCGCAGTCGCGGGCGCGCTTGCCCTTGTCGCCGCCGGCGAGGCTCCAGCTGAGCTGCCCGCCGGTCGAGCCGATGCGGTCGGCGCCGCCGCTGGCGAGCTCGCGCTCCTGCCCCAGGCCGCCGCCCATGTCGAACAGGCGGTACTTGAAGCTCGTCGAGCCGATGTTGGATACCAGGATCTTCATCGCCGCTCCGTCGGGCCGGCCGATCGGGACCGCCGGCCCGCAGGTCCTAAGGCCCGGTGGCCTACAGGAAGAAACCCCGCAGCCCGTCGTGGGGCGCCGGGATCACGTGGGCGCTGACCAGCTCGCCGACCTTGCCGGCGGCGGCGGCCCCGGCGTCGACGGCGGCCTTGACGGAGCCGACGTCGCCCTGGACCAGCGTGGTGACGTAGCCGCCGCCGATCTGGATGGAGCGGACGACCTCGACGTTGGCGGCCTTGCTCATGGCGTCGGTGGCCTCGACCAGGCCGATGAAGCCCTTGGTCTCAATCATGCCCAATGCCTGATTCATCGCGGATTCTCCTGCCGCGTGGCCGAGGGGTTCGGCCCGCGGGACGCGGTGCGGGTTGGCGGACTACTTGGCAGCCTTCGCGGCGGCCTTGGCGGGAAGCGCCTGCTCGAGCTCCTCGTGGGGGCGCGGAATCACGTGGACGCTGACGACCTCGCCGACCTTGCTGGCGGCGGCGGCTCCGGCGTCGACGGCGGCCTTGACGGCGGCGACGTCGCCCCGGACGAAGCTCGTGACCATGCCCGAGCCGACCTTGTCCCAGCCGACCAGCTCGACGTTGGCGGCCTTGAGCATGGCGTCGGAGGCCTCGATCAGCGCGGCCAGGCCCCGCGTCTCGACCATCCCCAATGCTTGCAGTGCCATTACCGGTTCTCCTTAATGCTCACACTCGGTGTCCATGCGGTCAGCCCGGAAGCCCCGGGCGATTGCGCGTGTCGTTCCTACGCCGTCAGCTCCACGCGTCGGGCGTTGACCAGGTTGCAGGCGTTGGCCTCGTCGGTGTCCAGGTGGACCTCCAGGAGGGTCTTGGGGCTCACGCGGCAGAGGATCTCGCCGAAGGTCGTCTCGCAGTCGCCCTCGACGCGGAGGTGGACCTTCTGCCCGTTGCCAAAGCCGTAGTGCTCGGCGTCGGCGGGGCTCATGTGCACGTGGCGGGCGGCCCGGATGACGCCCTGGGGCAGTTCGACCATGCCCTTGGGCCCGAACAGGTAGCAGCCGGGCGTGCCCTCGATGTCGCCGCTGTTGCGCACGGGCAGATTGATGCCCATCGCGATGCCGTCGGTGAAGCTCAGCTCGACCTGGCTGGCGGCCCGCACCGGGCCCAGGATCCGCACGCCGGGGATCGTCCGCATCCGCGGGCCCATGATCGTGACGGTCTGCTCGCTGGCGAACTCGCCGGGCTGGTAGAGCCAGCGGTACACCGTCAGCTCGGCCCCGGCCCCGAAGAGCGTCTCGAGGTGCTCCTGGCTGATGTGCATGTGGCGGGCGGAGGTGTTGACCACCAGGTTGGGCGCGAAGGCCACCGCCGGGCGGTGCTGGGCCTGGCCGTTGCCGGGGCTGAACCGCTCCCGCATCGCCTGGCGGACCAGGCGCTCGAGCTGCTCGCGGGGCATGGGCACGTTGAATGCGCTCATCGAGCCATCTCCCTGCCGGCCACGATCACCTCGCGGGCGCCGCCCGCCCGCAGCATGGCCAGCTGATCCTCGGTCGCGCCGTCATCGGTGACGACGATGTCGATGTCCTTCAGGTCGCACAGGCGAACCAGGGCCTTGCGCCCGATCTTGTTGTGGTCGATCGCCAGGATCGCCCGCCCGGCCGTCTGCAGCATCCGCTGCTCGACCTCGACCATCATCTGGTTGGCGTTGTAGCCGCTGCCCTCGGCCACGCCGGCACAGCTGAAGACCAGCAGGTCGGCGTGCAGGCCGGCGAGCATCTCCTGGGCCGAGGCCCCCACCGTCACGCCGGTGCGCGGGTAGAGGTAGCCGCCCAGCAACGTCACCTCGGTCTGCGGCTCGCCCATCAGCACGGCCGCGATGGGCACCGAGTTGGTCACCACGCTCAGCCGCCGCCCCGCCAACTCGCGGGCGACGTGGAAGCAGGTCGTGCCGCCGTTGACGATCAGCGTCTGCTCGGGCTCGACCAGGCCAGCGACCGCGCGGGCGATGGCGGCCTTCTCGGCCAGGGCCGTCGCCTCCCGCTCGGCAAAGCCCAGCGGCTGCGGCGAGGTATCCTTCACGTACACCGCCCCGCCCCGCGTCCGCTTGACCACCGACTGCTCGTCCAGGACCTCCAGGTCCCGCCGCAGGGTGCTCTCAGAGACGCCGAAGCGCTGCGCAAGGTCCGCCAGGGTCATAAACCCTTGCTCGGAGAGCATATCCATCACTCTCCGCCGGCGATCCTCGACAGTAAGCTCCAGGGCCATGGCAGGAATCTTCCACTTGAGTGGCAGTTTCTTTGCACAATATGCAGCACGCCGGGGCGAAAAGCAAGCAGAATCCAGCGTTCGCCCGAGTGAAGATTCGGTGAATGTGCGGAGGGCGGGTGTGCGGACCTTCTCCATATGGCCCCGGGCATGCCTGGGGTCTTCTGTATATAGCCCCGGGCTTGCCCGGGGTCCTCTGTATATAGCCCCGGGCTTGCCCGGGGTCTTCGCAGGGCGACCCGCGGCCCCGTGGGACTCCACCGCGGCCGGGCCGACATGAGGCGTTGTGCCGCGCCATGCGTAGCCCGGACGAGATGCCCATGGAAGGCATTCCATGGGCTTGGGTTGCGCGTAGGCCGGGTCGAGAGGAGCGAGGCCCGGCAGCGATGGTGGCCCGGGCCCCGGCCCCCGCCGGGCCTCGCTGGCGCTCGAAGAGAGCCTACGCCTAGCGCCATCGGCGGCGGGCCGTGCCCGCCCTACAGGCCGGCCAGGGCGGGCTTGGCGTCGAGTTTCGCCAGCCAGTCGGCCGGGGCGTTGAGGGTCTGCATCTGCTGGATCATCGCGCGGTGGAGCTTGCGGGCGACGTCGGGGTTCTGGGCGATCACGTCGGTCTGCTGGTCGGGGTCGGCCTGGCGGTCGAAGAGGCGCGGGGCGTGCTCGTGCGCCCAGGTGCCGTAGAGCCACCGCCGGTCGCTGATCTGGGCGAAGCTGCGATGGCAGGCGGTGACGGCGTGCTTGCGGAGGCCCTGCCGCTGCCCGTTGAGCAGCCCCAGCAGCGACTGGCCGTGGATGGCCTCGGGCACCGGCGCGCCGAGGAATTCCAGCACGGTCGGGAAGAAGTCCACCGGCTGGGCGAGTTCGCTGACGGTGCGGGCCTTGGCCTGGCCCGGCATGCGGACCAGCAGCGGCGGGTTGCTCACCGAGTCCAGCAGCGGCATGAAGACGTCGGCGTCGCCGCCGGCCATCGCGCCGTCCTTCTCGCTGTAGCCGGTGACCTTGCCGACCTGCCCGCCGTCGTTGGGGTAGCCCAGGTAGTGGCCGTGATCGCTCAGGAAGATGACCATCGTGTCGTCGCGCAGGCCCAGCAGGTCGACGGTGTCGACGAGTCGGCCGAACCAGCGGTCGACCATGGTGCACTCGGCCGCGTAGAGGGCCTGGAGGTGCCGCAGCTCACGCGGGCCGTACTGGCTGGCCGAGCCGTACTCAGCCCAGGCGAAGGGCACGCCGTCGTAGTCGGCGTCGTAGAGGTCGCGCAGCCACGCCGGCGGGTCCCAGGGCTCGTGGGGGTCGAAGGTGTCGACGTAGAGGAAGAAGCTCTCCCGCCGCGCGTTGCGGGTGAGCCACTCGATGGCGGCCTGGAAGGTCTGCGGCGTGGTCCAGTCCATCTCGTCGACGCGCCGCCGGCCCTGCGACCAGATGCGTTGGAAGGCCCGCCCGCCGTCTCGCTTGCTGAAGCGGACGCGCCCCTGGCCGGTGGGCGCGGTGTAGGCCTGCTCGGCGTACTGGTCGGTCCACCAGATGTCGCCCTCGCTGCCGCGGGTCCAGTGGAAGCCGTCGAAGCCCCGCATGAAGCTCAGGCTGTGGCTGGTGCGGAAGATGTGCGGCGTGTCGCCGGCGAGGTAGTTTTCCACGCCATGTTTGTGCAGCAGCTCGGCCAGCACCACGTCGTCGTCCTTGAGCGGCTGCCAGGGCCGATCGGCGTAGCTGAAGCGCCCCGTGAACATGTCCGTCCGCTGCGGGATCGTCGCGTACGAGCCCATGCGGAAGTTCGGCAGCACCGTCGCCTGGGCGGCGAAGCGGTCCAGGGCCGGCGTGCGGATCCAGGGGTTGCCCAGCGCGCCGATGTGGTCGCGCCGGAAGCTGTCGCTCATCACGGCGATGACGTTCATGGATGGGCCCTTTCCGATGTGTGAAAGCTCACGTAACGCTGTGCCTCGCGTACACGGCCCGCACGAGAAGCCCACGCAAGGCATTGCGTGGGCGTGGAGGTACGCCCCGCGCGACCGCCATCGCCCGCGGATCAGATCGCGATCATCCGCTGGCCGACCTGGACGAACTGGGTCCGCAGGTCGTAGAGGGTGCGGTTGAGCAGGTCGCGCTCGGCGTCGGTGAGGTTGCCGGCGGTTTTGTCCTCGATGACCTTGAGCGTGTCGATGTGGTAGCGGGCCATGTCGAGGTCGACGTAGCGCTGGCGGCTTCGCGGGTCGGGGATGATGCCCAGCGAGAGCATGGCCTGCGAGGCGATCATGGAGATCAGCGTGGTCAGGCTGGCCTGGGGCAGCTCGTGGGCGCCCCCCTGGGCGGCGCCCTCAGAGGGCGTGGCTGCACCGGCGGCGGGGCCGGCGGAGGCAGGGGCGGCCGGCGGCGTCTGGGCGGCCTTCTGGCGGGCCTGGGCGGCAAGGCGCTCCTTCTCGGCCTGGGCCTGGGCTTTCCAGTCGCTGTCGACGATGAACTTGGGCTTGTCGTTGTCGGGCATGGCGAATCTCCTTTGGGTCTTCTGCGCAAGTATAGCGCCTCGGGCCGCCCGGCGAAAGGCCAAGGTACGGCTCGGCGGCCAAAGGCTGCCCCGCCAGCCGAGGTAGGGTACGTGGGTTCTCGCCGAAGCGCAGCGCCGGTGAGGTTCCGCGTACCGCCGATGCCGCCACACCGCACCGGTGCCGTCATACCGTTCGGGTGCCGTGGCTACGGTGTTCGTAGCCACGTCTTTCTGGCATCGATCCAAAGCGGCGTCGTTGCCGCCGCACTCCATACGGCCCAGGCCCGCCCTGCCGCCGTCGCGGTACGCAGAACCGCTCGCGGCGCTCGCGAACCTGCGTACCCTACGCGCTCAGCCGGCCAGCCAGCGGTCGCGGCCGGCGGCGACGAAGGCGTCGTCGTTGAGGTGGGGGTAGTCGCGGGCGATGCGGTCGAGTTGCTCGGCCTGGCCGGGGCTGAGCGTCTCGGCCGGGTCGAGGCACCAGATGCCCTCCAGCAGCCCCTGGCGGCGGAGCACCTCGTGCAGGCCGGCGATACAGCCGGCGAAGTCGTGGGCCACGTCGAACAGGACGGCGTTGGCGTCGGTGGTCTCGTTGGCCAGTCGCAGCACGTCGGCCGGCACGGCCCCGCCGGCCCGGACGAGGGCGTGGCAGCGGTCCAGCAACTCGACGGCCCGGCGGGTCCAGACCGACCAGTGACCCAGCAGCCCCCCCACGATCCGCCGCTCAACCCACTGGCCCCCCGCGCGGAAACGGTAGGGCCAGAGCAGGTCCATCACGATATTGTCGTCGTTGCCGGTGTACAGGGCGATGTCGTCGCGTCCGGCATCGACGACGGCCCGCACCACGTCGAGCGTGCGGTAGCGGTGGAACGGGGCCATCTTGATGGCCACCACGTTGTCGATCTCGGCGAAGCGGACCCAGAAGTCGTAGTCCAGCACCCGCCCGCCGACGGCTGGCTGGAGGTAGAAGCCCACCAGCGGGACCACCTCAGCCACCGAACGGCAGTGGGCCAGCAGGGCCTCGTCGTCGGCCTCGGCCAGGGCAGCCAGGCTCAGCAGGCCGGCATGGTAGCCCAGGTCGCGGGCGAGCGTGGCCTCGGCGACGGCCGGGGCCGGGGGGCCACACACGCCGGCGCCGCGGATCAGCGGCTCGGCGCGGCTCGCATCGGCCCGGGCCATCTCCTCGGCCGCCAGGGCCAGCACCGGCTCGAACAGCCCCACCGCCGGCTGGCGGATGGCGAACTGCGTGGTGTGCACCCCCACCGCGATGCCGCCGGCACCCGCATCGGCGTAGTAGCGGCACAGCGCCCGCTGGCGGCGCTCGTCGAGCCGCCGCCGCCCCGTCAACGCCAGCGGACTGGCGGGAATGGCGACGCCGCGCTGCAGCACCGAGCGGATCGTGGGGGATAGTGGGTCGGACATTGGGGGCTCCGTCGAGGTCATTCGTCAATGCGTTACCGCGTCACTGCGTCACTGCGTTGCCGGTCCGACTGGCTGAACCCCTGCAAGGTAACCGCGCACGCCGAGGCTGAACAGCCAGTCGCAATAGGCCGCGCTGACGCATCAACGCAGTGACGCAGTGACGCGTTGACGCGTTGACGCTCTGACGCTCAATACTTTCCGTCCTGCACCTCGAAGTGCGTGGGCTTGTCGAGCGTTGGGCCTCCCTGGCGGACCCAGCGGGCCGTCCAGGCCAGCAGCGTCTCCAGCGGCACCGACGGGTAGCCGAACAGCCCGTGCGCTCGGGAGGCGTCGTTGAGGTAGCCCCAGCCGTTCTCCTGGCCAGTGAAGCGGACGGGCCGCTCCAGCAATTCGCCGAGCCGCTGGGCGACGTGGCGGACGGAGAAGGTCTCGGGCCCCGTCACGTTCAGCAGGGCCTGGGGGCTGGCCGCCAGCTCCAGCGCCCGCAGGGCGTAGTCGCACGCGTCGCCCTGCCAGATGACGTTGGCGTGGCCGGTGGTCACGTCGATGGCCTCATGCTGGTAGATCCGCCGGGCCAGGTCGGCCAGCACGCCGTAGCGCAGCTCGACGGCGTAGTTGAGCCGGATCTGCACCGCCCGCGTGCCGCGCGTGAGGCTGGCGTGCTCGAAGACGCGCTCGCGGCCCAGGCAGCTCATGGCGTACTCGCCGACGGGCGCGGGCGGGGTGGCCTCGGTGGCCCCGCCGGCGCGGACGTCGCACAGCGGGTAGACGCAGCCGGTGGAGAAGGCGACGATCCGCGAGTCGGCGAACACCTCGGCCGCCTGGGCGGCGGCCAGCACGTTGGTGGCCCAGGTCTGCGACTCCTGGCCGGTCGAGCCGAACTTTCGGCCTACCAGGTACACCACGTTGGCCGGGCGCGGCAGGGCCTCCAGGGCCGAGCGGTCCAGCAGGTCGCAGCGGCGGGTCTCGATGCCCTCGGCCGAGAGGGCCTCCAGACCCGACCGCGCCACGGCGATCACCCGCCGGGTGACGCCGGCCTGCTGAATCGCCCGATGGGCCATCCGCGCCAGCGTCGGCCCGACCTTGCCCGACGCGCCCAGCACGAGGATGTCCCCGTCGAGGCGGCGCATGAAGTCGATCAGCGCCGGCCCCGGCCGACTCAGCCGTTCGTCCAGCGCCCGTTCGTCGCGGATGGCGTCCGTCGCGTCGGTCATGGCAGCCTCAGGCCCGCGAAGTCGCGGATGATCCGCTCGTAGACGGCCTGGCCCTGGGCGAGCTGTTCGAGGTCGATGAACTCATCGCCCGTGTGGGCCTGGGCGATCGAGCCGGGGCCGAAGGTGACGCAGGGGATGCCCGCCTCGCCGAGGAAGCCCGTATTGGCCGCCCAGGGCGCCCCGACGCACTCGCTGGCGCCCAGCACGGCCTGGCAGGCCTCGCCGACCAGCCGGGCGGCCAGGCCGTCGGGACCCTCGTCGAAGGGCGGGAAGTAGGTGAGCGGCTCGATGGTGTAGCGGAACTCGCGAAGCGTCGGCCCCAGCGTGTCCAGGGCGGCGACGATCTCGCGCTGGGCGGATTCGACGGTCTCGCCGGGCAGCAGTCGGCGGTCGAGCTGCAGCGTGCACTCGGCCGGGATGATGTTCACCTGCGTGCCGCCCTCGATGATGCCCACGCTGAGCGTCGGGCCCGAGAGCATCCGGTGCGATCGGCCGGCCAGGGCGGGCGCGACGACCTCGTCCAGCACCCGCACGACCTGGGCCATGTGGCTGATCGCGTTGACGCCGGCGGCGGGTTGGGAGCTGTGACCCGATCGGCCCAGCGTGCGGATGCGGAAGCGGGCGACGCCCTTGTGCACGCAGACGACCTTCAGGTCGGTCGGCTCGCCCACCACCGCCAGCGTGGGCGCAAAGCCCCCCTCCAGCAGCCCCCGCAGGCCCAGCGAGTGGGCCTCCTCGTCGCACGTGGCCGCGAAGACCACCGTCGCGGGCAGCTGTCCCTCGGCGTCCAGCACGGCCCGGATGGCCAGCAGCATCGCCGCCATCGGGCCCTTGGTGTCGCAGGCCCCCCGGCCATACAGGCGCCCGTCGCGGACGACCGGCCGAAAGGCCGCCTCGCCCATGTCGGCGGCCTCGACGGTGTCCGCGTGGGCCTCCAGCAGCAGCGTTCGCGACGGGTCGGCGCCGGCGAACGTGGCCACCACGCTGCCCCGGCCCGGGGCGATCTCGGGCAGCTCGACGCGGGCGCCCCAGCCGGCGAGCCTCTCGCCCAACCGCTGCGCCAGGCGGGTCTCGCCGTAGGGCGGCTCGTGGCGGTCCGTCTCGCCGGGGTTGACGCTGGCACAGGCCACCAGCTCGGACAGCAGCTCGACGGTCGGCTTGATATTGTCAGGGATTGAATCCATGGTCCGGATTCTACCGTCCCGCCGGCGGATTTGCAGCCCGCCAGGCCGGAAAAACCCCTCTTGCGCCTTGCGGTGCCCTCGGCCGCGGATAAGCTGACGCCACCTGTAGCCCCAAACCCCGGAGGCCGTCATGCCCTGCGACTGGAAGCCCAACTGGCAGCAGACCCGGCAGCACTTCATCGACTGGTGGAACCGCAAGGGCCTGGTGGTCGGCGCGTGGCAGGCCCCGCCCGGCCGAGAGCCCCACGGGCCGCACGAGTGGCCCACCATCGCCGGCCCCGAGGACTACTACGCCGACCCGCTCAAGCGGGCCCGCCACGCGCACGCCCTGATGGCCACGCGCCACTTCGGCGCCGACTGCCTGCCGATGGTCCGCCCGGACATCGGGCCCGGGTCGCTGGCACTGACCCTCGGCAGCGAGCCAGGCTTCTCGCGGGAGACCGTGTGGTTCAAGCCCACCATGGCCGACGTGGCCGACCCAGAGTCGCTGGGCCCGCTGCGGTTCGACCCGGCCAATCGTTGGTGGCAGGTGCACGAGCAGACGCTCCGCGCCTGCGTCGAGTTGGCCGACGGCCATTACATGGTGGGCTGCCCGGACCTGGTGGAGAACATCGACATCCTGGCCGCGCTGCGCGACCCGCAGACGCTGATGTTCGACATGCTCGACCGGCCCGCCTGGGTCGAGACGAAGGTCTGGGAGATCAACGAGGCCTATAGGGAAGTCTACGACCGCATCTACGCGATCATCCGCCAACCCGACGGCGGCGCGTGCTTCGGGGCCTTCTCGCTGTGGGGCCCGGGCAAGACGGCCAAGGTGCAGTGCGACGCCTCGGCCATGTTCTCGCCGGCGATGTTCCGCCGCTTTGTCGTGCCGGCCCTGACGGCCCAGTGCGAGTACCTCGACTACTCGATGTTCCACCTCGACGGTCACGAGTGCATCCCCCACCTCGAGCACCTGCTGGCGATCGACGCCCTGGACGCGATCGAGTGGACGCCCGACCCCAACGTGCCCCCCGGCGGCGACCCGCACTGGTACGACTTCTACCGCCGTATCCTCCAGGCCGGCAAGAGCGTCCAGGCCGTCGGCGTGCAGATCGACGAGATCCAGCCGCTCATCGACGCCGTCGGCCCGGCCGGCCTGTACATCCTCACCAGCTTCGCCGATCAGGCCCAGTGCGACGCCTGCGAGCGGATGCTCGAGCCGTACCGGTAAGGCCCGAGCCCACGGAAGGCAATCCTGTCATATCTACACAGGCCCAAGGGGCGCCCGGGTGCCGTGGCGACGGCGTTCGTAGCCACGTCTTGGGGCGCCGACTCGTCAGTCGCGCCAACCAATGGAGGCCCAGGGCGCGGGCGCAATATGGAGTGCGGCGGCCTTGACGCCGCTTTGGATCGCATCCGACCAAGCCAGCCAAAGCGGCGTCGTTGCCGCCGCACTCCAAAAGCGCGGCCCGCCTATCGCGCGCAGGGACACCCAGGGCGGCTCGGCCGGGGTCGGATGGTTGATGGACACGAATGGCACGAATAACGGCCGATGACACGAATGGAAGATCAGACAGGGTCACAACGAATCTTCCATTCGTGAAACCCTCCTCCATTCGTGCCATTCGTGTTGATCCCTTGTCCCTGGAGGAGGAGTCCAGCGGGGAAGCCCAAAGACGTGGCTACAAACGCCGTAGCCACGGCACCCGCTCGGCCCGGCCCGACCCCCACGGATTGCCATCCGTGGGCTTGGAGAGAAACGCGGGGGCACGGGGCATGGGCCCCGTGCATCTGGACGCGCCCTTGCACTGCGGACCCTCATGCGTATGCTGGCTTCTGCGGGCCGGCGGTCGCCGGCGGGGCCACAGGTCTTTTGAGGAGGCACATCGATGCGTAACGCGATCCTGGGCTGTCTGACGCTTTCGCTGGTTCTGGGCCTGAGCGCCTGTGGTCCGCGGGCCGACCGCGACGACCGCGGCGGCGCCAACGGGGCACGGTACTCCTGGCAGAGGCCACACGCGGAGGTCCTGCCCTCGGGCGACCTGGCGTGGAAGCCCGAGCCGTTCGTCTTCCGCACGGGCCAGCGGGTCCGCTACATCGACTTCGAAAACGGCGACGACGCCGCCAGCGGCACCAGCCCGGCCGAGGCGTGGAAGCACCACCCCTGGGACGCCAACGCTGCCGCCAACGCCGCGGCCGCCGAGGGCGTCGATACCTACGTCTTCCGCCGCGGCGTGGTCTACCGCGGTACGCTGGTCGCCGACGAGTCCGGCTCGGCCGAGACGCCCATCCGCCTGACCAGCAGCCCCCGCTGGGGCGAGGGCACGGCCTGGCTGTACGGCTCGATGGCCGTCAGCGACGGCTGGCAGCGGCTCACCGCCGAGCAGGCCCCGCCGGACATGCCCGAGCCGGAAAAGGTCTGGACCATCGACCTGCCCGAGGGCAGCTTCCCCCGGCTGGTCTGGCTGGCCGAGGGCGACGCGATCACCCGCATCCCGCTGGCACGCGACCCCAACTGGACCGTCAGCGACGAGCACGACATCCGCAGCGAGTGGTACACCTGGGCCTCCACCGAGCGTGTGATGGTGCCCAACGACCAGGGCAACGAGCAGGCCCGCGCCCTGGCCGCCGACCCGGAGCATCTGACGGCGGAGGACCCCGACGCCTACGTCGGCGGCACGGTCTGGACCGAGTACACCGGCGTGATGGCGACCCCGTATCCCAGCCGGGTCGAGGCCTACGACCCGCAGGCGGGCGCCGTCCGCATCGGCGGGCCCTGGGGCGACACGGCCCGGTACATGCCCATCGCCAACAACCGCTGGTTCATCGAGAACCTGCCGCGCCTGCTCGACGCGCCCGGCGAGTACTGGTTCGACGAGACGACGGGCCGACTCTACCTCCGCCTGCCCGACGACCGCGACCCCAACACGGCTGTCGTCGAGATCGGCGAGCGCATGGCCGCGATCGACATCGCCGACCAGAGCCACATCCACGTGACAGGCCTGGGATTCCGCTTCACCAATACGGCCCACTGGTACGATCGCTGGTGGACCCTGCCGGCCGAGGACGCCGCGACGGTCCGCGTGCTGGGCAGCTGTGACGACATCCGCGTGAGCCACTGCACCTTCGAGCACATCGCCATGGCCGTGCGGGCCCAGTCGCTCGAGGGCACGATGGGCCACGTCGCCGTCACCGACAACGACATCCGCTGGACCGACTACGGCGCGATCGACCTGACGCGGGCCCGCGAGGGCGAGTTCGCCCGCGGCGAGGTGCTGCGGAACCGCCTCTACCAGATCGGCCTGAGGCCCATGCGGGCGCATCATGGCCACGCGGTGAAGGTGGGCTTCGTCACGCTGGCCGAGATCGCCGGCAACATGCTCGACCGCGGCTACGGGGCGGGGCTGTTCATCTTCGGCGGCAAGGGCGGCGGCCCCGGCGTCCGCCCGCTCAGCCGCATCCTGATGCACCACAACCGCGTG
The DNA here is from genome assembly GCA_041687295.1 of Phycisphaerae bacterium. GTDB lineage: Bacteria > Planctomycetota > Phycisphaerae > SM23-33 > FEN-1343 > JAWLCG01. The sequence continues at coordinate 1,649 of JAWLCG010000041.1, read as the reverse complement.
ACCGACTCGATGCTGAACACCAACGACTGGGGCGGCATCGAGAGCTGGCAGGGCGGCCCGACCTACATCTACAACAACGTCTCGGGCAACCCAGGAGGGTACTGGCACTGGAAGCACCTGGCCAACCCCGACCCGGCCCAGCGCGACGCGGAGACGCCGCGCTTCGGCTTCGCCTACTACCTCGACGGGGCGTTCAAGCAGTACGTCTTCAACAATATCGCCTGGGGCCTGGAGAGCGACGTGGCCAGCCCGCTGGCCAACACCGCCGCCATCCAGGAGGTGCTGGGCATGATGAACGCCATCTTCAACAACACCTTCTACAACTTCGCCATCGGCAGCCGACGCCAGAGCCGCGCCAACCGGAACTACTACATCGGCAACGCCATGCTCGAGATCGGCTACCGCTACTTCCAGCACCCCATGCCCGACGGCGAGTCGCTGGAGACCTTCGCCTACAGCCACAACGTGCTGGCCGGCGAGCCGCGGCAGGTGGGTCTGCTGATCGACAACGAGCACGTCTTCCACACGCTGGGCGGCATGCGGATGGAGCTGTTCCGCCGCCAGGCCCTGGCCCGCGAGGTCGGCTGGGAGGTCCAGGGCCCGACGGTCGTCGACGCGGCCAATCACGACTTCCGCCCGGCAGAGGGGTCCGAGTTGACCGACCGCGGCGTGAAGTTCTTCGTCCCCTGGGGCCTGTACGCGACGGTGGGCGAGTGGCACTTCACGAAGCACCCGGCCAATCCGCAGACGATCTTCGGCGAGAGCTGGTTCATGACGGAGGAGCACGTCAACCGCGGCATGTACGCCGACATCCCCCGCCACGACCTGCAGGCCCACAACGTAGGGCGGTTCGACTACGTGGCGGGCGAGTTGGAGGACTGGACCGAGGGCGCCCTGCGGCTCAACGGCATCGACCAGTACTGCACGCTCAGCCACGCCGACATGACGGCCGACGCGGCCTACGGCGAGGACCAGACGCTGCCCGGCGCCGAGCGGCCCACGCTGGACATGGACACCAACGACTTCCTCATCGAGGCCTACCTGCGGGTGGCCCCGGGCAACATCGGCGTGATCGCCTCCAAGGCCGACCTCGTCGGCTACGTGCTGGACATCGACGACCAGGGCCGGCCCCGCCTGACGCTCTGGGTCGACGGGCTCGTCGCCGCCCGCCGCTCGGCCCGCGTGGCCATCAACGACGGGACCTTCCACCACGTGCTGGCTGAGGTCAGCCGGAGCGATCCCGACGGCATCACCCTCTACGTCGACGGCCAGGTGAGCAACGGCCCGCTGGTGGGCCCCCTGCCCGACCCGGCCGTGTCGCTGAGCAACGACGCCGACTTCCTCGTCGGCCGGGGCCGCCGCGACGGCGACTTCCTCGCCGGCGAGCTGGACTTCCTCCGCGTCTGCCGCGGCACGCTGGCCGACGCCCAGACCACCATCGAGGAGCTCTACGCCTGGCAGTTCGCCGGCCCGTTCCTCCGCGACTTCGCCGGCAACGCCCCCACCGGCGCCGCCCGCGACGCCGGCGCCCTGGAGGGTCGGCCGTAGGGCGGGCACGGCCCGCCGCTTTCATATAGCTCCGGGCATGCCCGGGGTCCTGGAGGGCGGGCGCGGCCCGCCGCGGGGGCGCCGGGCGGCCGCGACCGCGG
>JAWLCG010000040.1:0-20072 GCA_041687295.1 Phycisphaerae bacterium | reverse complement strand
GGACCTGCGGGTACGCTGTGCCTCCAGATCAACGGTTTGGCCACGATGCCCACGGATGGCAATCCGTGGGCTTGGGCCGGAGGCGCTTTGGGACCCACAGGCGCAATCGCAAGACGGTCGAAGCCAACGAGGTTTCCATGCCTGAGACAATCCGCTGGGGCATCCTGGGCACGGGCAACATTGCCCGCAAGTTCGCACAGGGCCTGAAGGATACGCCGGACGCCGAGTTGACCGCCGTCGGCTCGCGCTCGGCCGAGAAGGCCCGGGCCTTCGCCGATGAATTCGGCGGCGCCCGCGCGCACGGCTCCTACGAGGCGCTGGCCGGCGACGACGCGGTCGATGCCGTCTACGTCGCCACGCCGCATGTGCTGCACTACGACAACAGCGTGCTGTGCCTGCGGGCCGGCAAGGCCGTGCTGTGCGAGAAGCCGCTGACGATCAACGCTGCCCAGGCCCGCGCCCTGGCCGAGGTCGCCCGCGCCGAGGGGCGGTTCCTCATGGAGGCCATGTGGACGCGTTTCCTGCCGACGCTGGTGGAGACCCGCCGCCTGCTGGCCGAGGGCGCCATCGGCGAGGTGCGGATGGTGATGGCCGACTTCGCCTTCCGCACGGCCTTCAACCCCGAGCATCGGCTGCTCAACCCGGCCCTGGGCGGCGGCGGGTTGCTGGACGTGGGCGTCTATACGGTGGCGATGGCGCACATGGTCTTCGGCGTGCCCAGCCAGATCAGCGGCCTGGCCGAACTGGGCAGCACCGGCGTCGACGAGCAGGCGGCCATGGTGCTGGGCTTCCCCGGCGGCGGGCTGGCCCTGCTGGCCTGCGGCGTGCGGACCAACACGCCCCAGGATGCCCGCATCCTCGGCACCGACGGCTCGATCTACCTGCCGGCCTTCTGGCATGGCCGAAAGATCGTGCTCAGCCGAAACGGCAAGAGCGAGGAGATCGAGCCGCCCTTCGTCGGCAACGGCTACAACTACGAGGCCATCGAGGTCGGGCGTTGCCTCCGCGAGGGGCTCACCGAGAGCCCTGTCATGACCCTCGACGAGTCGATCGCCATCATGGACACCCTCGACGCCCTCCGCGCCCAGTGGGGCCTGCGGTACCCCGGCGAGTAGGCCCGCAAACAGGAGTTCACTATGCCTGAAATGCTGTACGGCCAGGTGCCCGGCCTGGACAAGCCCGTCTCGCGCATCGCCCAGGGGCTGATGATGGTGAGCCTGGGCAAGCTGGACTACTCCTTCGAGCTGCTCGACGCGGCCTGGGAGGCGGGGATCACTACCTTCGACAGCGCCCACGTCTACTCCGGCGGCGACGCCGACCGCGTCCTGGGCCGATGGGTCGCCAAGCGCGGCCTGCGGGAGAAGGTGGTGCACCTGACCAAGGGCGCCCACCCCAACGCCGACCGCCCGCGCGTCACGCCCTACGACATCACCGCGGACCTGCACGACGCCCTGGCCCGCTCGGGCTTCGACTACGTCGACCTCTACGTCCTGCACCGCGACAACCCGGCGGTGGAGGTCGGGCCTATCGTCGAGACGCTCAACGAGCACCTCTCGGCCGGTCGGATCCGGGCGTTCGGCGCCTCCAACTGGACGCACACCCGCATCGCCGAGGCCAACGCCTACGCCACCGAGCACGGCCTGGCGGGCTTCGCCCTGAGCAGCCCCAACTTCTCACTGGCCGAGATGGTCGAATCGCCCTGGGCCGACTGCCTGACGATTTCGGGGCCCGCCCACGCCGACGCCCGCCGCTGGTACGCCCAGCAGGCCATGCCGCTGTTCACCTGGTCGAGCCTGGCGCGGGGGTTCTTCTCGGGCCGCTTCGACCGCGCCGCCCTGGAGGCCCGGCCCGCCGACGACAGCGACATCCCCGTCCGCTGCTTCCGCAGTCCGGCCAACCTCGACCGGCTCGACCGCACCTGGGCCCTGGGCAAGGAGAAGGGCCTCACCGTCCCCCAGATCGCCACCGCGTGGGTGCTGAACTACCCGCTGAACATCTTCGCCCTGATCGGCGCCTTCACGCCCGAGGAGATCCAGGCCAACACGGCCGTGCTGGATCTGAAGCTCACCGACAAGGAGATGGCCTGGCTGGAGAGCGGCACGCCGCGGTAGACCATCGGCCGATTCCGCCTGTGGGCGTGGCTGCGCTGTCTGCCGCCACGTCTTCCGGCGTCTGATCGTCAGTCGCACCGGCCAATGGAGGCTCAGGGCGCCAGAGCCGTATGGAGTGCGGCGGCCTTGACGCCGCTTTGGATCGCTCTGCGCCCGGGTGCCGTGGCTACGGCGTCTGTAGCCACGTTTTTGGTGCACCGAAGACGGAACGCCATCGATACGGCCGGTGGACCATGAGGCGTCGAGCCCCAGACGCACGGCCCGGACGAGATGCCCACGGATGGCAATCCGTGGGCTTGGGCTGGGTCCACCGGTGGCCCCCGTGGCGTCAGGGCAGTTCCAGGCCGAAGGTGGGGATGGACGGTTCGGCGTCGTCGATGCCTTGCTCGGCGGGGCTGACGGTGACGGGGGCGGTTCCCAGTCGGCCTTTGAGGCGGGCGATGCGCGGGTCGGTTGGCGCGAGGCGCTCGGCCTGGGCCAGCAGGGCCTGGCAGCGGGCGAGGTCGTCGTCGCTGCCCAGCAGGTAGTGCACCTGGGCCTGGCGGACCAGGCCGTCGAGGCGCGTGGCCGGGAAGGCGGCGGCCTGGCGGGCGTAGGCCAACGCGGCCGGGTAGTCGCGGTCCAGGCCGGCCAGCTCGCTCAGGCCCAGGGCGGCCTGGCCGGTGGGCTGCATCTGGAGGCTGGCGGCGTAGGCCCGCCGGGCCCCGGCATAGTCGCCGGCGAGCATTCGCGCCCGGCCCAGGCGGACGCGCAGGGCGGCGTCGTCCGGCAGCAGGGCCAGCAGCGGCTCGAGGCGTTTCGCGCAGCCGGCGTAGTCGCCCCGGGCGTAGTCCAGGGCGGCCTGGGCCTCGATGAGCTGGGGGTGGTTGGGCAGCTGCGGCTCGGCCCGGTCGAGGCAGGCCTTGGCTTGGGCCAGCTCCCCCGCCGCCGTCAGGCCCCGGGCGATGCCGACCAGGTGCAGCGGGTCGGTCGCGGTGCGAGCGGCCTGGCGGTAGCGGTCGAGATAGCCCCGCTCGCCCCGCTGGCGCATCCGCTCGGCCTTGATCCAGTTGCCCGCCCCGTGGGTGGGTTCGAGGCGGAGCAGGTCATCGGCGACGGCCTCGGCCTGGGCGGCCTGGCCCGTCTGCAGGTACACCATCGCCAGCATTGGCCGAAGGCGCCGGTCGTCGGGGAAGGTCTTGACGAACTCCTCCAGCAGCTCGCGGGCGGGCTGGGGCTGGTTCTGGGCCAGCAGCGTGTGGGCGCGAAGCTCGACCTCGCCCGCCAGGGCCGACGCGCGGGGTAGCCCGGCGGCGGGTTGGGCCGGCGGCAAGGGCGCCAGCGTCAGCGCGGGCCGGTCCGGCCCGCGCAGGGCCAGCACCAGCGTCACCACGACCAGCAGCGACAGGCCCGCCAGGCTGGCGGCCACCGTCAGGCGGAGCCGGCGACCGGCGCGGGCGGACGTACGGAGTTTTGCGGGGGGCATGGCGAACTCTCAACAGGATCCAGGATCGTACAGGGCCGCCGGCCATCGTAGTCGCCCCGCCCCGCCCGAACAAGGCGCAAGGCCCTGATGGCCGGGCTGGAACCCCCAGCCCCTCTGCCCCGTTAGAGAAGCAGAGCACACCGCCCCGGATCTCCGCACCTTCTGCCCCGCCGGAAGCGCCCTGTCGGCTAAGAATTGCTCCCAGCGAACGATCGGTAAATCTGATAGCCCCATTGGTCGATACACGGATAGGTGGTATACTGGACGCCGGTTGGCGTTACGGGATCTTTCCCGCTGTTGTAAAGGAAGAGCTCCCCGACCTGCCGACGGTCGCCACCGGCCGTCCCACCGCAATACGGGGCTCGACGTGCCCAGCACTCATTCCGAGGTGATCATGAATTCCGCTAACGACTTTCCGGTTGTAGGCTTGTCCGCAGACTCGGCCGGCGTGGCCCCCGTCCTGGAGCGGCTGGAAGACCGCCTGCTGATGGCGGCTTCACCGATCATCCTCACCACGTACAACGCGATGTACGGCATCGCCAACGGAGCCCTGGCCCTACCGGTGGACGGCGCCTACGACACCGACGGTGACGGCACAGCCGACGACTTCGTCACCGACATCACGATCACCGCCACCAGCAACAACCCCAATATTCAGGTGCTGCGGATCAACGAGAACACCCGCTACGCCAAGCTGAACTTCTACAAGGTCACCACGCCCGCCGGCGGCACGCCGGGCCAGCGGGTGGCGATGGGCTCGATCCTGGTGCAGCTCTACGACGGCATCGACGCCAGCACCGAGGCCATCGAGCGCTTCGTCACCCTCGCCAGCGACCCCACCAGCGACCGCGACGGCGAGGGCGTCTTCTACGACGACGTCTGGCTGCACCGCATCATCGATAACTTTATGATCCAGATGGGCGACGCCCAGTACGGCCGTGACGGCGCGATTGTCGCGGACAAGGCCGGCCAGGGCGGCAGCACGCTGCCGAACTTCTCCAACCCGCTCGCGTGGAACAACCTGAGCTTCACGGGCCCGGGCGTGCTGGCCTTCGCCAACGCCGGCGCCGACACCAACAACAGCCAGTTCTTCATCACCGAGGAGCCCACCCCCTGGCTGGAGCAGAAGCACCCGATCTTTGGCCAGATGATCTCCGGCAAGGCCGTGTACGACTCGATCATGTCCCTGGCCAACAGCACCACCACCAAGGTCTTCCTGGACGACGTCGAGATCATCGACCGCACCGCCGGCGGTGACCAGGACGCCACGGTCATGATCCTGCCAGTCGACGGCTACGCCGGCACCGGGCAGATCACCATCCGCGCCGAGGTCGACGGGCAGTTCGTCGAGAAGGTCGTCAACGTGACGGCCCTGGGCGATCGGCCCACGATCACCGACCTGAACATCGTCCACACGCCCACCCCCGCCGACGGGGCGACCTCGGTGGTCCACGAGGTCTTCATCGCCATCGAGGACGACGGCGGCCAGCCGTTGCAGTTCAGCGCCACCGAGACCTACCCCCTCAGCGGCGCGTCGATCGCCATTGCCGCCATGACGGCCGACGAACTCGCCGCCCATCCCGGCATGACCCACAAGCTCACCATCACCGTGCCGGCAACCTTCCAGGGCTTCTTCAAGGCCACCGTCAACGCCTACGAGAGGGATTTCAGCTGGATGAGCCAGATGGCTCGCAGCGAGACCTTCACGGTCTTCAGCCGCAACGCCGGCGATCCGATCGGCCTGGGCGTGGTCCCGATGGACGACTCGGGCAACGGCATGGTCCTCGACAGCAAGCTCGTCGGCGACCGGATGTACGTGGCCTATGGCTTCGGCGGGATGAAGGTCTTCGACGTCAGCGACCCGGCCAACCCCGTCGAGCTCGACAGCGTGATGCTCAGCTACGACGTCCCCGACAGCGAGACCGACCTCGAGCCGGCCGCCTACGCCATCCACGTCGACGGCAGCAACGTCTTCGTGGGCGGGTTCTACCAGTATCAGGACGGCATGGCCGACCACTTCCTGTACAGCTTCAGCGTCGACGGGGCCGGGCAGCTGACCGAGCTGGACAGCCTCTACACCGGCTGGCTGGCGCTGAACCTGCCGCAGCTGACCATCCGCGACGGCGTGGCCTACATCCCGAGCTACTTCGACGGCTTCGTGACCGTCTCGGTCGCCGATCCGAGCCATATGGAGCAATTGGGCATCGCCGCGACCACCGCCCTGGGCCAGCGCTACAGCCAGGCGCTCTCGGCGGCCCTGCTGGACAACTACGCCTACGTCGCCGACTGGGGCGGGGCGGTCACCATCTTCGACGTCGCCAACCCCAGCTATCCCCGGCGGGTCGGGCAGCTCCGCGTGAGCTACCCCCGCGAGGTGGCGATCGAGGGCAACCGGCTCTACCTGCTCAACGCCACCACGGCCGCCACCGGCGACCTGATGGTCTACGACCTGTCCAACCCGATCAGCCCGACACTGCTGGGCAAGACCAGCGTCTCGGGCACGCCCCGCCAGCTGACGGTCCGCAACGGCATCGTCATGCTCTCGACCGATAACGGCGCCTACGCCGTCAACGCCGCCAACCCCGCCGACATGGGCATCGACTACCGCTTCGAGCCGATGTTCAGCCGGGGCAGCCCCTACACCGGCCAGCCCAACGAGTGCCGCACCCGCATGGTCGACATCCTGCCGGGCCTGCTCAACGTGCCCACCAGCTACCACGGCGTGGCCATGCTGGACGCCGGCGACATGTTCGCGATCGATCTGAGCGTGGGCAGCTTCAGCTACACCGCCGGCAGGTACGGCCCCGGCAGCCCGCTGGACTTCACCCTGAACCTGACCAACGCCGGCCCGGCCAACCTCGCCCCCGGCATCCCCATTGGCGTGGAGATCCGCCTCAGCAGCGACGAGGTCTGGGGCAACGCCGACGATATCGTCCTGTACAGCGGCGAGTACACCCGCGGCCTGGCCAGCGGCGCCGAGACCGTCTTCCGCGGCGGCACCCGCCTGCCCGAGGGCGCCGTGGCGGGCGACTACCACGTCATGGCCCGCGCGATCCAGCAGGACGCCTTCAACGAGATCGACCTGGCCAACCAGACCTTCGTCAGCGCCGCCGCCGACGTCACGGTCGACCCGGCCGTCGTGCCCGACACCTTCGGCGGCCTGACCACAATCACCTACACCGACGCCGACGGCGACAAGCTCACCCTGCGCCTCACCGGCCCGGGCACCGGCGTGTGGGACGCCGCCACCCAGTCAATCTACCTCTATGACACCACCGCCCTGTCGAGCCTGTCGGCCACCGTGCTCAAGGCCACCGGCGGCGACGGGCTGGTCGACATCGGCGAGGTCATCGTCGAGGGCTCGCTGGGCAGCATGCTCGTCCGCCAGCTCAACATCACCGGCGACATGAGTTTCTCGGGCATCCTGGGCATGCTCCAGGTGAACAACCTCACCGGCGAGAACACCCTGTTCATCCGCGACGAGGGCCTCACCGGCCGGGCGCTGACGCTGATGCTCAACGTCGCCGAGGACTACGACGTCCAGTCGGCCGCCCCCATCCAGACCCTCATCGCCAAGCGATGGGTCAATACCAACGACACCGACGACGTCATCGAAGCCAAGACTATCGCCGTGGCCCAGTTCACCGGCGACCACACTCAGCCGGCCCAGGTGGCCCTGAGCGTCGCCCTGCGGGCCACCGGCGTCGACGCCACCGGCGTGGGCATCGGCACGCTGATCACCGGCGTGATGGACGGGGCCGACCTCTACAGCGTCGGCGGCGTGCGCCTGGTCAGCGCCCGCGCCTGGAGCAACGGCACCACGCAGGTCGGCTGGTTCGGCACGCTGCTGGTCAGCGGCGACCTGACGGGCACGACCCTCACGGCCACCAGCCAGGACAACCTGGGCTTCTCGTTCGGCACGCTCCAGGCCGCCAACGTCGTCGACAGCACCCTCACGGTGCCGGGCGGCGTTCGGCTGATCAACACGGGCAACTGGACCGGCACGGGCACCATCAACATGGGCTACGCCACCACCGTCATGATCCGCGGCACGCTGGGCACGACCCTGGCGGTCACGGGCGACGATGGTCGGAACGTCTCGATCGGCACGCTGCTGCTGGGCACCGTCAACGTGCCGGCCACCGTCGACGGCGAGGGCAACCCCGTCGAGTCGACCGCCCTGGACATCGCCTACGGCGTCCGCTCGATCACCGCGACCGAGTGGACCGCCGGCAAGCTCAGGGCTGGCTGGATCGGCTCGCTGATCGTCCGCGGGGCGCTCAACGCCACCGTCAACGCCACCAGCTACGACGGAAACACGCTGATGTCGATCGGCACGCTGATGGCTGGCACGATCGGCAACTACAAGGTCGACGCCTACCACGCCATCCGCCTGCTGAGCGTGGGCGAGTGGGCCGACGGCGAGCTCAAGGCCGGTCGGGTCGATACCATGATCGTCCGCGGCCTGCTCGGCGCCGACATCAACGTCACCAGCTACAACGAGCCCACCAAGGCCGCCATCGGCACCCTCATCGCCGGCAGCGTCGGCACGATCGAACTCAAGGCCACCAACACCTCCGCCCACAACAAGGGCGGCATCACGATGATCAGCGTGGGCAGCTGGGAGGGTGGCTCGATCGAGACCAAGTGGATCGGCACGCTCATCAGCCGGGGCGACTTCGGCGCCGCCGTCAAGGTCACCAAGGCCAATGATCGCGGCGTGGCGATCGGCACCTTCATCGCCGGCAACGTCGGAGCCGTCAACCTCGACGTCCAGCAGGGCTCGATCACGATGATCAGCGTCGCCGACTGGGCCGGCGGCGTCCAGCAGATCCACTCGGTGGGCACCTTCATCGTCCGCAACACCTTCGGCGGCGTGACGATCGCCAGTGGCAACGACGGGCGCGGCGCCACCATCGGCACTTTCATCGCCGGCAAGGTCCAGGCCGCCGACGGCGTGGCCCTGTCGCTGAGCCTCGCCGACGGCGTTCGACTGGTCAGCGTGGGCGAGTGGGTCAACTCGGGCATCAAGGCCGAGTGGATCGGCACGATGATCGTCCGCGGGGCGATGGGCGGCACGATCACCGCCGACGGGCAGGACAGCCTGGGCATCTCGGTCGGCACGCTGATTGCCGGCGACGTCGGGGCCAAGACGCTCAACGCCCCCGGCCACGTGCGGATCATCAGCGTGGCCAGCTGGGCCCAGGGCGGCCTGATCAACATCGGCTCGGCCGACACGATCATCGTCCGCGGTGAGCTGGGCTCGCCGGTCGTCGCCTCGGGCTCCAACGCCCAGGGCATCTCGGTCGGCACGCTGATCGTCGGCACGGTCGCCCCCGGCGCCGGCGTCGACGCGGTGGTCAGCCTCGACGGGGCCGTCCGCCTGATCAGCGTCGGGGCCTGGAACGGCGGCAACCTCGTCGCCGACTGGGTCGGCACCCTCATCAGCCGGGGCGCCTACACCGGCAACATCACGATGCAGGGCAAGGACGCCTTCCGCATGGCCATCGGCACGCTGATGACCGGCTCGTTCACCAACACCACCATCACCACCCCCGCCGACGCCGCCATCCGCCTCATCCGCACCGGCGACTGGAACGGCGGCGGGGTCACCACCGGCACCGACGCCTACGGCACCGGCATCGGCACCTTCCTCGCCCGCGACCTGACCGGCGTGCAGGTCACCACGGCCAACACCGCCGCGGTCAACCTCGTCTCCGTCCGCAACTGGGTCGGCGGCGGGCTGGACGCCGGCAAGGCCTCGACGATGATCGCCAGCGGCGACCTCGACGGCATCGATCTGCAGCTCCGCGCCGCTGACCCCAACGGGCGGCTCAACACCGTCAACCTGCTGTCGGTCACCGGCTGGATCCGCGACACCCGCGTCCAGTCGGCCGGCAATGTCGGCACCGTCATCGCCGGCGGCCTGGACCGGGCGAGCCTCTTCGCCGGGGCCGGCGCCCTGGCCGTCGACAGCGACGCCGACGGCGTCTTCGACCTGCCCAGCAGCGCCCAGATGGAGGGCCTGGATGACGCCGCCAAGGCCCGCCTGACCACGCTGCTGGTCACGGGCCGAAGCTCCGACGACCAGGGCCGGTCGGTGCTCCAATCGACCGTCGCGGCCTGGGAGATCGGCGGCGTCGACCTGGTCAACTCGGCCACCGACGCCGGCCTGACCAGCGGCCTGGCCGCCGGGCAGCTCAACCGCGTCGCCCACCGTGGCACCAACCCCTACAGCTACACCAGCTGGACCCGCTACAGCCAGGGCCAGCCCGACCTGCCGGGCCTGACGGTCAACCTGGTTTGATCGACCCTCCGCGCAGCAAAAGAGCCCCGGACCCTCCGGGGCTCTTTTCTTGCGCCTTGCCTGTCACCGCCCGGCCACGCACGGCCCGGGCCCCTCCGATCCGACTACATGACCATCAGGATGTCGCGGTGGCTTCGCAGGGCCTGGTAGAGACTCACCCGCTCCTGCTCGTCCTCGACGACCAGCTCGAGATGGAACGAGCAGTACTTGCCTGTCCGGCTGCGATTCGACGGCGCCAGCGAGTGCTCGCGGTCGCCCGCCAGCTCGCGCACGGCCCGGCGGATCAGGGCCTGGTCTGCGCCGATCAGCGTGTAGCCCCACTGGCACGGGTACTCCAGGTCCAGCTTCTGGCACGATTTATCTGTCATGGCATTGCTCTCCTGCTGCGCAACAAAATGGCCGTCCGCGCAGGACGGCCCGCTCCCCGCAAACGCTCAGTATACCCGATCGCCGTCCCCCAATGCAAAGCCGGCACGGAGACGGCCCGCGCCGGAGGCTGGGGCGCAGCGGAGCGAAGCCCCACCTTCTCACCCGTCGCCCATGCCGGGCCCATACATCCGACAGGCAAAGGGTCTAAAGCTCCCCCAGCAGCTGCCGGCGGTCGGTCCAGATCTGTTCCATGCGGGCCCGCAGGTCGGCGGGGTCCTGGGCAGGCGAATGGCCTGGCAGGGCGGCCAGCAGCGACAGGCCGGCCGAGACGTCGTCCAGGTGGATGCTCTCGGGGGCAATGCCGCGCCGGCCCTGGTTGTGGTAGTTGCCCAGCGGCAGGCAGATGGCCCCCACGGTGTACCCGAACGGCGCGAAGGCGCTGGCCTCGCAGGTGCCGCCGGCCATCAGGGCCCGCTGGAAGCGGAAACCCTCGTCCTCGCGGGCCAACTCGCCGGCGATGCCGACCAGCCTGGCCGACACGCCGGGGTCGAACACGCTCGACCGGTCGCCCACGCGAATGACCACCCCGCCACCCATGACCACGCAGCCGGCGGCGGCGCTGGAGCACTCGACGGAGACTACCACCGCCCGGCGGGGCAGCAGGCCGCTCTGCACGGCCCCCAGGGCGCCGACGAAGCCGGCCTCCTCGCCCCGGGTCGCCAGCAGCGACAGTGTGCCCGGCCGATCGGAGCGGGCGAACCGCCCCAGCGCCCCCATCGCCAGCGCCAGGCCCGCCAGGTCGTCGCACGCCCGCGAGTACACGTGCCGCCCCCGCACACGCACCGGCGGCAGGTCCCACATGCCAATGGTGCCGGGCTCGACGCGGCCCTCGCGCTCCAGGTGCACGCGGACGGGGTGGAAGCCCAGCGGCAACTCGCGGTCCTCGACCTTGACCACCTCGGCGCCCAGGGCCCCCGCCTCGGTCAGCCAGCGCATGCGCCCGCCGCAGAAGTACCGGGGGGCGACACCGCCGAAGAACCGCCCCCAGACCGTTCGGCCCCGCTGGCGGGTGGCCACGAAGCCAGGGTGGTCCATGTGGGCCACCAGCACCCAATGGGGCCCCTCCCGGCCCCGCTGCAGGGTCGCCAGCAGATTGCCGTACGCGTCGGCCCGCAGGCGCAGGCCCTGCTCGCGGGCCCAGCGGCGGACGCGGTCAGCCACCGCCTTCTCATGGAACGGCGCCGTCGGCAGCGCCACGACCTCCCGCAGCAGCTCCAGCTCGTGTGCGTTCATACAGATATTGTACAGACCCGCGTGCGCTCATGCCCGCCTTTGCCCTGCCGAGGGCAACTGGGGCTCACACCTGCTGCTCGCGGGCCTGCTCGGCGGCGCGCTCGCGGAGTCGGTCGAGCTGGCCGCGAAGCTCCTCGGCGGCGGCCGTCTCGGGAAAGCGGCGGACGACGTCGTCGGCCAGTTCCAGGGCCTCGGCGAATCGGCGGCGCCCGATGAGGTCGCGGATGGCGTCTCGCTTCTCGCGGACCTCCTCGATCCGGGCGTTGTCGCGCAGCGTGTCCATGCGGGCCTGCAGGACGTCGGCCTCGGGCGTGCCGCCGTGGCGAGTCAGCAGCTCCTGCCCGGCGGTCAGGGCCTTGCGCCACTGCCGGGCGGCCACCAGCTTCTCGATCTCGGCGTACATCCGGCGGCGCTGCTCCTGCTGGTGCAGCTTGGCCTGACGGTTGACGTGGGCGACCAGTTCGGTGGCCTCGCCGGCCGTCGGGTGGCGGGCGTGCAGGTCGTGGGCGACGGCCCGGGCCTGGTCGAACTGGCCGGCCGCCATCAGCTCCTGGCAGTGGCGCTGGGCCTCCTGGATCTCCCGGGCCTCGGCCTCGCGGCGGGCGGCGTCGATCCGCTGCTGCCACTGCTCCACAACGCTGCCCTCGGCGCCCAGGCGGATCAGGTCGTCCAGGACGGCCCGGGCGCCCAGAAAATCGTGCCGCGCCAGCGCCCCCTCGAACTGCCCCGTCATGCGATCCTCGGCCACGCTGAGCCGTTGGACCCGCTTGGCCTCGCGGCGGCGCTCGTCGAGCAGGATGTTGCTGTTGAGCTCGGCCAGTTGGTCCAGCACGTCGCGCCACATCTCGTCCTGCAGCCCGTCGCCCCGCCCGGCCGATCGGGCCGCGGCGCCCTGGCTGGCCATGCGATCGTTGAGCGTCTCGAGGTTCGAGAGGATCCGCGCCATCTGCAGCCCGTGGCGATGCTGCCGCCTCAGGCCCGCCGCCACCGCCCACAGCAGCAGGCCCGCCGTCAGGCCCGCGACGATGATGACCGCCGAGCCGAGCGCTGCGCTCGCCGTCAGCCCGCCTCCGACCGCCCGCACCAGCGTGTACACCCCCAGGGCCACGCCCACGACCCCCGCCGCCACCGCCACTACCACCAGGGCCGTCGCCAGCACTGCCAGAGCGGTGCCGCCTTGCCCACGATTCGTCCTGTCTGCCATTGCCGCACCTCACTTCTGCAGTGCCCGCGTCGAACGGCGGGCCGTGAAGGGTCCTGGTCAATTATCCTCCCAGGTGCCCCGCGGGGTCAACCGAGAAGCGGACGCATTGCTGCGCCCCCCCCGCCGGCCCCCGCGCGAGCGTTCCACCCACGCGCCGCTCCTCCGCCGGGCCCGTGGCAGCCGCGAGGATCTTCCCCAAGGACCCGGCCATCCAGACCCGCCAAAGTCGGAAAAGCCTGAAATTCTACATCCTTTAACTTTTGCAGGCGCAAATGATTACGGGATACGCAAAAAAAACCGTTCAAAAAAAGGGAAGAAGGTGGTTGCGTGCTCAGGTGATTCCTGTATAATCCCGAACAGTCAAAGGCAGGAGCGAAAGCCCCAGCGGAAACGCTCCTGACGAGACTGAGAAGTTTGACCCCCTATCGGATCGGTTCTCCCCCCGACCGATTCGATTGCCACGGCGGTGCCTGTCGTCTCCCCCTACGGCAGGCCCGCCATTTTTTTGCGCCTACGGCGCCAGCTGGCCCGTTCTCGCTGACCCCGTCCCCGATGAAGACTCGTCGACATGTGCGCAAGTTGACGGGCCAGACGTAGGCTTCGCGCAGGCCGGGATGGCAAAGGGTGACGTCCGCCCAACAAAAAGAGGACGGGGCCCGGGGGCCCCGTCCTCCGTGTGTCACCAGGTTGTGGCGGCGGGATCAGTGGCTCGACGCGATGGTGGCGGCGATTGGCTGGATGACTCGCGGCAGGATGAGCCGCTGGATGAGGTCTTGGCCCATCTCGACCTGGCGGTCGAAGGCCTCGCGGATGGTGAACTTCTGGCCCGGGCGGGGGTAGCTGCGCACGGTGAAGTAGACGCTGATCGGCTCGTCGTCGTAGCTGCCGGTGCGGACCTGGTAGCTGTTGCCGCGGGTCTCGACGCTCAGGCGGGCCTGGAGGTAGCACTCGTGGTCGAGGGCGACGACGAAGCCCGGCTCGAAGTTCAGCGGCAGCAGGCCCGCCTCCTCGCTGAGGCAGCCCAGCGGCGAGCCGGCCAGCAGGGCCTCGGCCACCACGGCGTCGCGGTTGCCCGTGAAGTCGAGGTTGAAGCCGAACAGCACGTCCAGGCAGTCCACGTCCAGCGGCGAGACGCCGAGGTAGTACGGCGCCCGCTCGAGCATCCAGCGGTGCTGGAGGACGGCGGCGTGCAGGTCGGGGGGATTGAACGCCCCGCTGGTGAGCCGGCGGCTTTCGATCTCCAGCCACGGGTAGGTGCCGCTGTCGCGGTCGCCCTCGAGAACGTACTCGCCGCTCTCGCGCTGGTAGAAGGTGGTCATCGAACCGAACTCTTTCTGGCAGGCCTCGCAGAACTGGAGAATCGTCTCTCGACTGTCCGGCAGCGGCAGGGCCGTCTGCAGGCTCAGGTTCAGGAAGAAGTCGTCGGTAAAGGCTTCGTAGCTGTTGGTCATTCCTCGCCTCAGGTCGGGGGCTCGGGCCAGCGGGCCCGGGTCCATCAAGATCCATCTGCTAGTCTACCGCCCGGGGGACGCCGTCGCAAGGACAACTCAGGCCTTGAACGCACACGGGTGGTCGTGCCGCCCTGTGAAGAGGTTGTGCCGCGACGGCAACAGCCCGCCCCGATGCCCACGGATGGCAATCCGTGGGCTTGGGCAGGAGGGGAACATGCTACTGCGGGCCCTGCGCGGGGCGAGGGCGTTTGGGCCGAAGGTGCAGTTCGGGCGGCTTCATGCTGATCAGCGAGTCAGGCCCGACGCTCTCGGTGACGAAGGTGTTGCCGCCGACTGTCACGCCCTGGCCGATCACGGTCTCGCCACCGAGGATGGTGGCCCCGGCGTAGACGGTGACGTTGTCCTCGAGGGTGGGGTGGCGTTGCAGGCCCTTGATGACTCGGCCCCTCTCGTCCTTGGGGAAGCTCAGGGCGCCCAGCGTGACGCCCTGGTAGATCTTGGCGTTGTCGCCGATGATGGTGGTCTCGCCGATGACCACGCCGGTGCCGTGGTCGATGAAGAACCGCTGGCCGATCCTCGCCCCGGGGTGGATGTCCACGCCGGTGGCACTGTGTGCGTACTCGGCCATGATGCGGGGCATCAGCGGCACGTCCAGCGTGTACAGGATGTGGGCCAGGCGGTAGATCGTCACCGCCAGGAAGCCGGGGTAGCAGAAGATCACCTCGTCGAAACTCTTGGCGGCGGGGTCGCCGTCGTAGGCGGCCTCGACGTCGAGGTTGAGGGTGTCGCGGGTCGCGTCGAGGCGGTCGAGGAAGGTGGCGGCCACCTCGGCGGCGTGGTTCCAGCACTCGGTGTTGCGCTGGCAGGCGGCGAGGTGCTCCTGGTTGCGGGCGTAGCAGAAGCAGCGGTAGACCTGCTCGGTGAGCTTGCGGTCGAGCGTCGCCAGCAGCCCGCCGATGTAGAAGCGGACGTTGTCGTGGGTCATCTCGCCGGTGCCGAAGTAGCCCGGGAAGAGCACCTGGCGGCTCAGGCGAATGACCTCGATGATCTCGGCCTGGCTGGGCATGTTCGTCTCGTCGACGCGGTGCGTGCGGGGCTGGCGGGCGTAGCTGGCGAGCATGCGGTCGGTGATGGCCTCGAGCCGATCGTTGGCGCGGATCTCGTTCATGGCGTCTCCTGGACAGGGGCCCATGGGCCGGCCGGGGCGGCGGGCCCTGCGTCTTCATTGTACGGCCAATCGACCTGCGTTGCTCAGGCCATTGCCGGATTGGCCGCCTGAGCCCCCCCCGCCGGGGGGCCTGGGCAAAGGTGGGGCTGCGCTTACGCTGCGCCCCAGCCTACGAAGACGGCCCGCGCCGTAGGCTGGGGCGCAGCGAAGCGAAGCCCCACCTTCTCCGGTGCCCACCCCAGCCGCTTGCGCCCCCGGCCAAACTCTTCCGCCCCTTCGGGGCTGCTCCCAAGGAACAGGGCGGGCCCCGGGTAGGGGCCCGCCCTGTCGATGGCGGTCAGACGGCGAGAAAGGCTACTCGTGCTCTTCCTTCTGCTTGGCGGCGGCGGCGACGATCTGCTGCTGGACGTTCGGGGGGACTGGCTCGTAGTGGCTCATCTCCATGGAGTAGGAGCCCTGGCCGCCGGTGACCGAGCGGAGCTGGCTGTTGTAGGTCATCACCTCGCCAAGGGGCACCTGGGCCTTGATCACCTGCATGCCGCCGGGCAACATGTCCATGCCCAGGATGCGGCCTCGCCGGCTGTTGAGGTCGCCGGTGATGTCACCCATGTACTGGCTGGGGACGGTGATCTCCATGTTCACGATCGGCTCGAGCAGGACGGGCTTGGCCTTCTCGATGGCGTCGATGAAGGCGTACTTGCCCGCGGTGCGGAAGGCGACTTCCTTCGAGTCGACCGGGTGGTGCTTGCCGTCGTACACCGTCACGCGGACGTCCACGAAGGGGTAGCCCGCGATGGCGCCCTGGCTGAGGACGTCGCGGACGCCCTTCTCGACGGCCGGCACGTACTGGCCGGGGATCGCGCCGCCGAAGATGTCGTCGACGAACTCGAAGCCCGAGCCCCGCTCGAGCGGCTCGACGCGGAGGTAGACCTCGCCGAACTGGCCCGCGCCGCCGGTCTGCTTCTTGTGGCGGTGATGGCCCTCGGCCTTGAGGGTGATGGTCTCTCGGTAGGGAATCGTGGGCTGCTTGGTGGTGACCTCGAGGTTGAAGCGGGTCTTCATCTTCTCGAGCATCATGCGGATGTGCAGGTCGCCGACGCCGCTGATGACGGTCTCGCCGGTCTGGGCGTCTCGGCTGGCGACGAAGGTGGGGTCCTCGTCGGTGAGCTTGGAGACAGCCTCGGAGATCTTCTGCTCGTCGCCGCGGCTCTTGGGCTCGATGGCCAGGCTGAACATCGGCGTGGGGAACGGGCCCCACGGGCCGAACAGCGCCTCGCTGTCGTGGTGGAGGATGTCGCCGGCCTGGATGTCCTCGACCTTCGCCAGGGCGATGATGTCGCCGGCGACGGCCTGCTTGATCTCCTTGGACTCCTTGCCCATCACCTTGAACAGGTGGGCGACCTTGGTGCTCTTTCGCCCGTCGCCCAGGACGTAGGTGGTGTCGCCGGTGACCGTGCCCTGCAGGATGCGGACCCAGGAGAGCTTGCCGACGAACGGGTCGGTGGTGACCTTGAACGCCTGGCCGACGAAGCTCTTGGCCGGGTCGGCTTGGACGGCGAATTCCTCGGCGTCGGCGGCCTCGCCCTTGCGCAGCGGGCGGAGGGCGACCTGCGCGGCGCTGGGGAAGTAGCGGGCGACGGCGTCGAGCAGCTCGGCCGTGCCGACCTGGGCCTTGGCGTCGGTGAAGAACATCGGGATCACCGTGCCCTCGATCATCGCCTGGCTGAAGGCCGGCGCGAGCTGCTCGGGCGTGACCTCCTCGCCGCCGAGGTAGGCCTCCATCAGGGTCTCATCGGCCTCGATGATCGACTCCATGACCTCGGTGTGGGCGTCGCCGACGCTGCCGAGATCGCTGTCGCCCTCGGCCTTGAGGAAGCAGTTGACCACGCCCTTACCGCCGTTGACCGGCAGGTTGACCGCCTTGACGGCCGGGCCGAACATCTCGCTGATCGCCGCCGTCAGCTGCGCGAGATCGACGTTCTCCGCCTGGATCTTGTTGATGACGATGGCGAGCGGCAGGCTCAGGTCCTGGGCGGCCTTGAAGAGCCGGCGGGTGTTGACCTCGATGCCCGCCGACGCGCTGACCAGCAGGACCGCGACGTCCGCGCCGTACATGGCCGTGATGGCCCCGCCGATGAAGTCGGGGTAGCCCGGCGCGTCGATGATGTTGATCTCCTTGCCGGCGTGCTCGGCGAAGGCCATCGACGGGTCGATCGAGTGCTGCCGCTCCTTCTCCAGCGAGTCGGCGTCCATGACGGTGGAGCCGTCCTCGATGCTGCCCATCCGGTTGACCGCCTTGGCCGCGTGAAGCATGGCCTCGGCCAGCAGGGTCTTTCCGGCCCCGCCGTGGCCCAGAAGTACGATGTTGCGGATATCCTGCGGCTGTTGTGCTGGCATCGGGAACTCCAGATTCTGTCGGGTCGAGTTGTTGCGGTTCTCTGATCTCCAGTCGGCTCACGCATGCCGCGCCGGCACGGGCCTCGCGAAATGCGGAAACCTTTGAATATAGAAACGCCCCCGCCCGCGGCAAGCAAAATCCGCCCGCGTCGGCCCTTCGGCCCTTCCGGCCCCGCCGCCCGGGGGGGGTGTCTCCTTTCTCCTTTCTACTCTCTACACTCTCGGGCCTCGGCCCGGTATCATGCCGGCCATGAATGACCCATGCTCCAGCCATGAGCGTCGCCGCAACCTCTGGGCCCCCTGGCGCAGCGAGTATATCGAGGCGCTCTGCGACGGCGGCGACGACTGTTTCCTGTGCCGCTACCGCGACAACCCCGCCGACGACGCCGACCAGCTCGTCGTCTACCGGCGAGACCCCGTCTTCGTGGTGATGAACCGCTTCCCCTACACCGGGGGGCACCTGCTGGTCGCCCCGCTGGCCCACGTGGCCAGCCTGGACGACCTCGACGACGCCGCCCTGACCGCCCTGCTCCGCGGCGTCCGCGACTGCCAGCACCTGTTGGCCCGAGTCGAAAGGCCCGACGGCTACAACGTGGGCATCAACTTCGGCCACTGCGCCGGCGCGGGCCTGCCGGGCCACCTGCACGTGCACGTCGTGCCCCGCTGGGCCGGCGACACCAACTTCATGAGCGTCGTCGGCGACGTCCGCGTCGTGCCCAAAGCCCTCGACGCCGTCTACAATAGACTGCGCGCCGCCGCGACCGAACTGGGTCTGAGGGCATAGACCGTCTTGCGATTGCGTCTGTGGGTCCCGAAGCGCCTCGGGCCCAAGCCCACGGAATGCCTTCCGTGGGCATTCGTGGCTGGACCGTCGATCGGGCGGCCCGGTTCACCCGCGCGTGCGACAGGGAAATGGTGGCGCCCTCAAAGGTGGGACGCCGCGGCTGGCGCCGCTCTGTCCCAGCCTACGGGCCGACCGTCCGCGCCCTGACCGATTAACCCGTTAACGAGTTAACCCATCAACCACCCCCCCACCATCCGCGAGCTCTACGACGCCCACCATCGCCGGTGGCTGGCGCCCTACGCTACGGCCGAGGCCGACAGCGGCGGGCGGGTCCACGACGAGCCGGAGGACCCCTTCCGCACCTGCTTCCAGCGCGACCGCGACCGCGTGCTGCACTGCTCGGCCTTTCGGCGGCTGGACTACAAGACGCAGGTCTTCGTGCCCCACGAGCGGGACCACTTCCGCACCCGCCTGACGCACACGCTGGAGGTCGCCCAAATCGGACGCAACCTCGCCCGGGCCCTGCGGCTCAACGAGGACCTCGTCGAGGCGGCCGCCCTGGCCCACGACCTGGGCCACCCGCCCTTCGGCCACGCCGGCGAGGAGGCCCTGGACCGCCTGATGGCCGAGCATGGCCACTTCGAGCACAACCGCCAGAGCCTGCGCGTGGTGGACTACCTCGAGCACCCCTACCTGGGCTTTCGCGGGCTGAACCTGACACGGGCCGTCCGAATGAGCCTGGCCAAACACGAGACCCGCCACGCCCCGCCGGCGGGCGACGAGTTCGACGACGGCCTGAGCGGCTCGGCTGAGGCCCAGCTGACCGACACCTGCGACGCCATCGCCTACTCCGCCGCCGACCTGTCCGACGCCCTGGAGGCCCGCTGGCTCGCCCGCGACGAGTTGGGCGGCCTGACCCTGTGGCAGGCGGCCTGGGCCCGGGCCGAGGCCGAGGCCGCTGACGCCCGGCCCATCCACAAGGAGATCCGCGCCACCCGCTCGATCGTCTCGCTGCTGGCCGAGGACCTGCTGGCCGAGTCGGCCCGACGGCTGGAGGCGGGACGCTACGACTCGCCCCGGGCCGTGCAGGGGGCGGCCGAGAAGGTGATCGGCTTCACGGAGCCGGTGGCCCAGGGCCTCGAGCAGCTCAAGCGTTTCCTCTACGAGCGGGTTTACGTCCACCCGGTCAGCCTGGCCAAGGACGCCGAGGGCCAGCAGCTCATCGCCGAGCTGTTTGCCCACTTCCTGGCCCGCCCCGAGGACCTGCCCGCCCGCTTCGCCCGCCGTCTCGACGCCGACGGTCTGCACCGCACGATCTGCGACTACATCGCCGGCATGACCGACCGCTACTGCCGCGACGAACACGACCGCCTCGTGGGACCGTAGGAACCCCGTAGGCCGGGTACGTGTAGGCCGGGTCGAGCGAAGCGAGGCCCGGCAGCGAGGGCGGCGGGGCGCCCCTGGGCCGTATGGAGTGCGGCGACGCAATCGCCGCTTTGGATCGCCGGCGCCAAGCCCCAGCC
>JAWLCG010000039.1:0-20475 GCA_041687295.1 Phycisphaerae bacterium | reverse complement strand
CCCCAACCGCACCTGCCACATCGCCCTGATCCACTACGCCGACGGCGAGAAGCGCTACATCCTCGCCCCGGTTGGCCTGAAGGTCGGCGCCAAGATCTATAGCGGCCCCGACGCCGAGCCTCGCCTGGGCAACACCCTGTCGCTGGCGCGGATCCCCTCGGGCCTGGAAGTCCACAACATCGAGATGGTCCCGGGCCAGGGCGGCAAGATCGCCCGCTCGGCCGGCGGCGTCGCCCGCCTGGCCGCCAAGGAAGGGGCCCACGTCTCGCTGATCCTGCCTTCGGGCGAGATGCGAATGGTCGACGCCCGCTGCCGGGCCACTATCGGGCAGATCGGCAACATGGACCACCAGAACGTCCGCATCGGCAAGGCCGGCCGAAAGCGGCACCTCGGCCGACGCCCGCACGTTCGTGGCGTGGCGATGAACCCCGTCGCCCACCCGCTGGGCGGCGGCGAAGGCCGCTCGGGAGGCGGCCGGCACCCCTGCAGCCCCACCGGCGTGCTGGCCAAGGGCGGCAAGACCCGCAAGCGGCACAAGGCCTCCAATAAGATGATCCTCCGCCGCCGTCGGAACGTGCGGCAGGGGCAGCTGGTTTTGTAGCGAACGCCACCGCGGGCCGATGTGCCCGCCTGAGCCGAGGCCCCCGACACGGGGCCGTCAGAGGATATACGAACCATGGCGCGAAGCTTGAAGAAGGGTCCGTACGTCATCGAACGCCTGTACAACCGGGTGATGGCGCAGAAGGACCGCGGGCAAATGGAGCCGATCAAGACCTGGAGTCGGGCCTGCACGATCGTCCCGGAGTTCGTCGGGCACACCTTCATGGTGCACAACGGCAAGATGTTCCACCGCGTCTTCGTGACCGAGGACATGGTCGGCCACAAGCTTGGCGAGTTCAGCCCCACGCGGACCTTCCGCGGGCACAGCGGCGGAAGATAAGAGGGTAGAGCAATGGCTTGGACGTCGAAACATCGGTACGCCCGGATGAGCGCCCGCAAGATGCGGCTGATCATCGACATGATTCGCGAGCGGGACGTGAACGACGCGATGAACATCCTGAAGTTCACTCCCAACCGCGCGGCGGGCATGATCAACAAAGTCCTCAAGAGCGCAGTGGCCAACGCGGACAACGCCGAGGCCGACGTCGAGCGCCTCTTCGTGAAAGAGGCCTTCGTCGACGAGGGCCCGACCATCAAACGATTCCATCCCAAGGACCGAGGCCGGGCGCATCCGATCATGAAGCGGACCAGCCACATCACCGTCGTGGTGGAGCAGGAAGGGCGCTAGCCTCACTGCCGCCCCCCGCGGGCGGCCAGGACAGGATACCAGGATCAACACATGGGCCAGAAAGTATCACCGACCGGGTTCCGTACCGGCATCACGAAGGACTGGCGTAGCCGCTGGTTCGCTCCCAAGAGCAACTACGGCGAGTTCCTCGTTGAGGACGCCAAGGTCCGCCGGTTCATCGACAAGCGGCTCAACCAGCAGCCGCCCTACGCCGCGATCTCGGACATCGAGATCGACCGGACCCGCGAGGAAGTGAAGATCGTCCTGCGGACCGCCCGGCCGGGCCTGGTCATCGGCCCCCGCGGCGCCGAGGTCGACAAGCTTAAGGGCGAACTCGAGGAACTGACCGACCGCCGGGTCAGCGTGAGCATCATCGAGATCAAGAACCCCGACATCAACGCCCAGCTGGTCGCCGCGGGCATCGCCGAGCAGCTCAAACGCCGCTCGAGCTTCCGCCGGACGATCAAGCAGCGGTGTGAGTCGGCCATGGCCGCCGGTGCCAAGGGCATCAAGATCCAGTGCTCCGGTCGGCTGGGCGGTGCGGAGATGAGCCGCACCGAGACCCAGAGCCTCGGCTCGATCCCGCTGCAGACGCTGGACGCGGACGTCGACTACGGCTTCGTCCACTGTTTCACCACCTACGGCGCCCTGGGCGTCAAGGTGTGGATCTACCGCGGCCGGTTCAAGGACGAGGGTCGGACCACTGACGAGTCGGCCCCCACGGGCCTTCGGCCGGGTGGCCGGGGCGGTCGGGGCGGCCCGCGTGGCGGCGGCGGCGGCCGGGGCGGCCCGCGTGGCGGTCGCGGCGGCGGCGGTGGCGGCCGGGGTGGCCGATAGGCCTTTCCGCCCCAGACGTGATCTGTATCCAGAGCAACAGCATAGATAGGCAGGTGTCGCCATGGCTTTGATGCCAAAACGAGTATTGCACCGCAAGACCCACCGGGGCCGGGTGCGCGGCATGGCCACCCGAGGCAATACGGTGGCGTTCGGCGAGTATGGGCTTCAGTCGCTGGAGCCCGGCTGGATCACCGCCCGCCAGATCGAGGCGGGGCGCGTCGCCATGACGCACTACCTGCACCGCGAGGGGCGGGTGTACCTGCGGATCTTCCCGGACAAGCCGATCACCAGCAAGCCGCTGGAGACCCGCATGGGCAAGGGCAAGGGCGAGCCGGAGGAGTGGGTGGCCGTCGTCCGCCCCGGCAGCGTGATGTACGAGCTGGCCGGCATTGACGAGATGACCGCCAAGACAGCGCTGCTGCGGGCAGCCCACAAGATGCCGGTCCGCTGCCGCTTCGTCACCCGCCACCACGGGCTGTAGGAAAGCGACCATGAAGGTAACTGAAATTCGCAACCTGTCGGACGAGGAACTCCAGACCGAGCTCGAGCGGCTCCGCCGCCACCTGTTCGACCTGCGGACGCAGGCCGTCACGGAGAAGCTGGAGAACCCCACGCAGATCCGCAACACCAAGCGCGACATCGCCCGCATCCTGACGGTCCAGAACCAGCGGCGCGTGGCGCAGAAGGCGTAGGCAGGAATAGGTATGCCAGAGAACACGGAAATCAAGACCGAGAAGCGGGTGGAGCGGGCGACCGGAACGGTGGTCTCCACGGGCGGCACGAAGACCTGCCACGTGGACATCGAGAATCTCCGCCAGCACGCTCTGTACGGCAAGTACCTGCGGCGGCGGACCCGCCTGGCGGTGCACGACCCGCAGAGCCAGGCCGAACTGGGCGACACGGTGGAGATCACGCCCTGCCGGCCCATCAGCAAGACCAAGCGGTGGCGCCTCGTGCGGGTGATCCGCAAGGCCGTCCTGCCGCAGAGCGTGACCGAGTAGCCAAGACAGGATCCCACAGGCCGACGCCTCCCCCGCGGGGCACCAGGCCGATGCGAGGATAGCCGTGATTCAGCAAGAGACCCGACTCGACATCGCGGACAACACCGGGGCCAACATCGCCCAGTGCATCCGCGTCCTGGGCGGTTCGACGGCCCGGCGGCGCAAGTACACCCGCAAGACCGCCGGCGTGGGCGACGTGATCGTCTGCAGCGTCAAGAAGGCCATTCCCGGTGGCGACGTCAAGCCCGGCGACGTGGTCCGCTGCGTGATCGTGCGGCAGAAGGCGGCCCTGCGGCGGCCCGACGGCAGCTACGTCCGCTTCGACCACAACGCCGCCGTCATCGTCGATGCCGACGGCAACCCCAAAGGCACCCGCATTTTCGGGGCCGTCGCCCGCGAGCTGCGGGAGAAGAACTTCATGAAGATCGTCTCCCTGGCCAGCGAGGTCGTCTAGACGGGAGACTCCTGAGGCGCCGCCCTGGCGGCGACCGGCGAGGCGAGGTTGGATACCGATGGCAAGTAAGATTCACAAAGGTGACATGGTGGTCGTAACTGCCGGCAAGGACCTGGGCCTGCGTGGCGAGGTTCTGCGGGTCGACCCCAAGGACGGCAAGGTGCTCGTGCAGGGCGTCAACCGTGTGTACAAGCACATGCGGCCCAGCCGGCAGCACCCTCAGGGCGGGCGAATCCAGAAGGAGATGCCCCTGGACATCTCCAACGTCATGCTGGTAGACCCCCAGAGCAACGAGCCGACCCGCGTGGGCTTCCGCACGCTGCCCGACGGCAGCAAGGAACGCTTCGCGAAGAAGTCCGGTGCCAGCCTGGGCATCGTCAGCAAGGCCAAGAGCTAAGGGACTACACCGATGGTCGCACGGTTGCAAGAGAAGTACGGCAAGGAGATCGCCCCGGTGCTCATGGAGGAGTTTCATCACTCCAACCCCATGAGCGTGCCGCGGATCCAGAAGATCGTCATCAGCATGGGCCTGGGCCAGACCGGTCGCGAAGAGGGCCGAATGGAGGCCGCCCAGCGGGATCTGACCACCATCGCCGGTCAGAGGCCCGTCGTGACGCTCGCCCGCCAGAGCATCAGCAACTTCAAGCTCCGCGAGGGCATGAAGGTCGGGCTGAAGGTCACCCTGCGGGGCCAGCGGATGTACGAGTTTCTCGATCGCCTGGTGAACCTGGCCATGCCCCGCGTGAAGGACTTCCGGGGCCTGAACCCCAGCAGCTTCGATGGACGGGGCAACTACAGCATGGGCCTGACCGAACAGACCCTGTTCCCCGAGATCGACCCTGACCGGGTCCAGTTCACCCAGGGCATGAACATCACGATCACCACCAACGCTCGGACGGACGAGGAGGCCCGGCGCCTGCTGGGCCTGCTGGGGATGCCGTTCCGGACCAGTTAAAGGAAAGCGGGTCCATGGCAACGACTGCACAACGCTACAAGGCCACGCAGGAGCCGAAGTTTACAACGCGCCGCAACCGGCGGTGCGAGCTTTGCGGCCGCCCCCGGGCGGTGTACCGCAAGTTCCGCATCTGCCGGATCTGTCTGCGTAATCTGGCCAACGAGGGCAAGGTTCCCGGCCTCAAAAAGGCCAGCTGGTAAGAGGACGATTTCGATGAGTCTGTCAGACCCGATCGCCGACATGCTGACCCGGATCCGCAACGGCTACCGCGTGCACCGCAAGACGGTCAACGTGATGGCCAGCAAGGTCTGCCAAGGCCTCTGCGAGGTCCTCAAGAGCGAAGGCTACATTGAGGACTGGACCCGCGTCGAAAACCAGCCGCAGGACATCCTGCGGATCTATCTGAAGTACACCCCCGCGGGGGCGCCCGTGCTGACCGACATTCAGCGCGTCAGCCGGCCTGGCCGGCGGGTCTACCGCGGCTCGACCGCGCTGCCCCGTCCGTTGGGCGGGCTGGGCGTCTCGATCGTCTCGACCAGCAAGGGCGTGATGAGCGACCGCCGCGCCCGGGCCGAGAAGGTCGGCGGCGAAGTGCTCTGCACCGTCATCTAGAGGCTACCCAATGTCACGCATCGGCAAGAAACCTATTACCGTGCCGGGCACCGTCAAGGTGACCTTTGCCAACGGGGAGTTGGCGGCGGAGGGCCCCAAGGGCAAGCTCTCCTTCCGTCCGCACCCGCTGATGCAGGTCAACTACGACGAGGCCGGCAAGACCATCACCGTCCAACGCCCCAACGACGAGCGCGAGGCCCGCAGCCTGCATGGGCTGACCCGCACGCTCATCGCCAACCTGGTCGAGGGCGTCGACACCGGCTATGCCAAGCAGCTCGAGCTCTACGGCGTGGGCTACTCGATCGCCCTGCAGGGCAATACGCTCTCGCTGACCTGCGGCTACGCCAATGCCCAGGTGCTGACGGTGCCCGCCGGCATCCAGGTCGAGGTGACCACACCCCAGGCGCGTGGCGACAGCGACCCGGCGCGGTTCACGATCCGCGGCTCAGACAAGCAGCTGGTTGGCGAGTTTGCCGCCCGTGTCCGCCGCGTCCGTAAGCCCGAGCCTTACAAGGGCAAGGGCATCCGTTACGCGGGTGAACGCATCGTTCGCAAGGCCGGCAAGGCCTTCGCGGGGGCCGGCAGCTAAGCCAGCCCGGACGGGCCGGGGCATGGGCCCCGCCCAAGGTCGGTGGCGTACGCCATCCAACAGGATCAGCGACCATGAAGCAACTCGAGAAGAAAGTATTCATGCGGCAGCGGCGGAAGCGCCGCGTCCGGGGCCGGGTGAGCGGCACGGCCGAGAGGCCCAGGCTGTCCGTGTTCCGGTCGCACATGAACATCTATGCCCAGTTGATCGACGACATGGCCGGCAAGACGCTGGCCAGCGCCTCCAGCCGCGACAAGGACCTGGCCGGCGAGGTGGGCTACGGAGGCAACAAGGCCGCCGCCACCAAGGTCGGAGCCGCTTTGGCCGCCAAGGCCCTCGAGGCCGGCATCAAGGCAGTCGTCTTCGACCGCAACGGCTACAAGTATCACGGCCGGGTCAAAGAGCTCGCGGACGCGGCCCGCAAGGGTGGTTTGGAATTCTAGCACGGGAGTGAACCGTGGCACTGGATCAAGCACAGTCTCCGATATACGACACCGAGCGGGAGCTCGAAGAGCACGTGGTCAAGATCGACCGCTGTGCCTGCGTGGTCAAGGGCGGCCGACGCTTCAGCTTTTCCGCCCTGGTCGTTGTGGGTGACCGCAACGGCACCATCGGCATCGGCTACGGCAAGGCCCGTGAGGTCCCCATGGCCGTGGAAAAGGGCGTCAAGGACGCCAAGAAAAACCTTTTCCGCGTGTCTCTGGCCGGCAGCACGATCCCCCATCCGATCACCGGGCGGTACGGCGCCAGCAAGGTGACCCTGCTGCCTGCGGGCGAGGGCACCGGCGTGATCGCGGGCAAGAACATCAGCCCGATGCTCCAGCTGGCCGGCGTACGCGACATCCTCACCAAGAGCCGCGGCTCGACGACGCCTAAGAACCTCGTCAAGGCCGTCATGGATGGCCTGCGACGCCTGCGGACGACCGAGACCATCGCCGAGCAGCGTGGCGTGGAGGTGGTACGATGAACCTCGACCAGATCCTCTCCGAGGCTGGCCCCCACAAGCGGGCCAAGCGCGTCGGCCGGGGTCGCGGCAGCGGCTGTGGCAAGACCTCCAGCCGCGGGCAGAAGGGCTTCGGCTCCCGCGCCGGCTCGAACATGAAGTTCGGCCACGAGGGTGGCCAGAACCCCATGCTCCGCCGCATCCCCAAGCGAGGCTTCAACAACGAGAACTTCGCCACCGTCGTCGAGGTCGTCAACGTCAGCGACCTCGAGCGAGCCTTTGAGGACGGCGCCGAGGTGACGGCCCAGGCGCTGGCCGACAAGCGGCTCATCAGCGACGCCGGCGCCACCGTCAAGGTCCTCGGCGACGGCAACCTGTCGCGGAAGCTGACCGTGCGTGTACACCGCGCCAGCAAGTCGGCCGGCGAGAAGATCGCCGCCGCCGGCGGCACGGTGGAACTGCTCAAGTAACAACCGGGCCCGGCCGGCGACCGCGTCGGCCTCGCCCTTAAGCCCAAGCGAGAGAACCATGGCATTCCGCGTTTTCAGGCTGATCGCCGGGCTGATCGCCGGGCTTGCGGCGCTCTACCTCGCCATCACCGGCGTGCTCGAGATCGTCGCCGCCGCTGACGGCGCCGGCGACTTCCGCACCCCGGTGCTGAAGGTCGTCTGCGCCGTGGCTGTCCTGGGCGTCTATTGGTATACCCTGGTCGCCCCCACGCGGGTGCGGCGGGTCATCGAGAACATCCTGTCGATCCCCGAGTTGGTCAAGAAGCTCGCCTTTACCCTGGCCCTGCTGGCGATCTACCGCATCGGCTTCCACATCCCGTTGCCGGGCCTGGACCAGGCCCGGCTGATGGAGATGACCGCCCAGCAGACCGGCACGGCCCTGGGCCGGGTCCTGGAGACCGTCGCCATCTTCACCGGCGGCAACCTGACCCAGAGCACCCTGTTCGGCCTGGGCGTGATGCCCTACATCACCGCCTCGATTATCTTCCAGCTGCTCGGCACCGTCGTCCCGTCGATCGAGCGCCTGCAGCGGGAAGGCCCGGCCGGCCGGAGAAAGATCCAGGAGTACACCCGTTACGCGACGGTGGGCCTGTGCATCATCCAGGGCATGTTCTGGATGCGGACCATGGGGGCGTACTTCTATCCAGAGTACAGTCCGGGCTTCGTATGGACCATCGGCGTGTTGGGCATGACGACAGGCACGCTGTTCCTGATGTGGCTGGGCGAGCAGATTGATGAGTACGGCATCGGCAACGGCATCAGCCTGCTGATCATGGCCGGCATCGTCAGCCGCATGCCCAGCGCGGTCCTCTACGTGGTCAACAACGCCACGCTGGACCTGACCGGCGGCGAGGGCCAGATTGGCCCGATCAAGATCCTCGTGCTGGCGGCGATGTTCGTCTTCGTCGTGGCCGGGGCAATCCTGATCACCCAGGGCCAGCGGCGGATCCCCATCCAGCAGGCCCGGCAGGTGCGAGGCCGGCGGATGACGGCGGGCGGGCGGCACTACCTGCCCCTGCGGGTCAACCACGGCGGCGTGATGCCCATCATCTTCGCCAGCAGCCTGATGATGTTCCCGACGATCGTCTTCGGGACCCTCAACCGCCAGTGGAACAACAGCGCCCTGACCTTCCTGGCCCGCGAGTTCGACTACGGTGCGTTCCTGTACGAGCTGACCTACGTGGCGATGATCTTCTTTTTCGCCTACTTCTGGACGACCGTGCAGTTCAAGCCCAAGGAGCTCGCCGACCAGCTGCGGGACTACGGCCACTTCATTCCGGGCCTGCGTCCGGGCCGAAGGACGGCGGAGTACCTCGAGCGGGTGATGGAGCGGATCACGTACGTCGGGGCCGCCTTCCTGGCGGTGATCGCGGTGATCCCCTCGGTGATCAGCAACCTGATGGGCATCCCGTTCTTCGTGGCGGCCTTTTTGGGCGGCACGGGCCTGCTGATCACGATCTCGGTGACGCTGGACCTGGTGCAGCGGATCGAGGCTCAGCTGGTGATGCGGAACTATGGCGGCTTCCTTGGCGAAGGCGCCCGGATCAAGGGAGCGTACGCGTGAGAGTAGTTCTGGTGGGACCCCCCGGAGCCGGCAAGGGCACGCAGGCGAAGCGCCTGGCTGACCAGTTCGGGCTGAAGCATCTGTCCAGCGGCGACATCCTGCGGGCGGAGAAGGCCAGCGGCAGCGACCTGGGCAAGACGCTGGCCCAGTACATGGACGCCGGCCAGCTGGTGCCCGACGACGTGGTCGTCGGTGTGATGGCCAAGGCCGTCGGCCAGTACGCCGAGCAGGGCCTGCTGCTGGATGGCTTTCCGCGGACGGTGCCCCAGGCCAAGTCGCTCGACGAGCAGCTGGACAAGCAGGGCACGCCTCTGGACGTGGTGGCGGTTATCGAGGTGCCCGACGACAAGATCGTCAACCGCATCTGTGGCCGGCGGAGTTGCCCCGAGTGCGGCGCGATCTACCACGTGGAGTTCCTCAAGCCCGCCAAGCCGGGCGAGTGCGACAAGTGCGGCTACAAGGGCGAGTTCGAGCAGCGGGGCGACGACACCGAACAGGTTGTCCGCCAGCGCCTCTCGACCTACCACGCCCAGACCGCCCCCGTGATCGAGTACTACAAACAGGTGTCGCCGGGCAAGATCGAGACCTTCGACGGCGACCAGGCCCCGGACGCCGTGACGGCCGAGATGGTCCAGCGGCTCCAAGCCAAGCAGGCCTAGGCGGGACACGCGGTTGGCCTACAAGCTGAAAAGTCAACGTGAGATAGAACTGATGCGGCAGGCTGGGCGTATTGTCCATGCCGTGCTGCAGCGGCTGTCCGAGGTAGCCAGGCCTGGCCTGACCACGGGCGAGCTGGACGCCGAGGCCGAGAGGCTCTGTCTGGAGATGGGCGGGGCGTGCCTGTTCAAGGGCGTGCCCGGCAAGGGCGGGCCGTTTCCGGGCAGCATCTGCTGTTCGATCAACGAGCAGGTGGTCCACGGCATCCCCGGACCGCGGGTGATCCGCGAGGGCGACCTGGTCAGCATTGATTTTGGGGCGCGGCTGCACGGCTACTGCGGCGACGCGGCGACGACGCTGATGATCGGCGACGTGAGTCCGCGGGCCCGGCGGCTGGTGGAAGTCACGCAGCACGCGTTGGAGATCGCCATCGAGAAGTCCGGCCCAGGCGAGCGGTGGAGCACCGTGGCCGGGGCAATGCAGGCCTACGTCGAGGGCGAGGGCTTCAGCGTCGTGCGGCAGTTTGTCGGGCACGGGATCGGCACCGAGATGCACGAGGAACCCAAGGTGCCCAACTACGTCAGCCGGGAGCTCCGCTCGCGGGACATCATCCTGCGGGAGGGGCTGGTGCTGGCGGTGGAGCCCATGGTGAACATGGGCACCGCCGGCGTGCTGATGGAGTCGGACGGCTGGACCGTGGTGACCGAAGACGGCCAGCCGGCGGCGCACTTCGAGCACATGCTGGCGATCACGGCCGACGGCGTGGATGTGTTGACAGACGGCCGGTGAGCGGCGAGAGAGCCCGCCGAGCCGTTGTGGAGAAAGGCAAGAGCGATGAAGGTACGAAGTTCCGTCAAACGGATCTGTGAGAACTGCAAGGTCATCCGCCGCAAGGGCGTCGTGCGTGTGATCTGCACCAACCCCCGGCACAAGCAGCGCCAGGGCTAAGCGAGAAGGAGCGACCCGATGCCACGTGTAGTGGGTGTCGATATTCCCAACGATAAGCCGACCGTCGTGAGCCTGCAGTACATCTACGGTATCGGCCCGAAGTTCGCCCAGGAGATCTGCGCCAAGGCGGAGATCGACCCGCACATGCGGGCCAAAGACCTGGACGAGACCCAGCTGAGCCGCATCGCCACGCTGATCGACTCGGATTACACCGTCGAAGGTCAGCTGCGGCGGCAGGTGCAGCAGAACATTGCCCGCCTGCGCGACATCGGCAGCTATCGCGGGCTGCGGCACCGCCGGGGCCTGCCCGTCCGCGGACAGCGGACCAAGACCAACGCCCGGACCCGCAAGGGCCCGCGCAAGACGGTCGCCGGCAAGAAGAGCGTCAAGGAGATGAGGTAGTACATCCCGGCCCCGGGCGTGACCCGGGCTGCACGAGAGCGAGAGCCCATGGCCAAGGTACGCACCAGAAAAGTCAAGCGCAACGTTGCCAAAGGGATCGCCTTTGTCAAGGCGACCTTCAACAACACGATCGTGACCATTACCGACACCAACGGCGAGACCCTGGCGTGGGACTCGGCCGGCACGGTCGGCTTCAAGGGCGCCCGCAAGAGCACCCCCTTCGCCGCCCAGCGTGCCGCCGAGAAATGCGCCGGCACCGTCCGGAAGATGGGCCTCAGTGAAGTCGAGGTCCGCGTCAGCGGCGCCGGCAGCGGCCGGGAGAGTGCCGTGACCGCCCTGCAGGCCGCCGGTCTGCGGATCAGCGGCATCGAAGACAGCACGCCCATCCCCCACAACGGGTGCCGGCCGAAGAAGAAGCGCCGCGTCTAGCCGCGGGGCCATGGATCCATTCGCCGCCGGCACGTCCGGCGGCTTGAGACCTCTACGGGAGTCAGAAGCACATGGGACGGTACACCGGACCGAAATTCCGTCTGGAACGCCGCGAGGGCGTCAAGCTGATGCTCAAGGGCCTGCGCAGCCAGACCGCCAAGCACCCCCTGGAGCGCCAGGGCCGCGACAACCCGCCGGGCCAGCACGGCTGGCGGCGCGGACGGACCAGCGAGTACGGCGTCCGCCTCCGCGAGAAGCAGAAGGTCAAGCGCTACTACGGCGTCTACGACAAGCAGTTCATGCGGTACTACCGCATGGCCGAGAAGGGCAAGGGCAACACCGGCGTGACCCTGCTGGTGCTGCTGGAGCGTCGCCTGGACAACACCGTCCACAAGCTGGGCTTCGCCCCGAGCCGCTCGGCCGCCCGCCAGCTGGTCGGCCACGGCCACGTCTACGTCAATGGCCGAAAGCTCGACCGCCCGGGCTACCTGGTCGACGTCGGCGACACGATCACCATCAAGAACAATGAGCGAAGCCAGGGCCTCGTCCGCCGCAATATCGAGGAGCTCGGCGAGCCGGTCCTGCAGAACTGGTTGACCATGGACCTCAGCAAGCTCGAGGGCCGGGTCGTGGGGATGCCGACGCGGGATGACGTCATGATCCCGGTCGAAGAGAACCTCATCGTCGAGTTCTGCAGCCAGTAAGCGACAAGCACGAGCGGGACGGGCCCCCCGGGGCGAGTCCCAACAGACGGAGGCTTTCAATGCGAATCAGATGGCGAGGTCTCGAACTGCCGACCCGCGTGGTGAGCGACCAGGCCGTGTCCATCCCGACCTACGGGCGGTTCACCATCGAGCCGTTCGAGCGAGGGCTCGGCACGACGGTCGGCAACTCCCTCCGGCGGATCTTGCTGTCCAGTCTGGAAGGTGCCGCCGTCACCAGCGTCAAGATGGCCGGGGCCCAGCATGAGTTCCAGTCCATGCCCGGCGTGATGGAGGATGTCACCGACATCATCCTCAACGTCAAGAGCCTGGTCGTCAAGCTCCACGGCGAGGGCCCCAAGACCATGCGGGTCCGCACCAGCACCAAGGGCCCGGTGACCGCCGACATGATCGAGGCCGACCCGGCCATTGAGATCATCAACCGCGACCACGTCCTGGCGACCCTGAGCGAGAACCAGGAATTCGACATGGAGATGGTCGTCGACTCCGGCCGCGGGTACGTCGCCGCCGAAGAGATGATCGAGCCCGACGCCGACCAGGAGATCGGGCGGATCTACGTCGACGCCGCCTACAGCCCGGTCAGCCGTGTCCGCTACAACACCGAGGACACCCGCGTCGGGCAGAAGACCAACTACGACCGGCTGATCCTGGAGATCTGGACCAACGGCACCGTCACGCCCGAGATGGCGATGGTCGAGGCCGCCAAGATCCTCCGCAAGCACCTCAACCCCTTCGTGCAGTACTTCGACGTGGGCGAGGAGCTGCCCGTCAGCGCGATCACCGAGCCGACCACCAGCGTCGACACCGAGATGGCCGACAAGCTCCAGCGCGACGTCACCGAGCTGGACCTCAGCGTGCGGGCGAGCAACTGCCTCGAGGCCGCCAACATCAAGAATCTCGGGCAGCTGGTCACCCTGAGCGAGTCGGACCTGCTGAAGATCCGCAGCTTCGGCAAGACCAGCCTCCGCGAGATCAAGCGCAAGCTCGCCGACCTGGGCCTGACGCTGGGCATGTCCGTCGAGATGCCCGAGGACGAGGACGAGGACGAGGACACCGAGTAGGACCACGCGTGGCGGCCCTGGTGGCCCCGCGGATCAGATAGAAGGGCAGTCACAATGCGTCATCGGATTGCAGGCAGAACCCTGGGTCGCACCGCGGCCCACCGCAAGGCCCTGCGGCGGAACCTGGCCATGGCCCTGTTCCAGCACGGAGCCATTCGGACCACCGAGCCCAAGGCCAAGGAAATCAAGCCTTACGTCGAGCGGCTGATCAGCATGGCGCGGACGGACAGCGTCCACACCCGCCGGCTGGTCAGCTCGGAGCTGGGCAACCGCCGCGGCGTCCGCGGCGAGATGGTCCGCGTCGTCGACGGCGTCGAGACCGAGGTCGAGGAGCAGAGCCTCCTGGACCGGCTGTTCAAGGACATCGCGCCCCGCTACGCCGGGCGCCCCGGCGGCTACACGCGGATCATCCGCCTGGCCGAGCGGCGGATCGGCGACGCCGGCAAGCAGGTCGTCCTGCAGCTGGTCGAGGCCGGAGCGGGCGGCGGGCAGGGCGGCGGCTCGAGCCGGCGCCGTCGCCGCGCCGCCAAGCGCCACGAAGCCGCCGGCGCCGCCGTCGGCGCGTCGGCGCAGGCCCCGGCCGAAGGCGAATCCGAAGAGAAGGCCTAGCCCCCGGCCCGCCAATCGAGTACCCTGGCAAGCCCGGTCAACTGCGTTGGCCGGGCTTGTTCCATGTGGGGGGGCCACGCCGGCCCAAGGAGTCTGCCCGTGAAGTCCACCGACTGCATCTTCTGTCGTATCGCCGCCGGGGACATCCCCTGTGCCAAGCTGCTGGAGACTGACGAGGCCCTGGCCTTCCTCGACGTCAACCCGCTGACCCCGGGCCATGCGCTGCTGATCCCCAAGACCCACGTCGAACGCCTCGACGAGATGACCGGCTCGCTGGCCGGCCAGGTTCTCCGCCACCTACCCAGCCTTGCCCGCGCCGTCCAGCAGGCCACCGGCGCACCGGCCTACAACATCCTGCAGAACAACGGCCAACTCGCCAACCAGGCCGTCGGGCACGTCCACTTCCACATCATCCCCCGCGCGCCCGGCGACGCCTTCCGCTTCAACTGGCCCGCCGCCCAGTACGCCGAGGGCGAGATGGAGGCCATGCGACAGAAGATCCTCGCCGCCCTCGAGTAGCCCTCCGCGCGCAGACGCAGGGCTGCCCCCCCCAGGGACCCGCCGCCCAAGACGAGCGAGTGAGGTCCACAGATTGCACAGATGAACCACGATCTTCTGTAGCGATTTCTCCAACCCCACCATCGGAGAAACAGCCTGGGGCTCTGCCCCAGACCCCGGGATTTTGCGCATTGGGGCCCACCGGCAGAGGCACTGAGCGGCCCGTTCTCAGGTGGGCCGGCCGGCAGGGGCGTGAGCCTATCCCATGCCAGAGGCCCCAAAGCGACAAATCCCGGGGGTGTGGGGGCAGAGCCCGCGCGCTGTTTCTTCCCAACCGCCTGCCAGCGCCCCACAGACCCTATGCCCTCTGCGCTCTGCATCCCCAATCCGCAATCGGGTTGCGGGCGCAGCCCGCGCTGGGCAATCTGTGTCTAACGACCTCGCCCTCTGTCGGGGCCGTCGGAGAGATCCAAAGGCGTGGCTGCACAGACCGCAGCCCCGGCACCCGGCCACTCCGGGCCCGAGTGGTTCTTGACGGTTTGGGCTCACGCCCCTTACAATGCCGCACTTCCGGGCGCCGGCCGCGCCCTGGCGGTGGCCCGGCCCTCTTATCGGGGAGTGTGGTATGGACGGCATCGGCGTGCTCGAGACGATCTTCATGACGGTCTATACCACCGTCCTGGTCACCGTTTCGCTTTACGGGTTCCACCGCTACGGGCTGCTGTTCCTGTACTACCGCCACCGCCACCGCAGCCATCGGCCCAAGACCCGCTTCGCCGAACTGCCGCCGGTCACCGTCCAGCTGCCGATGTACAACGAGCAGTACGTCGCCCGCCGCATCATCGAGCGCGTCCAGGAGATCCGCTACCCCCGCGAGAAGCTCCAGGTCCAGGTGCTCGACGACTCGACCGACTCGACCTGCGCCATCGCCCGCCAGGCCGTCGAGGAGGCCGCCGCCCGCGGCTTCGCCATCGAGTACATCCACCGCACCGACCGCACCGGCTACAAGGCCGGCGCCCTCGAAAATGGCCTCAAGACCGCCACCGGCCAGTTCATCACCATCTTCGACGCCGACTTCGTCCCCGACCCCGACATCCTCACCCGGTCGATCCACCACTTCACCGACCCGAAGGTCTGCGTGGTGCAGACCCGCTGGGAGCACATCAACCGCCGCGACAACGTCCTGACCCGCAGCCAGGCCATCCTGCTCGACGGCCACTTCGTCATCGAGCACGTCGCCCGCAACCGCAGCGGGCGGTTCATGAGCTTCAACGGCACGGCCGGCACGTGGCGCAAGGACGCCATCGTCGACGCCGGCGGCTGGCAGCACGATACGCTCACCGAGGACATGGACCTCAGCTACCGCGCCCAGCTGAAGGGCTGGAAGTTCATCTTCCTGCCCGAGTTGACGGCCCCGGCCGAGCTGCCGCCCGACATGAACGCCTTCAAGGCCCAGCAGCACCGCTGGACCAAGGGGGGCACGCAGACGGCCATCAAGCTGCTGCCGACCATCTGGCGCAGCCGCGCGCCGTTCAAGGCCAAGGTCGAGGCCACCTTCCACCTGACGAGCTTCTCGATCCACCTGATGGTGATCCTGCTGGTGCTGATGATGTTCCCGGCCATCTACCTGCAGACGGTGCCGATGGAGCAGGGCACGCTGTTTCGGGCGATCTTCGACATGAGCGTGTTCGCCCTGGCGACGCTGTCGGCGAGCATGTTCTACGTGTGCAGCCAGTTCGAGCTGTTCGGCACGTGGCGCGACACGCTGAAGTACCTGCCGGTGCTGATGGCTCTGGGCGTGGGCCTGGCCGTCTCCAACGCCAAGGCGGTGCTCGAGGCCCTGTTCGGCCAGCAGAGCGAGTTCGTCCGCACGCCGAAGTTCGGCGCCGGCCAGGCCGAGTACGAGACGCACAAGCGGGCCGTCCGCAGCCGGGCGAAGTTCGACATCGTGCCGTACATCGAGCTGCTGATGGGCCTGTACATGGTCGCCTGCACCGTGGCCAGCCTGATCCACTTCCGCTCGGCCATGAGCGCCCCGTTCCTGATCATCTTCGCCCTGGGCTTCTTCTACGTGAGCCTGATGAGCTTCCAGGGCAAGCTCGCCCGCCGCCGCCAGCGCAAAGCCGCCCCCCAGCCCGCCCCCGAGCAGGCCCCGGTGGAATAGGCCTGTAGGCCGGGTCGAGCAAAGCGAGGCCCGGCACGACGGCGGACGCCCGGGAATGGGCCACAGAGCACACAGAGGACACAGAGAAAGGCCCACAGAGGTCTCTTGAGGTTCTGAGATCGCACGCCCCCGGCCCCGCCGAGGCGCCCGATCCCGAGGTCGTGACGCATGTCCTCGGCGCCTCTCTCCAAGCCCACGGATTGCCATCCGTGGGCATCGGCACGGGCCGAGCCTGCGGGGCCCACGGGCGCCGGGTCGGGGCAGGGGAGTGGATCGTCCTTCGCCACCGACCGCAGAAAAAGGGGACCCCGATGCCCGACGAAGCTCCGACGCCCGCAACCCCGCTCCCCTATGCCCCGACGAAGCCGGCCTGGTGGCGCCAGATTCCAGTGTTAGGCGCACTCGTGCTGGGCCTGACCAGCCTCTTGGGTCTGCTTTTCACTTGGCCGGCCCACGAGACTGGGCTGACGCTGGTGATGGGGCTGAGCGTCTTTCTGGTAGGAGGGCTGGCGCT
This sequence comes from Phycisphaerae bacterium, assembly GCA_041687295.1. Classification (GTDB taxonomy): domain Bacteria; phylum Planctomycetota; class Phycisphaerae; order SM23-33; family FEN-1343; genus JAWLCG01. The sequence continues at coordinate 3,719 of JAWLCG010000039.1, read as the reverse complement.
TCTGACTACCCGGCCGGGCCGGCGCTTCACCCTTACCGGCCTGCTCCTGGGCACGCTGGCCGCTGGCATCTCCGGTCTAGGACTACTCCGTACCCCGCCGACGGCCCCCTGCGCATGCTGCATCCTCACCAGTGAGATCCAACTGCGGAACCTCGGGGCGGCTATCTCGAACTACCGGGACGACCATGCCCAGGCCAATCCGCCGGATCTGCTGTCGCTCAAGGGGAGCTACTTCTACAACCAGGCAGAGGTCACGCATCCCGACCGCGACCCATTTGCCCCTGGTGGAGGGCGGTTGACCGATTACTTCTACCATCCGCCGGCCTCCGACGCTCCGCCGGACGCTATCCTCGTCTGCGAATACGCCGACTGCCCCGGCACCGGCCGAGTCGTGCTGTTCGTCAACGGCAAAGTTGAGCGGCTCACCGACGCCGCCTTCGCCGCCGAACTGACCAAGCCGCACAACGCCGCCTTCGCCGCCGCCCTCCGCGCGGCCGAGGGGCCGTAGGCTGGGGCGCAGCCCCACCTTCGGATGCAGGATGGGAGGCCCGATGGACAAGACCGACACCCCGCCCCCGACGCCGCTGGGTTACGCCCGCTTCAGGCAATCCTGGTGGGAGCGGGCGCCGGCGGAGGTCGCCGTGGGCTGTGGCGTCGCCAGCCTGTTCGCGCAGTACCTGCTGCTGGGACGCGCGGGAGGCTACCTCCTGGTGCCGCTGGCGATGGTAGCCGTGCTGCTCGCCGGGTGGGTGCTGCTGGCCCGGCGGTGGGGGCGCAGGCTGGCCGTTCTGGCTCTGCTGCTGGGCTGCTGGGGCCTTGTGGAGTCGGGGCTGAGTTGGCAGCACCAGGCCGCCGTTGCCCGAGGCCACATCCGCGCCTACAGCATGAACAACCTCAGAGGCATCGGCCTGGCCCTTCTCATGTACCAGAACGCACACGGGGACTCCAACCCGCCGGACCTCCAGGCGCTGGTGACGGAGAAGCTTCTGGTGGCCAAGGCCCTGAAGCACCCCGGCAAAGGGCCCGCCAGCGCCCGCCCCAGCGACTACTTCTACCTTCCGCCCACCGCCGGGACGCTGAAGGACGCGATCGTCGCCTGCGGGTACGATGACTGCAGTGACGAGGGCCGGGCCGTGCTGTTCAACGACGGCGCGGTCCGGTGGCTTACCGACACCGTCTTCGCGCTCGAGCTGGCCAAGCCGCACAACGCCGCCTTCGCCGCCGCCCTCCGTGCAGCCGAGGGGCCGTAGGCGATGGGGCTTGCCGGCGGCGGGTTTGGATGATATCATTATGATATCGAACCCCACTCCACTGGAGATCAGACCATGCCCGACATCCTGGTCCGCAACGTGAAGCCCGAGGCCGTGGATCGGCTCAAGGCCCGGGCGAAGCAGCACGGGCGGTCGCTGCAAGGCGAGGTGAAGGCCCTGCTCGAGCAGGCGGCCGGCCTGGGCGGCGAGGAGGTCTCCCGGATGCTGGACGGCTGGAAGCAGCGGTTCGCGGGGCGGACGTTCAGCCGCAGCACCGATCTGATCCACGAGGACCGGCAGCGGTGAAGGCCGTCACCGTCGACGCCCGCGGCGTGGCGGCCGCGTTCTTGCAGGAGGAGTACGCCGAGCCGGCCCGGGCCGTGCTGACGGGGCGGTACGTGCTGCGTGTGCCGGATCTGGTCTACGCCGAGTTGGCCAACGTCATCTGGAAGTACCGCACGCGGGGCGAGGTCAGCGAAGAGGAGGCCCTGGCCCTGGTGACCGACCTGCGGAGCCTGCCCCTGCTGTCGACGCCGTGCATGGCCTTGGCCGAGCCGGCCCTGCGGCTGGCCCTGCAGACGGGGCGAACCGTCTACGACTGCATGTACCTGGCCCTGGCGGTGTCGAGCAAGGCGAAGATGGTGACAGCCGACCGCCGACTGGTGAACGGCCTGGCCGACACCCCGCTGGCCCGGCACGTGGTGCACCTCGGCGACGCGTTCTGAACGCTATGCACAACACCTCCGCCCTCCGCGCGGCCGAGGGGCCGTAGGCTGGGGCGCAGCGGAGCGAAGCCCCACCTTCGGATCCAGGATGGGAACCCCGATGGACGAGACCAACACGCCGCCCCCGACGCCGCTGCCCTACGCCCCCTCTCAGCGGACGAGGTGGGACACCGTCGCCGCTCCAATCGCGGCGGCCCTGGGCCTGCTGGGGCTGGTGATCCTGTTCCTCGCCGGTCCGCACCCCGAGTCTGGGCTGGCTTTCGCGGTGGCGGCCATGGCTGTGGCCTTGGGGGCCTGCGCGCTCCGCAGGGCCCGACGGGGCCGAGCGCTGGCCGCCTGTGGCCTGATCTGCGGCGTCCTGACGATCGGGCTGATGCCTTGGTCCCTGTGGCGGGAGCGGCAGTTGCATGATCGGGTTCGTCGCGTGATCAGCCAGGCTCACCTCAAGGCCATCGGGCAGGCAATTCAGACATACGTGGATGACAGCCGCGTGCCGCCGTCGGACCTCCAGGTCCTGGTCGATGCGGGAAGCGTGCCGCACAAGCAGTTGACGCACCCCCTCAGGAATCCCCCCAGCGGCCGGCCGAGCGACTACTTCTACCTGCCGCCGAGCGCCGGCTCGCCGCCCGACGCCATCATCGCCTGCAACTACTTGGACTGCGATCCAAAGGGCCGGTCCGTCCTGTTGAACGACCACACGGTCAGGTGGCTCGACATGGCCGACTTCGCCGCCGAGCTGGCAAAACCGCACAACGCCGCCTTCGCCGCCGCCCTCCGCGCGGGCGAGGGGCCGTAGACCCGTAGGGCGAGCAACTGGTTGCTCGCGCAACGGCGTCGGCGGAGCGGCCGTTGGGTGGGCAGGCGCCTCCGAAGACCCCCCGGCATGCCGGGGGCTATATGGGCTGACTCGGGGAGGCGGGCCGGCATCGGTGCCGGGCCTCGCTGGCGCTCGACCCGGCCTACGGGGGCACGCTATACTGTCCCCATGGCTTCGACCGTCGAAAACAAGGACCCGCGGCGCGTGCTGCGGGGGGTGTTGCGTCGGCTGGTGGCGACGTATGGGCCTCGGCCGTGGAAGCGGTGGGGCGGGGCGGTCGGGGTGCTGGTGGCGACGATCCTGTCGCAGAACACCAACAAGGCCAACAGCACCGCGGGCTACAAGCAGCTCTGGCGGCGGTTCCGCAGCTGGGACGCCCTTGCGTCGGCGGACGTGGACGAGATCGAGCGGTGCATCCGCATCTCCGGCCTGAGCCGCCAGAAGGCGCCGCGGATCCAGGCCATCATCCGCCAGATCCGCTCGGCCCACGGGCGGGCGAACCTGGAGTTCCTGGCCGACTGGTCGGCGGGGAAGGCCTACGACTACCTCATCGCCTTCGACGGCGTGGGGCCCAAGACGGCCAACTGCGTGCTGATGTTCAGCTTCGGCATGCCCGTCTTCCCCGTCGATACGCACATCCACCGCATCGCCATCCGCCTGGGCCTGCTGGACGAAGCCTGCACCGCCGAGCAGGCCCACGAGCGGCTCACGCCGTGGATCGCCCCGGCCGACCGCTACGCCATGCACCTGCTGCTGATCCAGCTGGGCCGACGCGTCTGCTCGGCCCGCAACCCCCGCTGCGACGATTGCCCGCTGCTGGACCTGTGTCCCACGGGCCAGTCGCGAGGGTCGGGCGGGCACGGCCCGCCGCGGGGGCGCCGGGGCCGGCCGAGGCGCTGGCCGTCATCGACGGCGGGCCGTGCCCGC
>JAWLCG010000038.1:0-20505 GCA_041687295.1 Phycisphaerae bacterium | reverse complement strand
CCGAGGCGCTCGACGGCCTGCTGCGCGACCTCGGCGGCGGCGTGGGCCTGACCTCGGTGGTGGCCCAGGGCGACGCGGTGGACTTCTACTCGGTCGACCTGCAGGCCGGGCAGGCCCTGTCGGCCTCGCTGGTGCCGGCGATGGCCGACGCGGAGCTCTGGCTGCTGGACCCGGCCGGCAACGCGCTGGCCTACGCCGGATGGAACTCCGCCGGCACGCAGCGCGCGCTGGGCGAGTTCGTCGCGCCGACGGACGGCACGTACTACCTGCGCGTCGACGGCTCCGGCGACACCTACCGCCTGACGGCGACGGTCGGGGCGGCCTTCGACAACGGCCTGGACGATCTGCCGCAGCTCAACCCCAACGCCTGGGGCGTGGACATGCACAGCTCCGGCGCCGCGGTGGGGCATCTCGGCGGCAGCGGCGGCGCCATGGACGTCTACCGTTTCGTGGCCCAGGCGGGCGATGCGCTGGTGATCGAGACGAGCACCCCCGGTCAGGCCCCCGGCGAGCCGGGCAGCACGCTCGACCCGCTGGTGGTTCTGTACGGCCCCGACGGCAGTGTCGTCGCCCAGGACGCCGACTCCGCCGACGGACGCAACGCCCGGCTGGTCGTCACGGCGCCGGCCAGCGGGACCTACCGCGTCGAGATCAGCGACCAGAGCATCCTCGGCGAGGGCGACTACATCCTGCGCGTCTCGGGCCATACCGGCCAGCCGGTGGCGGCCGTGGCCGAGGTGCTGCCCGGCGACGGGGCCGTGCTGGGCGAGGAGCCGACTCGCATCGAGCTGCGCCTGACCACGCCGGTGCGGCTGGACTCGCTGGACCCGTCCGCCCTGACGGTCGACGGCGTGCCCGCCACGATCGTCCTGCCCAGCAGCCCGTACGTGCTGCACTTCCTGATCGCCAGTCCCGGCCCCGGCCCGCACAGCGTGGAGCTGGCGGGGGGGGCCTTGGTCGGCCTGAACGGAGAGCCGATCGACGGCTTCGCCACCAGCTTCGTCGTCGACGCCGTGGGCCCGCGGATCGTCGACTCGTCGATTCAGGACGGCGAGATCCTGCCCGACGGCCCGGTGAGTTTCGTGTTCACCCTCGACGAGCCGCTCGACCCGGCCAGCGTGAACGCCTCGGCCTTCAGTCTGTTCGGCCACGGGCCGGCCGCCGAGTACCTGCCCGACGCGATCCTCTACACCCCGGGCAGTCTGGAGCTGACGGTCCAGTTCAGCGAACTGCCCGAGGACACCTACACCTTCGCGCTGCTGGCCGGCGGGCTGACCGACGTATACGGCAACGCCCTGGACGGCGAGGCGACGGCCTGGCCGATCGGGCCCAACCTCTCGGGCGACGGCGCGCCGGGCGGCGACTTCCTGGTCGGCTTCACGATCGACCGGGGCACGGCCATGTACCCCACGCCGCTGGAGGGGCAGATCCCTCTGGGCAGCCTGATCTACCGCGGCATCGAGCAGGGCAGCTTCCGCATTGTCGGCGACGTGGACGCCTACACCGTCGACGTCGACGCGGGCCAGACGATCAGCTTCGTGCTGCGTCCCGGCCAGGCGGGCCAGCGGGCGCGCGTGGAGCTGTTCGGCCCCGACGGCACGTCGCTGGGCGTGGCCGAGGCCGCCCTCGCCGGCCAACCCGCCGTGCTGCAGACGCTGCCGACGGCCCTGGACGGCACGTACCGCGTCGAGGTGACCTCGCTGGAGGGCACCGGCAGCTACCAGGCCGAGCTGTGGCTCAACGCCGCCCTGGAGGCTGAGAGCCTTGGCGGCGCGGCCAACAACACGCTGGCCGAGGCCCAGGACCTGAGCGGCTCGGCCGTGGCGCTGACGGCCAGCGCCTCGCGCCTCGGCGTCGTGGGCCAGGTCGACGCCGGCGCCGACGTCTACGCCTTCACGCTGGCGGCGGGCGAGTCGGCGTCGATGATCCTGACGGGCCTCAACGGCGAGGGCCTCTCGCTGCAGCTGTTGGACTCGGCCGGCCTGCCGCTGACGATCGGCCTGGACGACGCCCGCGACGTCGGCCGGTACATCGAGAACTTCGTCGCCGCCGAGGCGGGCACCTACTACCTGGAGGTGCGCAGCGAGGCGGGCCTGGCCGACTACAGCCTGATCGTGACGGCCGGGGCGACCTTCAACCTGCTGCGCCAGTGGACCGGCCAGGCCGGCCAGACCATCCTGCCGACGGGCACGGCCCTGGGCTCGACCGACAGCGGCAACGGCGGGCCGCTGGACGTGTTCATCCTGCGCGACGGCACGACGGAAAACTCCATCAAGTCCTTCCTGGAGTCGGCCGGCCATACCGTCACGCTCAGTGCGGAGCTGGAGTACGCCTACACGGGCACACCCCCGCTGTCGGGCTTCGACGTGGTCGTGCTGGCCAACGGCAATACCTACGGCAGCGGCTTCAGCGTCGCCGTGCAGCAGGCGATGCTGGACTACGTCGCCGGCGGCGGCGGTCTGGTGATGACCGGGTGGATGGGCTACGACCTGGGCCAGGGCTACTACAGCCAGATGGCCGAGCTGATCCCGCTGCGCCGCAGCAACGGCACGACGGGCTCGGAGACCTACACTGTGGTGGTGGACCACCCGGTGACGGCTGGGTTGCCGACCTCGTTCGTCATCCCGACCGTGGGCAGCGAGATCAGCCAGGCTGCCTTCGGCACCGTGCTGGTCCGCGGCAGCTCGGCCCAGGACGCCGTGGCCGTGCACGAGTACGGCGATGGCCGGGTGACCATGTTCGGCATGTCGGGCAATTACGGCGGCTACCGGCCCTTCGAGGGCTCGGCCCAGCTGGTGCAGCTGTTCACCCAGGCGGTCCAGTGGTCCGGCGGCGGCGGCGGCGGGGCGGACGAATACGCCATTCCCGCCCAGGCCGGCGACCGGCTGGAGTTCGCCACCCACACCCCCGCCGGCGGGCCCGGCGAGTTCGTCAACGAGCTCGACCCCGTGCTGGAGCTCTACGACGCCGACGGCAACCTGGTGGCCAGCGACGACAACTCCGCCGCCGACGGGCGCAACGCCGTGCTCAGTTTCGAGGTCGCCCAGGCGGGCACCTACACGCTGCGGGTCTACAGCGCCGACGCCGCCGGCGAGTACGTCCTGACGGCCAGCGGCTTCACCGGGGCCGCCGAGGCCTTCTCGGCCATCCAGAGCGACCCGGCCGACGGCGCGCTGCTGGGCGCCTTCCCGACCACCTACACGGTCAGCTTCAGCGAGCCGGTGCTGCTGAGCAGCCTGCAGGCCGGTGACCTGACGGTCAACGGCGTGCCCGCCGACGGTGTGACCGTGGTCGATGCCCGGACGCTGGCGTTCGAGATCGGCTCGGCCAACACGGGCGATGGGGTCTACACCGTCGAGATCGCCGCCGGGGCCCTGACCAGCATCGCCGGCCGATCGCTGCAGGCCTGGTCGGCCGAGTTCGACGCCGACGTGACCGACCCGACCGTGGTCGAGAGCTCGCTGACTGAAGGCGACACGGTCGCCCCGGGGGCGCTGACCTACACGGTGCGGTTCAGCGAGGAGCTGGCCACCGATGCGCTGGGCGCCGAGGACGTCACGCTGACCGACACTGCCAGCGGCACGAGCTACACGCCGGTGAGCTTCAGCTACGACCCGGCCACCAGCGTCGCGACGGTCGAGTTCGCCGACCTGCCCGAGGGCCAGTACGAGCTGCGCCTCCTCAGTGCCGCTGACGCCTTCACCGACCGCCGGGGCAACCGGCTCGACGGCGACGGGGACGGACTGGCCGGCGACGACTTCGTCGTACGCTTCCAGGTCGACCGCGACACCGAGGCCCTGACGGGTCTGGAGCCGATCGCCCCGGCCGGCGGGCTGATCTACAAGGCTCTCGCTGAGGGCCTGGTGAACGACACCGGCGATGCGGACGGCTTCAGCCTGGATCTCGACGCAGGCCAGGTCGTGTCGCTGTGGCTGACCGTCGACGCCGCCCTGCAGGCCACCCTCACGCTCCGCGGGCCCGACGGCACGGTGCTGGGCACGGCCGCGGCCGGCTCGGCGGGCGAGGCCCTGGTACTCAACGCCCTGCCGGCGGTGCAGGCGGGTCTCTACACCGTCACCGTGACCGGCGAGGCCGGGGCGGGCGCCTACAGCCTGGGCGTCGTGCTCAACGCCGCCCTGGAGGGCGAGCTGCTCGGCGGGACCTCCAACGACCTGCCCGCCGACGCCGAGGCCCTGTCTGCCTCGGCCCTGCCGGCGGGGCTGACCGGCCAGCGACTGGCCGTGCTGGGCCAGACCGACGGCGCCGACGACTTCTACCGCATCGAGCTGCTGGCCGGCGAGATGCTCTCGGCCATCCTGGCCGGGCCTGAGGCCAGCGGCCTGGAGCTGGCCCTGACCGACGCAACCGGCGCGATGCTGGCCCTGGGCCTGGCCGGGCCGACCAACTACCTGGCGGCTGTGGACGGCTTCGTGGCCCCGGCCGATGGGGCGTACCTGCTGCGCGTGACCGGCCCGGAAGGCGTGCGCTACTCGCTGACGGCCCTGCGGAACGGTCAGTTCGACGCCGAGCGGAACGACCAGCTCGAGACCGCCCAGCCGCTCACCTGGGCCCCCGACGGCCAGGGCGGCTGGGCCGTGGTGGCCGTCGGCGCCCTCAGCGCCGGCGCCATCGAGGCCGACCCCGACCAGGCCAACCCCGGCACGAACCTCGAGCACTTCTTCGAGGGCGTCACGCTCCGCGCCGTCGCCTCCGACGGCCAAACCCCGCTGGGCACCGCCGTGACCTCCCTGGTGTCCACGCTGGCCTCGACGGGCGGGCGGGTGTACGGCTACGGCGGGTCCTACTCCTGGAACTCCTCGAGCCGCTGGCTGCGGGCGGACTTTGACCACCCGGTCACCGAGGTCTCCATCGACGTCATCGGCGACGACTCCAGCGACCCGGGCATCCTGAACGCCTACGCCGCCGACGGCACGCTGCTGCAGAGCGTCTCGGGCTGGAACACTCCCGCTGGGGTGCCGCAACGGCTGACGATCAGCCGGGCGAACGCCGAGATCGCCTACATCCTCGCCAGCGGCAGCGGCGGGCAGACGGCCGCCCTGGACAACCTGGTGACCAGCGGCGAGGTCGCCGACGGCTACCGCATCGAGCTGGCCGAGGGCGAGACCCTCGAGGTCGTCACCGCCACACCGCTGGGCGGCCCGGGCCTGCCGACCAACCCGCTGGACCCGGTGGTCTACCTGTACAACGCCGACGGCCTGCTGGTCGCCAGCGACGACAACAGCGCCGACGATGGCCGAAACGCCACGCTCCGCTACACCGTGCCCGCCGGCGGCACCGGCCCGTACGTGCTGCGCCTGCGCTCGACGCAGCTGGGCGAGTACACGATCTCCCTGCGCAAGGACGGCGCGGCCAACCCCGCCGCCGGCCCGGCCGTCGTGGCGACCGACCCGGCCCAGGGTCAGGGCTTCGCCGCCGCCCCGACCTTCCTGACGGTGCGCTTCAACGAGGCGATCCTGCTGTCGAGCGTGGACGCCGGCGACCTGCTCTTCGACGACGCCGGCGTCAGCGTCACCGGCGTGACGGTGCTGGACGCCGCGACGGTTCGGTTCGACCTGGCCGTGCCGAACGTGGAGGGCAGCTACAGCTACCACCTGCCGGCCGGTGCGGTCAGCGACCTGCAGGGCCAGCCCAGCAGCGCCCACGACGGCGCGTTCGCCATCGACATGACCGGCCCGCGCGTGATCGACCAGCTGCCCGCCCTGCAGGCGTCGGCGCCCTTCGGCGAGCTGACGCTGGTCTTCAACGAGCCGATCGACCCGGCCAGCTTCACCCTGGCCGACATCCAGAGCTTCGTCGGGCCCGGCGGCGTGAACCTCCTGGGCCAGCTCACCGGCCTGAGCGGCACGGGCGACACCTGGACGGTCCGCTTCAACGACCAGGCCGCCTTCGGCACCTACACGATGGTCGTCGGCCCGTCGATCACCGACGCGGTGGGCAACTGGATGGACCAGGACCAGGACGGCCTGGGCGACCAGACCAGCGACCGTTACGTCGCCACCGTCGACCTGCAGTCGCCGGACCTGACGGTGCTGGACGTGTCGGCCCCGGCGACGGCGGTCTTCGGCCAGAGCGTGCGCGTGGAGTGGAGCGTGGCCAACGTCGGCACCGATCCAGCCGTCGAGGGCTGGGTCGACCGCGTGTACCTCTCGACCGACGCCACGCTCGACGCCGCCGACACGCTACTGGGCGAGGTGGCGGCCTCGGCCGTGCCGCTCGAGCCCGGCCTGGCCCACCAGTACAGCCGAAGCGTCGACCTGCCGCTGCCGCTGACGGTGGACCTGTCGGCGGGCACGTACTTCATCCTCGTCAAGACCGACGCGACGGGCACGCAGCCCGAGACCAACAACGCCAACAACGTCGAGGTCTCCGAGGCCATCGTCGTCTCGCTGCCGCCGGCGGTCGACCTGGTAGTCTCGAACATCGCCGCCCCCACCCTCGCCGTCTCCGGGCGCGACATCCAGATCAGCTGGACGCTGACCAATCAGGGCGACGCCGACCTAGCGGGCACCTTCAGCGACTACGTCTACCTGTCGGGCGACGCGTTCTACGGCGGCGATCAGTTCGTCGGCTCGTTCGCGTTCACCGGCGTGATCCGCGCTGGAGAATCCGTTACCCGGATCCAGACCATCAGCCTGCCGATCAACCGCATCGGCCTGCAGTACGTCATCGTCCGCACGGACGCCGCCGGCCAGATCCTGGAGTTCGCGGCCGAGGACAACAACATCACCGTCGACGATACGCCCATCGACGTGAGCCTCGCGCCGCTGCCCAACCTGCAGGTGACGGCGGTGGCCGTGCCGACCGACGCCTTCTCCAGCCAGCAGACCGAGGTCTCCTGGACGGTCACCAACACCGGCACCGGCCCGACCAGCGCGCCGACGTGGTACGACGGGGTCTACCTCTCGACCGATCCGGTGCTGGACGGCTCGGACGTCTACCTGGGCCGTTCGACCAACCCGAGCTACCTGGCCGCCGGCGAGAGCTACACCAACGCCCTGACCGTGTCGCTGCCGCGGGGCCTCAGCGGGGAGTACTACTTCCTCGTCCGCGCCGACGAGCACAACCAGGTCTATGAGCACACCCACGAGGACGACAACAGCACCGCCGGCGAGCCGACTCTGGTGCACCTGACCCCGCCGGCCGACCTGCAGGTCGCCAGCGTCACCGCGCCGGGCCAGGCCTTCAGCGGCAACGTCACCTACGTCAGCTGGACGGTGGTCAACGAGGGCCTGGGCCGAACGCTCGAGTCGGACTGGCGGGACTACGTCTACCTCTCGAGCGACACGACGCTCGATGGTTCGGACGTCTACCTGGGCCAGTATCGCCACCGGGACGCCCTGGACGCCGGCGAGTCCTACACCGTCGCCAACCTGCCGGTGACGCTGCCGATCGGCATCAGCGGGGACTACTACTTCATCGTCGTCGCCGATGCCTTGAACCAGGCCTACGAGCACGTCCTGGAGGACAACAACACCACCAGCCAGCGGCTCGACACGCCGACGCACGTAAACCTCACCCCGCCGCCGGACCTGGAGGTCGAGTTCGTTGAGGCCCCGGGCCTGGTGCGGGCGGGCACGGCCCTGACGTTCAGCTACGCCGTGACCAACTACGGCGCGACCGCCACGCCCAACAGCCGATGGACCAACGCGTTCTACCTGTCGGCCGACGCGACGCTCGACACCGCCAGCGACATCCTGCTGGGCACGCAGAGCCACTACGGCATCCTGGAGCCGGGGCAGGGCTCGACGCGGACGGCCAGCTTCTCCCTGCCGCACACGATGAGCGGCAGCTACTACCTGTTCGTGCTTGCCGACTCGCAGGAGCAGGTCTTCGAGCTCGACCGCGCCAACAACATCGGCCACGACGCCGACCCGCTGACGGTCCAGCAACTGCCGGCCGACCTGACGGTGCCGATGTTCACCGCCCCCAACGCCGGCGAGGCCGGCACGGGCATCCCCGTCGAGTTCACGATCTTCAATGACGGCCTGGGCGACACGATTTCGCCCCTGTGGAACTGCCGCGTCTACCTGTCGGCCGATGCGACGGTCGGCAACGACCTGGTGCTGGCGAGCTTCACCCGCGACGGCGTGCTGGGCGCCCAGCAGGGCTTCACCCGGCAGAGGGTGGTGGACATCCCGCTGTCGGTGGCGGCGGGCGACTACTACATCTACTTTGCCACCGACGTGAACAACCACGTCTGGGAGTCCAACGAATCCAACAACGTCTCGGCGCTGGTGCCGATCTCGATCTCGCGGTTCCTGGCGGACCTGCAGGTGACGGAGTTCACCGTGGACGGCTCGGCCGCCTCGGGCGGATCGGTGCAGGTGAGTTGGGCGGTCAGCAACGTGGGCAATGCCGCCACGCAGGCGACCTGGTGGTACAACGACGTCTACCTCTCGAGCGACGCGCTGCTCAGCGGCAACGACATTCGCCTGGGCCGCTTCCAGCACAGCGGCGCCCTGCAGCCCGGCGAGGGCTACAGCCAGAGCCGGACCGTGACGCTGCCGCAGGACCTCAGCGGCAGCTACCACCTGATCCTGCGGGTCGACGGGGAGGCCCGGGTCGTCGAGGGCTCGGCGACGGCCAACAACGACCGCGTGGGCCATGTCGCCGGCACCCCCGGCGGCACGGGCGGGGCGGACGAGCAGCCCAGCGAGATCACCCTCGCGCCGGTGGCGGACCTGGCGGTCTCGGCCGTCGACGTGCCGGCCGAGGCGTGGTCGGGCCGGCCCTTCACGCTGAGCTGGACCGTCGAGAACCTCGGCCAGGCCGACGCGACCGGCACCTGGTACGATGCGGTCTACCTCTCGCTGGACCAGGTCTTCGACCCGTCGAGCGACCACTCGCTGGGCTACCTGACCCGCACGGGCCCGCTGGAGGCGGGGGCGAGCTACACGGCCAGCGGCACCTTCACCGTGCCGCGCGGCCTGGCGGGGCCGTTCTGGGTGTTCGTCAAGAGCGACTCGACGGGCCGGGTCTACGAACGCGGCGCCGAGATCAACAACGCCGACTACGACCGCGACCCGATGACCGTGACGCTCACCCCGCCGGCCGACCTGGTCGCCGGCACGATCACCGTCCCGGCCAATGCGTTCCCCGGCCTTGACGCCACCGTCACCTACACGGTGAATAACCTGGGCGACGAGCCGGCCTTCGGGCAGTGGTACGACTCGCTGTACATCTCGGCCGATGAGACCTGGGACGTCGGCGACGCCTTCTTCGCCCGCGTCCTGCACAGCGGCACGCTGGCCGCCGGCGGGAGCTACACCCACGACGTCACCGCCCGGCTGCCCGGCGTGGTGCCCGGCGAGTACCACGTCATCATCCGCAGCGACATCCGCAACCAGATCCCCGAGACCGACGAGGCGAACAACCTGTCGGCCTCGCTGGACCGCACCGTCATCGACGCGCCGCAGCTGGAGCTGGGCGTGCCGACGGCGGGGGGCCTCTCGGCCGGCCAGGCGGTGTACTACCGCTTCGACGCCCAGGCCGGGCAGACGGTCCGGCTGAGCTTGGCCGGCGAGAACCCCGACGCCACGGGCGAGCTGTTCGTCCGCTTCGGGCAGATGCCCACCCGCGGGCAGTTCGACGCCGCCGCCAACGAGCCGTTCCTGACCGACCCGTCGGTGACCTTCCCCATCACCCAGACCGGCACGCACTACGTGATGGTCTACGGCTCGGCCGGCGCGACGGGTTACGAAATCCTCGCCGAGAACGTGCCGTTCAGCCTCTCGGCCGTGAGCCCCTCGGCCATCGGCAACGCGGGCCGGGCGACGCTCAAGATCCAGGGCGCCCTGCTGCACGACCAGGTGCTGATCGGCATCGAGCTGGACGGCCAGACCCTCCTGGTCCCCGTCCGCACCGAGGTGGTCGACTCGGTCACTGCCTTCGCCACCTACGACCTGACCGGCGTGACGCCGGGCACCTACGACCTGGTCGCCATCGACGCCAACACCGATGAGCAGGTCCGCCTGGCCGGCGCGGTCGTCGTCAGCGCGGGCCTTGGGCCCGACGTGGACATCGACTTCGACGGGGCGCTGAACCTTCGGCCCAACCGGCGCAACCCGCTTCGGCTGATCTACGGCAACACCGGCGACGGCGACACCTACGCCCCGCTGATCATCGTCACCAGCAGCACCGGCTCGCCGATGGGCTTCGGCCTCGACGCGATGTTCAGCACCGATCTGCACGTGCTGGCCACCAGCCCCGAGGGCCCGGCCGAGATCCTTCGGCCCGGGGCGCTGCACTCGGCGCCGCTGTACTTCGACACGCCCAGCGCGGGGCTGGGCTTCGATCTGCGGGCCCGGTCGGTCCTGCCGACCGACACGACGCCGCTGACCGAGACCGACTGGCAGGCGCTGGAGGCCTCGGCCCGGCCCGCGGGCATGACCGACGCCGACTGGGACGGCTTCTGGGTGGCCTTCCGCACCCGCGTGGGCGACACGTGGGGCGCCTACGTCCAGGCCCTCAACATCCTGATGCTGCAGGTGCGCGTCGAGGGCGAGCCGCCCCCGCGCGACGTGCGGGCCATGTTCGCCGCCCTTTACGCCCAGGACCCCGACTTCCTGCCGGCGATGACCGTCCGCGGCACCGTGACCGACCCGCAGACCGGCCTGCCCGTCGAGGGGCTCACCGTCGGTATCCTGCAGACCCAGGGCGACCGCAACGTCGTGGTCGGCTCGGCCATCACCGACGCGGCGGGCGCCTTCACCATCCGCGGCCTGCAGGCGGGCAGCTACAGCGTCACGACGGACTCGCGGCCCTTCGACATGGACCAGGACGGCCTGCAGGACGCCAACCCGCCGACGCTGGAGATCGCCCAGAACGTTGACGTGGACGGCTTTGCCCTGTACGTGGCGCCCGAGTTGGAGGAGACGACCTCCGACTCCCAGCCCGCGCTGGCCGTCGACGCCGACGGGCTGACGCACCTGGTGTGGAGCCACGACGGGGACGTCTGGCACAGCTGGTTCGAGAACGGCGCGTGGGTCGAGGCCCAGCCCATCGCGGCCGGGCCGGTCCGCAACCTCGACCTCGTCGCCGGCCAGGACGTGCTGGGCACCGGCGAGCCGGCGATGCTGGCCAGCTGGGAGGCCGGCACCGGCAACGAGCGGGAGATCTTCTACTCGGTGGGCCGAAAGACCGCCATCGGCTACGAGTGGTCCGCCCCCGAGAGCCTCACCGACAACGACCTCTACGACGCCGGGGCGTCCGTCGTCATCGGTCCCGACGGCCGGCCGATGGTGGCGTACCTGACGGCCGACCAGGACATCCAGGACGATACCGACCTCTATTACGCCGTGCTGGACCTGAACGGCAGCGGCCTGCTCTGGCCCGAGGCCCTGGGCGAGGCCCTGGGCGACGGCGAGATCCAGCCCGCCCGCGGCGACGTGGGCTACACGCGGACGATCGGCTTCAGCTGGTCGAGTCCGGACGTGAACATCCGCGACCTCGTCAAGGCGAAGTTCGGCGTCGAGCTGCTGGGCTCGGCGACGGTGAGCACCTGCTCGCTCAAGGCCGGCGTCCAGGGCGGCGTGAGCGGCACGGTGGGCGGCTACCGCCTGCGGATCACCATCGCCGGTAGCGCCAAGGTCGAGGGTGGCTGGGAGGTCAACCGCCGCACGGGCCTGTGGGAGTTCAAGTCGGCCTCGGCGGACCTGAGCGGCTCGGCGACGGGCACCTGGGTGGGCGGCATCACGACGATGCTGCGTGCCATCCCGCAGGCCGTGCCGGTGGCCGCCGTCATCTCGCAGGCCAAGAAGATCGCCCGCAAGGCCGGCTGGACGCTCGAGGACAACATCAACGTCACCCTCGGCGTGGACCTCAAGGGCCTGCAGTGGGGCTCGGACAAGAACCTCAGCACCCTGCCGCAGTTCTCCATGCCCGACAGCTGGACCTCCACGGAGATCAGCCTGGGCGGCGGGCCGTCGCTGTCGCTGGAGAGCCCCGACGGCGACCTGTCGGTGTCGGTCTCCGGCAGCATCACCGCCACCGTCCAGATGTGGACCTGGAAGTGGAAGCTCGCCGGGCAACTGGCCTACGAGTACAACCTCTGGGGCTGGTGGAAGGGCAATGACGCGTTCACCTTCAGCTTCGGCACGCTGGGCGACGCGATCCAGACGCTCAGCAACGGCGACGGCACGTGGGTGTACGACCCGTCGGCCTCGCTGGGCACGGGCAACGTCTACGGGGCCAACCCGGTGCTGGCGGGCGTGGCCAGCGACCTGCGCAACGACGGCTCGCCCGCCCTGGCCCGCCGCGACGACGGCGAGACCTTCATGGCCTGGTCCAAGACGGCCGAGCTCTCCGCCGGCCGACCCGGCACGCAGGTGATGGTCGCCACATACGACGGCGCCGGCTGGGCGGCCCCGCGGGCCATCAGCGACGTGGGCTTCATCAACGACGTCTCCGCCGGCTACACGCCCGAGGGCTACCGCTTCGTCGCCTGGGCGCAGGCCGACTCGTCCATGATCGGCGCCGACGCCACCCGCGAGCAGGTCGAGGCCGCCGTCGCCGACAGCGACATCTACTACAGCGTCTACGACGGGGTCGCCTGGTCGAGCCCGGCCCCGGTCTCGGCCCTGACGGGCACCGACGGCTCGGCCACCGTGGGCCGGGACGCCGAGGGCAACCTGCTGGTCAGCTGGGTCAACAGCGCCGACGGCCAGGCCGACACCCTCTACGCCGCCCAGTGGACCGGCGGCGGCTTCGCCGCGGTCACCGCCGTCGCCCAGGGCGACACGGTGGGCGACGTGGAGATCGGCGTGCTCGCCGGCCAGACCGTGCTGTTCTGGACCCAGGACACCAACCCCGATCCCGACATCGCCAACCCGGGCCTCTACTTCGCCGCCCAGGCCGGCACCGTGTGGGGCGCCGCCCAGCAGTTCGTGGCGCCCATCACCGCTGCCGACGGCAGCGGCGACTCGACGCCCCCGACGGCCCTGGCCGGCAGCGACGTCCCGATCGCCCCGGCCGGCTTCTCCAGCGTGTACGGCTTCGCCGTGCCGGACATCTGCCGCGACTGCACGCCCGAGAAACTCAAGAAGGTCCGCCGCGGCTCGGGCGACTGCTTCGTCGGCACCGAATACGACGACGACAACTGCATCGAGTACCGCATCTACAAGCCCTGCGTCCGCAACCCCGTCGATCCCAACGACATCATCGGGCCCGACGGCTTCGGCGAGGACAGCTGGATCACCGCCGACGAGACGATGGGCTACACGATCCGCTTCGAGAACGACCCCGAGTTCGCCACCGCCCCGGCCCAGGAGGTCCGCATCCGCCAGACGCTGGATGACGACCTCGACCCGCGGAGCTTCCGCCTGGGCAGCTTCGGCTTCGGCGACATCGTCGTCGAGGTGCCCGAGAACCGCGCGTTCTACAGCACTCGCCTGGACCTGCGCGACACGCACGGTATCTACCTCGACGTGGCCGCCGGCGTGGACGTGACCAGCGGCGAAGTCTTCTGGACCTTGACGTCGATCGACCCGACCACGGGCGAAAAACCCCTGGACGCCTTCACGGGCTTCCTGTCGGTGAACATCGAGGCTCCCGAGGGCGAGGGCTGGGTGACCTACACGGTCCGGCCCCGTGCGGGCCTGGCGACGGGCACGCGGATCGACGCGGCTGCCACTATCGAGTTCGACACCGAGTCGCCCATCGACACGCCGCCGATCTACAACACGCTGGACGCCGGCGTGCCCTCGGCGACGGTCAACCCGCTGCCGGCCACCACGGACGAGCCGCAGTTCCGGGTCAGCTGGAGCGGGCAGGACGACGCCAACGGCTCGGGCCTGGCCGGCTACACGGTGTTCGTTTCGGAGAACGGCGGGCTCTTCCAGACCTGGCTGGATAACACCCCGCAGACCGAGGCCCTGTTCCTCGGCCAGCGCGGCGTGACCTACGCCTTCCTGGCCATGGCCAGCGACAACGCGGGCAACGTCCAGGCCGCCCCGACCGCGGCCCAGGCGGTGACGACCACCACGGGCGGCATCGGTTCGCTGGGCGACCGCGTGTGGATCGACGCCGACGGCGACGGCGTGCAGGATGTCGGCGAGCTGGGCCTGCCCGGCGTAACGGTGTCGCTGTTCGACGCCGACGGTGAGCTGGTCGCCACGACCACCACCGACGCCGACGGGGCGTACCGCTTCGAGGACCTGCCGGCCACGACGCAGTACTCGCTGGGCTTCGCCCTGCCGGTCGGCTACGTGTTCGCCGCCGCCGACCAGGGCGACGACGAGCTCGACAGCGACGTGGACGCCGCCGGCCTGACCGGGCCCTTCACGCTGCTGGCCGGCGAGAACCTGAGCTGGGACGCGGGCCTGGTGCCGCTGGGCTCGATCGGCGGGATCGTCTGGAACGACGCCGACGGCGATGGCCGAATCGACAGCGGCGAGGACCCGCTGGCCGGCTGGACCGTCGAGCTGTACGACGGCCAGGCCAACCTGTTGGACTCGACCCAGACCGGCGCCGACGGCCGATACTTCTTCAGCGACCTGCTGCCCGGGGCGTACGTGGTGACCGAGGTGATCCCCGAGGGCTGGCAGCAGACCTACCCCGGCGCCGCCGGCGGCACGGGCCATGCCAGCACCGGCCGACTGGGCTACACGACGACCGGCTCGTCGGCGCTGCTGACCCTGCCGGGCTCGACGGTCGCCTCGGCCGACAGCAGCCTCACGCGGGCGCTGATCGGCCTGGATTCGCTTTGGGCGGACCCGCGCTTCGCCGGGGTCAACGGTGACGGCCTGAGCGTGGTCGTCATCGATACGGGCATCAATGCAAGCCACCCGGCCTTCGGGCCCGACGCCGACGGCGACGGCGTGGCCGACCGCATCGTCTACCAGTACGACTTCGCCGACCGCGACGCCGACGCCACCGACCACGCCAGCCACGGCACGCACGTCAGCAGCATCATCGCCGCCGGCGACGCCAGCAGCACCGGCGTGGCGCCGGGGGCGGACCTGATCCACCTGAAGGTCTTCCACGACACCGGGCGGGGCTACTTCGCCTACGTCGAGCAGGCCCTGCAGTGGGTCATCGCCCATGCGGACCAGTACAACGTGGCCGCCGTGAACCTCTCGTTCGGCGACGGCGAGAACTGGGCCGAGTCCGCCGGCCGGTACGGCATCGGCGATGAGCTGGCCGTGCTGAGGGACATGGGCGTGATCGTAGTGGCGGCCGCCGGCAACGCCTACGCCGAGTCCGGCAGCCAGATGGGCGCCGCCTACCCAGCCGCCGACCCCAACACGATCGGCGTCGGGGCCGTCTGGGGCGCCGACCACGGCGGGCCGTGGAGTTTCGGGCCCAGCGCGGTCGACTACACCACCGGCGCCGACCGGTTCGCCAGCTTCAGCCAGCGCCACCCCGGCCTGGTGGACGTGTACGCCCCCGGCGCCCTGATCGGGGGCGCCAACGCCTTCGGCTCGACCAGCGTGATGCGGGGCACCAGCCAGGCCGCCCCGCACGTCACCGGGGCGGCCGTGCTCGCCCAGCAGATCGCCCAGAGCGTTCTGGGCCGGGCCCTGACGGTGGCCGAGTTCCGCCAGTTGATGACCCACACGGGTCGAACGATCATCGACGGCGACGACGAGAACGACTCGGTCCTCAACACCGGCCTGATGGGCCGGCGACTCGACGTGTACCAGATGGCCCAGGCCATCCTGCAGCTCGACCCGGCCACCGGCGAACCCGGCAGCGGCGGCGAGGACACCCCCGGCGGCGACACGCCGACCGGGCCCCAGGCGGGCCAGCCCTTCGCCTGGACGCTCGAGCTGGCGCCCGGGCAGGACCGCCTCGACGCCCACTTCGGCAACCGCAGCGGCGGCCCGCAGATCACCGACCTGCTGGCCACCGCCACCGTCGAGGGCGGCACGACGACCCTCAGCGGCCGCTTCGTCGACGTCAGCGACGCCGGCCCGTTCGACCTGACGGTGCACTGGGGCGACGGCCAGAGCGAGACGCACACCTTCCCGGCCGGCACGACGACGTTCCAGCTGACGCACACCTACGCTGACGACCCGGCCGGCAGCGATGACCGCTACACCATCGGTCTGACCCTCGCCGACGCCTCCGGCACGCCCGGGGCGGCCCAGACGCAGGTGACCGTGGCCAACCTCGATCCGGAGGTGAGCATCACCGGCGCCCCGACCTCGGTCAACACCGGCGACGTGGTGACCCTGGGTGCCATCATTACCGACGCCGGCCCCGACAGCTGGCAGCTCAGCTGGCGGGCCTACCGCGGCGGCACCGAGATCGCCTCGGGCGACGCGGGCAGCTTTGGCTTCCTCGCAGACCAGCCCGGCCTGTACGAGGTGACGCTGACGGTGACGGACGACGATGGCGGCGTGGGCTTCGACACCGTAAGCTTCCAGGCCTTCGCCACCGACGTGCCGCCCGTCGCCGATGCGGGCGGGCCGTACGTGGGGCTGGTGGATGACGTCTTCACACTCAATGGTGCCGCCTCGTACGACCCCGACGGCGAGATCGTTCAGTACGAGTGGGACTTTGACGCCGACGGCGTGTACGACCTGACTACGGCCCAGCCGACCGTGGAGTATGCCTGGTCGTCGCCGTACGACGGGCTGATTCGACTGCGGGTGACTGACGACAGCGGCCTGACCGCCGAGGCCACCTCGAGCGTGACGGTTACCGAGCCGGTGCTCGAGCCGCCGGCGGCGGATGCGGGCGGGCCGTACGTGGGGCTGGTGGGCAATGTGCTGACCCTCGATGCCGGCGCCTCGTACGACCCCGACGGCGAGATCGTTCAGTACGAGTGGGACTTTGACGCCGACGGCGTGTATGACCTGACTACGGTCCAGCCGACCGTGGAGTACGCCTGGTCGGCCGCCTACGCCGGGCAGGTCCGGCTGCGTGTGACCGATGATAGCGGCCTGAGCGACGAGGCCACGGCGAGTGTCCTGGTCAGCGACGGGGCCATCCAGCCCGTGGACGAGCTGGTGGAGCTCGTCTATGGCCGAACCAGCTACGACCGGGCGACGCAGACGCTGATCGGCCTGGTGACGATCGTGAACAGCTCGCAGGTCTCCATCGGCGGCCCCGTCCGCCTGGCGGTGGCCATCAGTGAGGCCAGCGTCACGCTGCGCAACGCGGACGGCACGATGGGCGACGGCTCGGCCTATGTGGACCTGACGGCCCTGCTGGACGGCGGCGAGCTGCCGGCCGGCGAAAGCGTGACGGTGGCGCTGCAGTTCCACGCCCCGCTGACGCTGCGGTTCACCTTCAGTGCCAGCGTCTGGGGCCTGCCGGGCCAGGCCGACATCGAGGGCTTCGACCTGCTGACCGCGGACCTGGACGCGTCGCTGTCACTGGCCGGGGCTCCGGCCGAGGCCGACGACCTGCTGGCAGCCCTGCCGGGAACGGAAGTCCTCCTGTCAAGCTGGTAGGACATAAGTGTTCCTCAACGCCCCGCCCCGGCCGATCGTATTCGCGACTGGTCGGGGCGGCGGCCTGCGCGACGAGGGCTACGCCCCTCCCGGCCCCGTCAGGCCCGGCCAGTCGTCGGTGCGGAAGGGGGAGGCGGGCAGGCCGGCGGCGGTGTAGAGGTTGCAGCGGGGGTTGTCGGCCCAGCCGTAGCGGACGGCGACGGGGGCGGGCACTTTCTCACTCCAGACGACGACGCTGTCGCCGTCGATGCTGGCCCGGGCCCAGACGAACCGGCGGTCGGCACCGGCGATGGCGAACCCGGCCAGGCCCTCGCAGCCCTCGCGGGGCTGGGCGGTGAGGCCCGCGGCGTGGTCGAACCGCAGGCGGACGCGGCTGCCCTCGATGGCCATGGCGCGGTAGACCGGGCCGGTGTGTTCGCCGTCGCGTCCATAGACGATGGCCTCGGCCGCCAGGGCCAGGCGCAGGCCCACGTCCTGCTTGTTGCGGGGGTGGATGTCGTGGGCCTCGCCGACGTCGATGGCGACGGCCTGGGCCGTGTGCGGCAGGGCCAGGGTCATCGACTGGGCCTCGCGCAGCTCCGCCCACGCCGACTCGGTCGGCTCGGCCGGCGGGGCCTGGTAGTTGGCCAGCTGGACGAACAGGAAGGGCAGGTCCCGGCCCCAGCGGGCCCGCCAGTCGCGGATCATCGTGGGGAACAGCGTGCGGTACTCATAGGCCCGCCCCGCGTTGGACTCGCCCTGGTACCAGATGACGCCGCGGATCGTCAGCGGGATCAGCGGGGCGATCATGCTGTTGTACAGGGCGGCCGGCGAATTGCACTGGCCCGGCAGGATCGGCAGGGCGGGCCGGGGGAGCATCGGCCGGGGCGTCAGGGCGCACTCGATGCGGTAGCGCCACGGGCCCTCCAGGGCGAGGCTGGTCTGGCCGTCGTCGGCCGGCGAGAGCGACAGCGGGTGCCCGCCGCCGTAGAGCCCGCCGTTGCCCATGCGGTCGAAGACGCGGACGGCGAGGGTGGCCCGGCCCGTCTTCGTCAGCTCGGCCGGCACGCGGTAACGGCGGGGGGCCAGGTAGTAGTTTGGCGTCTCGAGCCCGGTCGCCCCGACGGCCTGGCCGTTGACGTAGGTGGTATCGAAGTCGTCGATCGCGCCGAGGCTCAGCACCAGCTCGCGCCCGGCCCAGTCGGCAGGCAGCTCGACGGTCCGGCGGAACCAGACGGCGCCGTCGATCTCCAGGCCCTTGACCGTCTCCCAGTAGCGGGGCAGGTCCATCGTCGGCCAGGCCGAGTCGTCGTGGCCGGGCTCGGCGAAGCCCTGAGCCTCGCCGGCGTTGCCCGGGTCCTCATGGGCGACCTGGCGGTCCCAATCGGCCAGGGCGGCGGCGTGCTGGGCCTCCAGTTCGGCCAGCTCGCGCGGGGTCTTCTCGCTGGTGTGGACCAGCCCGGCCAGCGTCGGCTCGGCCAGCAGGGCCTGGCGGCTGGTCCAGGTCTCGGCCACCGTGCCGCCCCAGCTCGAGTGCACCAGCCCCACCGGCACGCCGAGCTGCCGGTGCAGCCGTCGGCCGAAGAAGTAGCCCACCGCCGAGAAGGCCCCCGCCACCTGCGGCGTGCACCGCTGCCACTGGACGGCCACGTCGTCGCGGGGCTGCTCGGCCGGGACGCGGGGGATCGTCACGTGGCGGATCTGCGGGTAGTCGGCGGCGGCGACCTCCGCCTCGCCGTCGCGGGCGTTGCACAGGGGCCATTCCATGTTCGACTGCCCGCTGCACAGCCAGACCTCGCCGATGAGCACATCGCGGACGCTGAGCGTCCGGTCGGCCCGCACCTCCAGGGCATAGGGCCCGCCGGCGGGCAGGGGCTCCAGCGTGACGCGCCACCGCCCGGCGGGGTTCGCCTCGGTCGAGGCCGACTGACCGGCCAGGCTCACCGCGACCATCAGGCCCGGCCGGGCCCAGCCCCACACTGCCAGCGGCAGGTCGCGCTGCAGGACCATGTGGTCATTGAAGATCGACGACAGGCGGAGCGAGCCGCATTCACAGCCGGCCATGGCGGCCTCCTTGGCAAGGGGTACGGGCGGGCCGACGGCGACGGGTGCCTCGGCCGGCCAAGCGGACAGAATACCGCTCCCGCGGGCCGGGTAAAGGGCCAAACCGCCCCGGCCGGCTGGAAACGGCCCGTCGGCGGGTCTAGAATGCCGCGAACGCCACCGCCTCACGAGGGGCCGAAGTTGGGGGAGCTTCCATGATCCGTGCAGCTGCGTCGCTCACCGACGCCATCCGCGACCACTACGACCGCGTGTCGGTCTTCTACCGCTCGCTGTGGGGGGAGCACATCCACCACGGCTACTGGCTGGCGGGCGACACGCCCCGGCGGGCGCAGGCCCGGCTGATCGAGCAGCTCGTCGAGCGGGCGGGCATTCGCCCCGGCTCGCGGGTGCTCGACGTGGGCTGCGGCGTGGGTGGCTCGTCGGTGTGGCTGGCCGAGCGGATGGGCTGCGAGGTGCTGGGGCTGACCATCAGCCCGGTGCAGGTGCGGATGGCCAGCGAGAGCGCCCGCCGCCGCGGCCTGGACGGGCGGGTCCGCTTCGAGCTGCGCGACGCCAACGCCCTGGACCTCGAGCCGGGCGGCTTCGACGCGGTCTGGGTCGTCGAATGCAGCGAGCACCTCGACGACAAGGCCGACTTCCTCGCCCGCTGCGCCAGCGTGCTTCGCCCCGGCGGCGTGCTGGCGCTGGCGGCCTGGCTGGACGCCAGTGGTGGCGAGCCCGGCCCCGCCGGCCGGGTGGCCGATGTCCGCCAGGGCATGCTGTGCCCCTCGCTGGTCAGCATGGCCGACTATGTCGATGGGCTGCACGACGCGGGCTTCACCGCCATTGGGGCCGAGGACGTCACCGACCGCGTCCGCCCCACCTGGGCCCACTGCGCCCGCCTGGCCCGCAGCCCCGTCGTCCGCGCCCTGCTCAGCGCCGCCGACGACCAGAGCCGCGCCTTCGTCCGCGCCTTCGACGCCATCGACCGCGCCTACGCCGAAGGGGCCATGGCCTACGGCCTGTTCACCGCCCGCAAGCCCTCGCCCGGCGAGTAGCCCGT
>JAWLCG010000037.1:0-20528 GCA_041687295.1 Phycisphaerae bacterium | reverse complement strand
TGAGGAAAAGGAATGGGGGCCAGCCCCCACACCCCCGGGATTTATCGCTTTAGGCCCCCCGGCAGGGATGGTACACTCCAGAGACCTTGGCCCAGGACAGGGCAACGCTGGGAAGCGACCCGAGCGCCGCCAAGGCGCCCTTACGGCACGGGCGGCTCCTCCTGGCCGAGTCGCCTGCTATGTCTTGCCGGGGGGCTCCATGCGATAAATCCCGGGGGTGTGGGGCAGAGCCCCCACGCTGCTTCTTCCCGACCGCCGGTCCGCGGCACGGATTCGGCTTGGGTTGCGGGCGAAGCCCGCGATGGGGTCTTTGTCTCCACTCTATCCTTTCTACTTTCTCCTTTCTGCGGCCACTGCCGCAACCGCTTGCGTTGGGTCGGGCGCTTCGGGTCTAATGACGCGACTTCTAGAATAACCGGTGACGTATGGCGTATCTGCCCGTAGCCAACCTGTGGCACCACAAGCTTCGCAGCGTCCTGTCGGCGCTGGGGATCGGGATCGGCGTCTGCATGCTGCTGACGCTGGCGGGCCTGTCGCGCGGCACGCTGCACGACGTGATCGACCGCTGGAACGGCGTGCGAGCCGACCTGATCGTCCACCCGGCCAGCACGAATCTGACCATGGCCAGCGGCGGGGCCCTCAACGAGCAGGCCGTTCGGCGCATCGCCGAGCTGGCCGGGCCCGGGGGCCCCATCGCCGAGCGGGTCTCGCCGGTGTACCTGGCCCGGCTGAGCGTCGGGGGGCGCGAGGGCAACGTCTTCGGCATCGAGCCGGGCGACTTCGACGTCTTCGCCGCGGGCCGACCGCTGCGGTCGGGCCGGCTGCCCGACGCCGACGGCCGATTCTCCCGCTGGCTGGCCGGGCGGTTCGAGGCCGCCTCCGGCAGCGACGCCATCCTGGACATCCCGGCCGTCGAGCTGGCCGAGCAGGGCGGCCTGGAGCTCGCCGTCGACACCGTGCTGGCCCGGGAGCTGGGCAAGGGCGTCGGCGACACGCTGTCGCTGGCGGGCCATGACTGGCGGATCGTCGGCGTCTTCGAGGCCGGCGCCGTCGTGCGGGTGTTCGCGCCGATGGCCACGCTGCAGTACCTGCTCAACGGGCGGATCGACCGGGTGACGCTGCTGTTCGTCGGCCTGACGGCAGGCACCGACGCCGGCCCCGCCGCCGAGCGGATCCGCCAGGCCACCCGCCAGGGCGTCTCGCCCCGCAGCGAGTACCAGGCCCTGCTGATGCGGAACTTCGGCGTGATGTACACCTACATCGACGCGGTGAACGCGGTGGCGCTGACGATCGCGTTCCTGTTCATCATGGTCACGCTGTACACGATGGTGCTGCAGCAGACGCGCGACATCGCCATCCTCCGGTCCATGGGGGCTGGGCGCGGCACCATCCTGCGCCTGGTGCTGGCCGAGAGCGTCCTGCTGACGGGCCTGGGCACGGTGATGGGAGTGGCGATGGCCTACGGAGTGGCGGCCGGCATCGAGCGCTTCCGGCCCGACCTGTCGGTGACGATCACCGCCGACTGGCTGCTGACGGCCCTGACGGCCGCAGGGGCAGGCAGCCTGCTGGCCGGCCTCTACCCCGCCTGGCGCGCCAGCCGTGTCGACGTCGCCGAGGCCCTGACCTACGAGTAGGGCGGGCACCGCCCGCCGCATCAACGCCGGGCGCCTTCGGCGGCGGGCAGTGCCCGCCCTACGGATAAGGGCTCCATAGCGGCGCCAGCCTCGAGAATCAGAAACCAAAGATCGAAAATCGAATGTCCCGCCAGCTCGACAACCCGATGTCCGCCGACCGGCCTGCCGCCGAGCCTTCGGGCCCGGCCGGTGCCGAGCCGATCCTCCGCGCCGAGGGGCTGACCAAGGCCTTCGGCCGGGGCCCCGCGCGGACGCCGGTGCTGCGCGGGGTGGACCTGTCGGTTCGGCCGGGGGAGTTCCTGGCGATCATGGGTAGCTCCGGCAGCGGCAAGACGACGCTGCTGCACATCCTGGGCCTGCTGAGCCGCCCCGACGGCGGCACGTTGCGGTTCCAGGGCCATGACGCCGTCGCCATCGGCGAGGCCGGCCGAACCACGCTGCGCCGGCGGGCGATGGGCTTCGTCTTTCAGCGGTTCAACCTGCTGGGGGTGCTCTCGGCCCGGCAGAACGTCGCCCTGAGCCTCCGCCTGCGGGGCCAGCGGGCCGACGGCGACGCCATCGACGCGCTGCTCGAGCGGATGGGCGTCGCCCACGTCGCCCGCCGCAAGCCCGGCCGCATGAGCATCGGCGAGCAGCAGCGGGTGGCCGTCGCCCGCGCGATCGCCCACCGCCCGGCGCTGCTGCTGGCCGACGAGCCCACCGGCAGCCTCGACTCGAAAAACGCCGACGCCCTGCTGGAGCTGCTGACCCAGGCCAGCCGCACCGACGGCCAGACCCTCGTGATGATCACCCACGCCCCCGAGGCGGCCGCCCGCGCGGACCGCATCCTATGGATGGACGATGGCCGACTCCTCGACCACCAACCTTGACCCGTCCCCCCTGACCCACCACAGCCACCACCCCGGGCGCATCCGCATTCGGCGGTGGCTGGGGGCCTTCGGGCTCTACCTGGTGGTGCTGGGCCTGCCGTCGGCCGTGCTGCTGGCTGAGATCGACGGGCCCTGGACGGCCCTGTTCACCCGTCCGGGCGACTTCACGGCCCCGCACCACCAGCTGCTCAAGCTGCTGATCGTGATGCTGTACCTGGCCTTCTGCAACACGTTCCTGCCGCTGCCGACCGGCTGGCTGGTGGCGGCCGTCGCCACGCGCGAGGTCGCCCTGACCGGCGAGCTGTGGTCGACCGCCCTGCTGCTGGCGCTGGCCGGCGGGGTGGCCTCGACGGTGGCCAACCTCAACGACTACCACGTCATCAGCCTGATGCTTCGCCACCGCCGCCTGGCGGCCCTGCGAGAGACGAGGCTCTACCACGCCGCCGCCCGGTGGTTCGTCCGGGCCCCCTTCACCTTCCAGCTGGTGAGCAACCTGGTGCCCATCCCCATCGACGTGGTGCGGATGGTGGCGATCCTCTACGGCTACCCGCGGCGGCTGTTCGCCCTGGCCAACTTCCTCGGGCGGTTCCTCCGCTACGGCACGCTGGCGGCCGTCGCCTTCGCCGCCAGCCTGAGCCCGATGGCCGCCTCGCTGATCATGCTGGGCATCGCCCTGGCCCTGGCCTTGCTCCGCTGGCTCCTGCCGCCCGCCCTGCGCTGGATGGGCCGCGGGGCCTGAGCGGCCCCCCGATGGCGCCAGAGGTCCCCGTGTCCCTCTATATAGCCCCGGGCTTGCCCGGGGGGTTTTCGAACCCCCACCACCCGAGACCCCTGGGGAGTTCGAAGACCCCGGGCAAGCCCGGGGCTATATACTGAAACTTTGCAGAACTCTGTGGCTCTTCTCTCTGTGTCCTCTGTGTCCTCTGTGGCCCGTCTCCGGTCTTCCGTCTTCCGTGCCGGGCCTCGCTTCACTCGACCCGGCCTACCGGGCCGCGCCTTGACGAGCCGGGGCGGTTTCCTGACAATCGGTTCGGTCGTCGGCCCCGTCGCGCCGGCCGGTTCGAACCCAAGGAGTCGCCATGCTCGCCCTGACCCACGCCGAGATCGAGACCATCACGAAGGGCCGAATCGCCGACGGCACGATCCTCATCGACAAGGGCCGAATCCGCGCGGTCGGCCGGGCCGTCAAGGTGCCCGCCTCGGCCGAGGTGTTCGACTGCGGCGGCCGACTGGTGACGCCGGGGTTCATCGAGGCCCACTCGCACGCGGGCATGGCCGAGGACGGCCACTTCCACGACGCCGACTACAACGAGATGACCGACCCGGTCACGCCGCACCTGCTGGCGATCGACGGCTTCAAGCCCAGCGACCGCGCCCTGCTCGAGGCCGCCCAGGCCGGCGTGACGACGATGTACCTCACGCAGGGCTCGGCCAACGTCTTCTGCGGCATCGGGGCGACGATCAAGACCTGGGCACCGAGCTTCGACGCCCGCATCGTCAACCCGCAGGCGGGGCTGAAGATGGCCATGGGCGAGAACCCCAAGCGCGTCTACGGCTCGCGAAACCAGCGGCCGGGCACGCGGATGGCCATCGCGGCCGTCATGCGCGAGACCTTCACGGCCGCGGGCAACTACGTCCAGAAGCGGCAGGCCTACGACCGCAAGAGCGCCAAGGACCGTGCCAAGGAGCCCTTCGCCGTCGACCTCAAACTCGCCGCCGTCGCCCGCCTGCTGGCCGGCGAGCTGCCCGCCCGCTGCCACGCCCACCGCTCGATCGACATGCTCACCTTCATGCGGGTCGCCGACGAGTTCGGCTTCCGCTACGTCTTCGAACACGCCACCGAGGCCATCGACATCCTCGACGCGCTGGCCCAGCGCCAGGTGCCCGTCGTCATCGGCCCGACCATGGGCAGCCGAAGCAAGCTCGAACTGCACAACCGCAGCTTCGAGACCGTCGTCCGCGCCGTCGAGGCCGGCCTGACCGTCGCCATCACCACCGACCACCAGGTCACGCCGCTGCAGTACCTGCCCGTCTTCGCCGCCCTGGCCGTGCGGGCCGGCCTGAGCGAGGCCGACGCCCTGCGGACGCTCACGATCCACCCGGCCACCATCCTGGGCCTGGCCAAGCGCCTCGGCTCGATCGAGCGCGGCAAGGACGCCGACCTGGTCGTCTGGGAGGGCGACCCGCTGGACGTCCGCACCCGCGTCCACCGCAGCTTCATCGCCGGCGAGCCCGTGCCCGCCGAGGCGTAGGGGCCGCCCCAACCCAGACGCGTCTTTCCGCCGTCGATCCAAAGCGGCGTCGATGCCGCCGCACTCCATACGGCCCAGGCGTGCCCTGGCGCCTTCGCGGCACGCAGAACCGCTCGCTGCGCTCGCGAACCTACGTGCCCTACTGCCCGGGGGGCCTTCTCCAAGCCCACGGATGCAATCCGTGGGGGTCTTGGCCGGGCCGACCGACCGAGGCCATGGCGCCGTCGATCCAAAGCGGCGACTCGGTCGCCGCACTCCATATTGCCCAGGCGCGGCCTGGCGGCATCGCGGCCGCCACTCCTCCTTGACGATCGGGCGGATGAATGGTCCAATGCGGCAGGCCCGGCCCGGGCGGTGCGTGTGGAAGGGGCCGGGCGGAATTCGGACGCCCCCAGGGAGACCCGCATGGCCTGTTACCTCGGTATCGACGTCGGCACCAGCGGCACCAAGACGCTCATCATGGACGGCTATGGCCGGGTCCTCGCGACCGCCAGCGCCGAGCACAGTGTCGAAAGCCCCCGTCCCGGCTACAGCGAGCAGGACCCCCGCCAGTGGTGGTCGGCCGCCCGCAAGGCCATCGGCGAGGCCATCCATCGCTCCGGTGTCGAGGGCTCGGCCATCACCGCGGTGGGCTTCTCGGGCCAGATGCACGGCCTGGTGTGCCTGGACGCCGCCGGCGAGGTCATCCGCCCGGCCATCATCTGGAACGACCAGCGCTCGGCCGAGCAGTGCCGCCAGATCACCGAAAAGGCCGGCGGCCCCGAAAGGCTCATCGAGCTGTGCGGCAACGTCGCCCTGACCAGCTTCACGCTGACCAAGCTGCTGTGGGTCCGCCAGCACGAGCCCGAGCACTACGACCGCATCGCCCACATCCTGCTGCCCAAGGACTACATCCGCCTGTGCCTGACGGGCGAGTACGCCGGCGACGTCAGCGACATGTCCGGCACGATGCTGCTGGACCAGCGGACGCGCGACTGGTCGGGGCGGATGATCGAGCTGTTCGAGATCGACCGCGCCATCCTGCCGCCGGTCTACGAGAGCCACCAGGTCACCGGGCGCATCACGCGCGAGGTGGCCGACGACCTGGGCCTGGCCGAGGGCACGCCGGTGGTCGGCGGCGGCGGCGACCAGCCCGTCGGGGCGATCGGCAACGGCATCGTCGCCGAGGGGCTCGTCAGCGCGACGCTGGGCACCAGCGGCGTGGTGTACGTCCACAGCCAGCAGTACGTGACCGACCCCCGGGGCCGGGTGCAGACCTTCTGCTCGAGCGTGGCCGGCGAGTACTGCCTGTTCGGCTGCGTGCTGGCGGCGGGAGGCAGCTTCCAGTGGTTCCGCAACGTGCTGGGCCAGGCCGAGATCGAGCGGGCCAGCCGCGACGGCGTGGACCCCTACGAGCTGCTGACCGACCTGGCGGCCGAGGCCCCCGCCGGCTGCGAGGGCGTCTTCTGGCTGCCCTACCTCACCGGCGAGCGGACACCCCATGCCGACCCGCTGGCGCGAGCGGCCTGGATCGGCATCACCCAGCGCACCGGCCGGGCCGAGCTGGCCCGCAGCGTCCTGGAGGGCGCCACCTTCGGCATGAACGACGCGCTGACGATCCTCCGCGAGCGGGGGCTCGAGCCGCGGCAGATCCGCCTGTCCGGCGGCGGCGCCCGCAGCGGCTTCTGGCGCCAGCTGCAGGCGGACATCTACCGCGCCCCCTGCGTCACGATCAACGCCGAGGAGGGCCCGGCCTACGGGGCGGCCATCCTCGCCGGCGTCGGCGCCGGCGCCTTCGCCAGCGTGCCCGAGGCCTGCAAGGCCATCATCGACGTCACCCGCACCCTCGAGCCCGACCCAGCCGCCAGCGAACTCTACCAGCGGCTCTACACCCAGTACCGCCGCTTCTACCCGGCCCTGCGGGACGAATTCGCCCGCATCGCCGAGCTCGTGGAGTAGGGCGGGCACCGCCCGCCGTCGATGGCGCCAGGCGCCGCCCCGGCCCGGCAGCGAAGAAGAAACAGCGAAGATGGGCCACAGAGGACACAGAGGACACAGAGAAGACGCACAGAGGCGTGCAGAGTTACAGAGAAGCAAGAAGCGTCCGGGTGCCGTGGCTACGGCGTTTGTAGCCACGTCTTCAGTAGGGCGGGCACCGCCCGCCGTCGATGGCGCCGGACGCCTCCGTGGCGGGCATTGCCCGCCCCACGGGCCCGGCATCGATCTGTCCCCCCTTGGGTCTGGCCCCGGGGCATGGTATCATACGGCGCATTCATACGATCACCCGATCCTGACAAGGAGCAGTCCATGGGTTCAGCGGCCACCACGATGCGGGAGAAGATGCAGACGTTCCTTTCGGACGCCGTCGATAAGAAGGCCTCCGACATCCACATCTGCGCCGGGGCACCGGTGATGTACCGGATCGGGCGCAAGCTCATCCGCGCCAGCCACGGGCCGCTCACGCCCGAGATGAGCCGCGACCTGTGCTTCTCACTGCTGACCGAGGAGCAGATCCGCGGCTTCGAGGAGCGGCACGACCTGGACTTCATGCTCACCGAAGGCGGCTGCCGCTACCGCGTGAACATCGCCAGCAACAACGGCGCCGTCGGCGGCGTGCTGCGTATCCTGCCCGAGGACGCCAACACGATCGAGGAGCTCAAGCTGCCCCCGATCGTCCGCGACCTGGCCCACCGCACCAAGGGCCTGGTCCTGATCACCGGCGCCACCTGCCAGGGCAAGACCACCACCATGTCGGCCATGATCGCCGAGATCAACGCCACCGAGCGCAAGCACATCGTCACCGTCGAGGACCCCATCGAGGTCGTCCACACCAACAAGCAGGGCATCGTCCGCCAGCGCGAGGTCGGGCGCGACACCGAGTCGTTCCACACCGCCCTGCGGGCCGCCCTGCGGCAGGACCCCGACGTGCTGGCCATCGGCGAGATGCGCGACTACGAGACCATCCGCATCGCCCTGACCGCCGCCGAGACCGGCATCCTGGTCATCTCCACCCTGCACGTCATCAGCGTCGACAAGATCATCGACCGCCTGCTGAGCTACGTGCCGCCCGAGGAGGAGAACCACATCCGCAACCTGCTGGCCGACACGATCCAGGGCATCATCCACCAGGAGCTCGTGCCCACCCTCGAGGGCACCCGCCGCGTCGCCTGCGAGGTCATGATCGCCACCGACGCCGCCCGCAACATCCTCCGCCGCCGCGGCTCGACGGCCCTGCGCGACGTGATCACCACCGGCACCAAGTTCGGCATGATCACCATGAGCCAGTCCGTCGGCAAGCTGCTCGAAGAGGGCATCATCAGCGAGGAAGTCGCCGACGCGGTCATGTTCAACTACGCGACGTAGCGCGACCTGCGGCCGAGGATTTTTGATCTTTGATCGCGGATTTTCGATCGGCGGCGACCCGGTCGCAGGGCGCACGTCCAGACCTCGTAGGCTGGGGCGAAGCCCCACCTTGGGCGGGGGCGGTGGGCGCCATCGAAGGTGGGGCTCCGCTGCGCTGCGCCCCAGCCTACGAAGGCGAACGGCGCAGGAAAGGCTCGGGGTTAGCGAAGAACTCGCGGTAGGTCTGCCAGTGGCCCGTCTGGTGCCAGTCGACGATGCGGGGCGGGGCCTCGTCGAGGCTGTAGACGCGGGCGCCCGGGCAGGCCAGCAGGATCGGCGAGTGGGTGGCCAGGATGAACTGCGCCCCGCCCGCGTGGGCGGTGGCGGCGAGCACCTCCAGCAGCTCCAACTGCCGCCGGGGCGACAGGGCCGTCTCCGGCTCGTCGAGCAGGTAGAGCCCCCGCAGGCGGTAGCGGTTGCGGAAGTAGGCCATGCACGACTCGCCGTGCGAGCGGGTGACCAGCGACTCGCCGCCGTAGGCCGCCAGCTGGCCGGGGTCGAGGCTGGCCATCTCGTCCATCATCTCCGAAAACTCGCGGTGGCTCTGGCTGGAGAAGAAGGCCCCCGGCACCGGCCCGTCGGCCCAGCACACCTCCAGGCAGCGGTGCAGCAGCCCCTCGTACGGATTGGGCCGAAGCCTCGGCCTGGCGCCCTCGCGCCAGATGTGGATCCCCGCCCGCCGAGCGATCGCCTCCAGCAGCGTGCTCTTGCCCGTGCCGTTCTCGCCGACCAGGATCGTCACCGGCGCGTCCAGCGCCAGCGACTGCGTCTGGCGCAGCAGCGGCAGGCTGAACGGGTAGTGCTCGGCCGTGGGGAACCGCTCGGGGACGAGCCGAACGGAAAGCAGATACGGCCAGGGCTGGACAGAGGCGGCGTCGCTCATCGGGTCCTCACGGGCTGGGGATGCGGAAGGTCCACGCCCCATCGTACCCGATCCGCCCCGACGGCTCAATGCGAGGAGCGTAGGCCGGCTCAAGCGCAGAGAGGCCCGGCGGGGCAAAGCATGGTAGTAGACCGCCCAGGTAATGTTGGGCTGGGTGCCACGGCTGCGCTGTTTGCAGCCGTGCAGGGTCCAGTGACCCAGGCAACCGCACGGCTGCACAAAGCGCAGCCGTGGCACCCGCACTTGTCATTCTTGACTGGCCGGTCCAGTAGGGGTGTGCTGGTTCCGGCCGGAGCGCAGTGGAGGCCGGGTTCTGCACACGGGACGATGGCGGCCACAGGGCCCCTACCCCCCAGGTTCCGTGTGCAGAACCGCTGCGCGAACCTGCACACCCTACCGCCTGCGGGCTCGACGGCGGGGGGCGGTTGGTCTACAATCGCCACGCCGTCGGCGGTGGGCGCGGGCGGCGGGTCCTGAGTCCTGCCACGTACCGGAGAGTTGCCATGATGAGTCCCTGGATCGTGCCGCTGATCGCTCTGCCGCTGCTGACGGCGGCGTTGTGTTTCGCCCAGCAGGCTGAGCCCCAGCCGGCGGGCCTGGTCCTGCCGTCGATCGTGGGCGACCACATGGTCCTGCAGCGCGACGCCGAAGCCGCCCTGTGGGGCTGGGACGCACCGGGACAGGCCGTCACCGTCCGCTTCCGCGGCGCCGAGGCGACCGCGTCGGCCGGCGAGGACGGGGCCTGGGCGCTGCGGGTCCCCACGGGCCAGGCCGGTGGGCCCTTCGAGCTGACCGTCGAGGGCTCCGAAACGCGGACGCTGACCGACGTGATGGTCGGCGAGGTGTGGGTCGCCGGCGGACAGAGCAACATGTGGTGGCGCGTCAACAGCAGCCGGGACGCCGAGCAGGAGAAGGCCGCCGCCGACATCCCTGCCATTCGCGTCTGGGATGCCAACACCCACCCCCGCGCCGGCGGTTGGCGGCAGCGGCAGGCCCAGCGCGACGTGCCCAACGCCCGCTGGACCGTCAGCGCCCCCGACACCGCAGGGATGTTCCCGGCCCCGGCCTACTTCTTCGCCCGCGAGATCCACGAAGAGCTCGGCGTGCCCGTTGGCATCGTCAACCTCTCGGTGCCCGGCCAGCGGATCGAGACCTTCTTCAGCGAGAAGCTCGCCGCGGTGCACTTCCCGTTCCTCATCTGGCAGTGGGAGCACTACGAACGGGACTACCCGGCCATGATCGCTAAGTACGAGACCGAGACCCTGCCCGCCTGGCAGCAGGCCAAGGCCGACGCCGAGGCCGCCGGCGAGAAGGTCCCCCCCGAGCCGCGCCGCCCCGAGCACCCCGACCAGGCCCCGCGCCCCGGGGCGTACTTCAACGGCATGGTCCTGCCGGCCGCCCCGTTCAGCGCCCGGGGGTTCCTGTGGTGGCAGGGCGAGAGCAACGCCGGCCAGGCGATGCAGTATCGGCTGTTCTTCCCGGCCATGATCCAGGAGTGGCGACAGCTTTGGGGCGGATCGGACATGCCCTTCCTGTTCGTCGAGCTGGCCAACTTCCTCCAGCCCCAGCAGTGGCCCGTGGAGGACTCGCCCTGGCCGGCGCTGCGTGACGCCCAGCAGGCCGCCCTGGAACTGCCCGAGGCGTTTCTGATCAGCGTCATCGACATCATGCCCATCGAGGCCGCCCACGACATCCACCCGCCCGACAAGCAGCTGGCGGGCCATCGGCTGGCCCTGACGGCCCTGGCCAACGTGTACGGGCGCGAGGGGCTCATCTGGAGCGGCCCGCGCCTGCGGTCGGCCGAGTTTGAGGGCAGCCGGGCCGTGGTGAGCTTCGATCACGTCGGCTCGGGCCTGGTCGCCCGGGGCGGCGAGCTGCGCGGCTTCGCCCTGGCCGGGGCCGATCGGAAGTGGCACTGGGCCGAGGCGCGGATCGACGGCGATCGCGTCGTGCTGACCAGCCCCGACGTGCCCGCCCCCGTGGCCGTGCGATACAACTGGGCCAACAACCCCATCGGCACGCTGTTCAACGAAGAGGGCCTGCCCACGGGCCCCTTCCGCACCGACGACTGGATCCTGACCTTCGGCCAGTGGAACCACAACCGCCTGCCGATGGGCCCGTGACCGCTTCGTGGGGAAGAAACAGCGAAGGCGGGCCACAGAGGCACAGAGGGCACAGAGAGAAGAAACGCAGAGATTCCGGGAGATTCAGAGACAGGCCGTAGGGCGGGCCCCGGCCCGCCGTCGATGGCGCCAGGCGCCGGACCTGCGAGGCTGCGTCCTTTGGAGTGCGGCGATGGAATCGCCGCTTTGGCTCGACGGCGGGGCAGACCAGCCAAAGCGGCGACTGCGTCGCCGCACTCCATAAGGCGCAGGGCGGTGAGCGCCAAGCCCGCCCCTGGCGCCAAAGGAACGCTCGGGGCCGAGGTTCCGTGTGCAGAACCCCGCCTCCGCTGCGCTGCGGCGAGAACCTGCACACCCTACAGGCCCGACCTTTTCCCGGGCTTGCATCCAGCCGGCCGGCGAATACTATGGAGGGTCTGTCCATCGACAACCGCGATACCCCCAACCGAAGGGAGCGACAATGATTCAGCTATACTGGAAGAACGCCACGGCCGAGGTCGTCGGCTCCGAGCACGGCATCAGCCAGGGCGACCTGACGGCCATCAGCGACCGGCTCTCGGCCGCCGTCGACGCCGTGCGCAGCCAGGCCGAGGCCGGCCAGCTCGGCTACACCAAGCTGCCCGCCCGCACCGACTACCGCGACCGCGCCCTGCAGCTGACCGAGAAGTACCGCCCCGGCTGCACGGACCTGCTGGTGCTGGGCATCGGCGGATCGGCCCTGGGCAACATCGCCCTGCAGGCCGCCCTGAACCCCGCGACCTACAATCTGCAGAGCGACCGCGCCCGCGGCGGCCCGCGGCTGTTCGTGCTGGACAACGTCGACCCCGCCCTCATCAAGGACACGCTGGACCTGCTGGGCCGGCGTCTCAAGACGACCGTCCTGAACGTCATCAGCAAGAGCGGCGAGACGGCCGAGACCGCCAGCCAGTTCATGATCGTCCGCGAGCTGCTCCGCAAGCGGCTGGGCGACGACTTCGCCAGGCACATCGTGGCCACCACCGACGCCAATAAGGGCACGCTGCACGACATCGCCGCCCAGGACGGCTACGACACGATGGTCGTGCCCGACGACGTGGGCGGGCGCTTCAGCGTACTGAGCCCCGTGGGGCTGTTCAGCGCAGCCATGTGCGGCATCGACATCAAGGCCCTGCTCGACGGCGCCCGCGAGATGGCCGACGCGTGCAAGGGCCCCTGGTCGGCCAACCCGGCCGGCATGCTGGCGGCGATCAACTACATCGCCATGACCGCCAAGGGCAAGCCCATGCACGTGATGATGCCCTACTCCAACCGCCTCTACCTGCTGGCCGACTGGTACCGCCAGCTCTGGGCCGAGAGCCTCGGCAAGGCCCACAACAAGGCCGGCGCCGAGGTCTTCGTGGGCCCCACGCCCATCAAGGCCCTGGGCACCACCGACCAGCACAGCCAGGTGCAGCTCTACCGCGAGGGGCCCAACGACAAGCTGACGATCTTCCTGGAGGTCGAGAAGCA
This sequence comes from Phycisphaerae bacterium, assembly GCA_041687295.1. Taxonomy (GTDB): domain Bacteria; phylum Planctomycetota; class Phycisphaerae; order SM23-33; family FEN-1343; genus JAWLCG01. The sequence continues at coordinate 7,898 of JAWLCG010000037.1, read as the reverse complement.
CCCCAAGGACCTCCGCGTGCCCGACGTCTTCGGCGAGATCCCCGGCCTGACCTACCTCCGCAAGGCCCGCATCAGCAAGCTGCTCAACGCCGAGAAGCTCGCCACCGAGTACGCCATGGCCCAGTCCAAGCGGCCCACCGTGACGATCCGCTTCCCCGAGATCAACGCCGCCAACGTCGGGGCCTTCATCTACCTCTACGAGTACACCACCAGCCTCATGGGCGAGCTGCTCGACATCGACCCCTACGACCAGCCCGCCGTCGAGCTGGGCAAAAGGGCCACCTTCGCCCTCATGGGCCGAGAGGGCTACGCCGACGTCGCCAGGCAGATCAAACCCTTCACCAAGATCGACCGCAACTACCTGATCTAGCCATCCCCGTAGGCCGGGTCGAGCAACGCGAGGCCCGGCGGCGAAGGGAGGTCCACCCTCCACCGCCGCCGGGCCTCGCTGACGCTCGAAGAGCGCCTACACGCTTGTTGCTCGCGCAACGGGGACGGGCCGCTCTGCCGTTCCGGTTGCGCGAGCAACACAGTTGCTCGCCCTACGCGCTGACGCCATCGGTGGCGGGCCAGGGCCCGCCCTGCGGGTGCGCTGCGGGCGGGTCTGCCTCTTTGCCTCTTAACGCCTCTGTGCTTCTCTTCTCTGTGTCCTCTGTGCCTCTGTGGCCCATCTTCGCTGTTTCCTCTTCGCCGCCGGGCCTCGCTGGCGCTCGACCCGACCTACATATCTGCAAACCTTTCTGTACAATGCGGCCATGGCGAAGAACCGCACCACCGCCCCGCCGGCCGAGCCGGCGCTGCTGACGCTGTCCGACCGCGAGCGGGCCCTGCTGCGCGCCCTGGGGCCGTGGGTCGGGCCGGTGCTGCTGGTGGCGGTTGGCCTGTACATGGTGCACTACAGCTGGGGCCGGCTGACCGACCCGCTGGTGGACTTCGGACGCGAGCTCTACGTGGCCTGGCGGCTGGCGGCGGGCGATCGGCTGTACGCGGACGTGGCCTACTTCAACGGACCCCTCTCGCCCTACGTCAATGCAGCCATCTTCAGGCTGCTGGGCGTGAGCCTCCGTTCGCTGATGCTGGCGAACCTGGCGGTGCTGGCCGGCGTGGTGGCGCTGGTGTACCACCTGGTGGGCCGGCTGAGCGATCGGCTGACGGCGACGGCGGCGGGCGTGCTGGTGCTGACGCTGCTGGCCTTCGGGCATCACAGTTGGGTGGGCAACTACAACTTCGCCACCCCCTACTCGCACGAGGCCACGCACGGGCTGGCCCTGTCGCTGGCGGGCCTGGCGATGCTGGGGGCGTACCTGCGCAGCGGGCGCTGGGGGTGGCTGGCCGGGGCGGGCCTTGCGTTGGGGCTGACGCTGCTGACGAAGGTCGAGGTGGGCCTGGCCGCGGGCGTGGCCCTGGGCGGCGGGACGCTGCTGGCCCTGGCGACGAGCCCCCTGCCCACCCGGCGGCGGTGGGTGCATGCGGGGGTCTTCGTATTGGCCGGGCTCGTGCCGATCGGCGTGGCCTGGGCATTGCTGGCGCGGGTCCTGCCGGCCGAGCTGGCCTGGCGGGGTGTGCTGGGCTCGTGGCTGCACGCGACGAACCCCGCCCTGTCGGCCATGCCGTTCTACCGCCGGATGATGGGCCTGGCCGAATGGCCCCGGCAGCTGGCGTGGATCGCGGTGTGGACCGTCGGCTACGGCCTGTTCTGGGGCCTGCTGGCGTGGGTCGGCCGGCGGCTGGGCGACGGTGCCCGGCGGTCCCTGCTGGCTGGGCTGGTCACGGCCGCGGTGCTGCTGGGGCTCACGCTGGCGTTGTGGCGGGTGTTCTGGTTCGCCGATGCCCTGATGCCCCTGCCGGTGCTGCTGGGTGGGCTGCTGGCATGGTGACTGACGCTGCTGTGGCGGGGCCGATCGGACCCCGCCGTCCGACGGCGGGAGGTGTTGGCCGTCGCGGTGCTGGCCCTGGGCCTGGCGCTGCTGGCGAAGATCGTCCTGCGGGTCAGCGTGGCCGACTACGGCTTCGCGCTGGCCCTGCCGGGGACGGTGATGCTCCTGACGGCCCTGCTGGGCTGGGGGCCGCGAGCGGTCGAGACAAGGGGCGGCACGGGCTGGCCGATGCGTGCAGCGGCGCTGTTCGGGGCCGGGGCGCTGGTGTTCTTCGGCGTCGTCGTCAGCGAGAGCCACATGGCCCAGGTCGTCCGCCCGCTGGGCAGCGGGCCTGACGCCTTCCTCGTCGATGAGCGGGCCGAGGCCCTCTCGGCCGCCCTGGCGTACATCGAGCGTCACACCACGCCCGACGACACGCTGCTGGTGCTGCCGGAGGGTGCGATGCTCAACTTCCTCGCCCGCCGCGAAAGCCCCACGCCCTACATCAACTTCATGCCGCCCGAGCTGGCCATGTTCGGCCCCGAGCGGATGCTGTCGGCCCTGCGCGACAACCCGCCCGACCTCGTCGCCCTCGTCCACCGCGAGAGCGGCGAGTATGGCCTGCCCTTCTTCGGACGCGACTACGGCGAGCCCTTCATGGACTGGCTGGAGGAACACTACCGCCCCGCCGCCCGCTTCGGCCAGCCCCCGCTGCAGCGTCCCCGCCAGTTCGGCGTGCTCATCCTCGAGCCCCGGTAGGGCGGGCACTGCCCGCCGCGATGGCGCCAGACGCCTTCTGTGTGTCCCCATATGGCCCCGGGCATGCCCGGGATCTTCGAAGACCGCCCAGCGACCGGGTGCCGTGGCTACGGCGTCTGTGGCCACGGCACCCGGTTTCCGCCCGAAAGCTCGCGCTGGCCATCGGGGCCGGCGGGGATTACCATGGCTTCACGCTGACACATTGACGCATCGACGCACTCACGAGCTCCGGAGGCACGGCATGAAGGTTCTCTACATCGGCGGGACGGGCGAGATCAGCTACGAGTGCGTGCGGGCCGGGCTGGCGGCTGGGCAGGACATCACGCTGTTCAACCGCGGCCAGCGGCCCGAACCGCTGCCGGACGGGGCCAAACAGATCCTCGGCAACAAGAACGACGTCGCCCAGCTGCGGGCCGCGGCCGAGCAGGGCTTCGACGTGGTCTGCCAGTTCATTGCCTTCACGCCCGAGGACCTGCAGCGCGACCTGGAGGCCTTCGGCGGGCGCGTGGGGCAGTACGTGTTCATCTCGTCGGCGTCGGCCTACCAGAAGCCGCCCCGCCACTACGTCGTCACCGAGGACACGCCGCTGGACAACCCCCACTGGCAGTACAGCCGAAACAAGCAGGCCTGCGAGGAGCTGCTGATGCAGTGGCACGCCGCGGGCCAACTGCCGGTGACGATCGTTCGGCCCAGCTACACCTACCGCCGCCACTTCACCACCCCGCTGGACGGCGGGGACCACTGGGCGTGGCGGCTACTGCAGGGCAAACCCGTCCTGTGCCCCGGCGACGGCACGAGCCTCTGGACCGTCACCCACAGCGAGGACTTCGCCAAGCCCTTTATCAACCTGCTGGGCAACGAGCGGGCCCTGGGCGAGGCCTTCCACATCACCGACGACGCCGTCTACACCTGGAACCAGATCTGGCGGGCCATCGCGGCCGCGCTGGGCACCGAGGCCCACATCGTCCACGTGCCCACCGACACGCTGCTCCGCTACCGCCCGCAGTGGGAGGGCACGACGCTGGGCGACAAGGCCTGGAGCGCCGTGTTCGACAACAGCAAGCTCAAGCGCATCGCCGGCGACTACCGCTGCACCGTCAGCCTCGAAGAAGGCATGCGCCGCGTGGCCGAGCACTACCGCGCCACCCGCGCCGCCGCCTACGAGCCCGACGAGGCCTTCCACGCCCTCATCGACCGCATCGCCGCCGAGCAGTCCGCCCTGGGACGTTGACCGGGCTGGGGTGCCGTCCGCCGCGGATAGACGGCGTCGTCTTACCCAAGCCCACGGATTGCCATCCGTGGGCATCCCTGGCCGAGCCGTCGGTCTGACGGCCCAGCGCACCGGCACGTCCGAAAGCAAACTGCTACACCGTCTTGCTGACGCATGTGCGGGTCCACGGCTCTGGGTGCCCCGGGCAAGCCGCAGGCTCGCCCGGCCGGGCGGGATATCGGGTCGCCTGGCTGGACCGCCTCCGCCCTCGACCGGGCGAGCGGTGCTGACGCCCCGCTTGCCCGGGGCACCCAGCCGCACAGGCAATCGCAAGACGGTCTAAGGTGATTACCTCTACGTCCCGCGCTTGAATGGCCGGCGGAATTGGCCGATAGTCGCTTCAGACGGGCGGCGAATGCCCCGCCCGCGACAGCCGCGACCCTGTTGAGGTACAGCCATGCGGACCATCCATCTCGTCATCGTGCTCATGGTCCTGCTGGCCGTCGTGCTGGGCCTGAAGCTGCCCGCCCCCGCGACCGCCAACGCCAGCGACACCGCGCCCGCCCCCCAGGCCGCCCCAGCCGAGCCCGCCTTCACGCTGGGCCAGTAACCCACACGCCCCGGCCCTGCACACAAGACCCGGCGTCCGCGCCCCGCCCTCGAAGACCCCGGGCATGCCCGGGGCCATAGGGGGACACGCACAAAACCCCTGACGCCGTCGACACCGGGCCAGGACCCGCCCTACCGGTGCGCCCCACCGCACTGGCCTTGCTGTCTCTCTAACTCTGAACCCCTCTGCGCGTCTTCTCTGTGCCCTCTGTGCCTGCTCCGAAAAAGGCAGGGCGGCCTGAGGTAGGGCACGTGGGTTCTCGCCGTAGCGCCAGCGGAGGCGAGGTTCCGCGTGCCGCGATGACGGATCGCCGTCGAATCGCCGCACGCCCACGCGGCACGCAGAACCGCTCCGCTACGCTCCGCGAACCTACGTGCCCTACGTGCTACGTGCCCTACGTGTCGGGCCCGTTTTCGTCGTCTGCGTGTGCGGCCCATGACCGCATGGGCAACTCTGTGACGCATCTTCTCTTCGCAGGCGCCGGCACCCTCGCTGCCGGGCCTCGCTCCGCTCGACCCGGCCTACGGGCGGTGCCGCGTCTACTCGAACCAGATCGGGCTCGACCAGGCGATGTGGTTGTCCACCTGCGTGGCTCTTAGGTACCAGTAGGCCGGGCCGTCGTTGCGGACGGTCAGCTCGGCCTGCAGCGATCGGCCCTGCGGGGCCCAGCGGTGGTGCAGCTGGCCGTTGCGGAACAGCTCGACCTTCTTGAGGCGGTTCTCGCCCGTCACGTCGACGGCGAAGCTCTTATCGCTGGCGTCCGGCAGGAGCGAGCCCATCAACTGGCCGTTGGCGGTGAAGACCAGGCGGATGCGGGCGTTGGTCGTGCCGTAGACCCGCCGGGCGCGGTAGGCCTCGAGGATCGCCTCCTTGGTCAGCTCCTTCGCGAAGACCGCCGTCACGCCGTTGACGCCGACATGGCCCTTGTGGTCGTCGCTGTTGCACACCAGGCCGTACCGCAGGCCGCGGTCGAGGAAGTACACCCCGCAGCGGTCCGGGCGGAAGCTCTTATTCATCGCCAGGCCCTGCTCCAGTGCGTCGGGCCGCTCGTAGCTGCCGTGGCAGCTGAAGATCTCCAGCACCGGCTCGACGCCCTCGGCGATATTCTGCCACCACTCGTCGCGCTCCAGGCCGCCGCCGTTGTGGAAATGGGCGATGGCGAGGTAGTCCCGCCCGCGCAGGCCCTGCCAAAGCTGGCGGATGTCGGTCCACTCCGGCCGATCGATCTCGTCGTAGGTCGGCAGCCAGTTGAACAGCACCTCCGTGTCGCCCCGCTTGCAGCGGTACTCGATGCCGGGGAAGACCAGGAACTCTCCCGGCCGATCGAACTGCCGCACCGCCTCGATCGTCCGCTCCCAGCGGTCCCGCCCGATCTTGTTGCGTTCGACGTCCCAGGGCTGGTGGTGGTCGGTGACGGCGTAGAAGTCCAGCCCGGCCCGGTCGCGGGCGAAGGCCATCAGGTCCCCCGGCTGCATGGTGAGCTTCTCCCGCTCGATGCAGTCGTTGCTGATGGCCGAGTGCGAGTGCAGGTCGCCCCAGTAGAGGTTGTAGCCGTCGTGCACGTCGATCATGGTCGGCGCGTCGAGCAGCGGCAGACCCCGCGACGCCACGCGCACGGCCGGGTCGGCGTAGGCGAACGCGCCCATGCCCGTCGCGGCGGGCCGAGCCGGCGCGTCGACCAGGGCGACGGGATCGGCGTCGGGCACGGCGTTGGCGAAGACGTCCTGGGCCACCAGCAGCGCCCGGCGGGTCTGGCGGATCACGCGCAAGGTCTTAACCGGGCGCGGGCGGATGCGGAACTGCAGCTGTGCCTCCGCGTCGGGCACGGGGCGGGGTTGGCCGGGCAGGTCGCGGCCGAGGTCGGGCATGCCCTTGTCGGGGCTGTCGAAGTAGCGGACGTGGATCGTGTTGGTGTAGTCGGGCCGGGGCACCACGCACGAGACCTTCGTGCCGGGCCCGAAGCCGCCGCCCGCGTCGCCCCAGTGGATCGCGACGGTGTCGCCCTCTTTCAGCCCGGCCGAGAGGTCCAGCACGAACATCCGCTGGGCCATGCCGCGCCACGAGCTTTTCGTTCGGCTGGCGAAGTCGGTGATCTCCATGTCCCAGTTGCGCTTGGCGTAGGTCACGTCGGGGTTGCTGACGTAGGCCTCCATGTAGCCGTGGTCCTCGGTGTGGCTCAGCGAGGGCCTCGAGTAACCGACGGTGCCGGGCAGGTCCAGCACGATGCGGCTGGGCCCGGCCGTGTAGCCCGAGCCGATCGTCAGGGTGATGACGAACTCCTGGCTGTCGGCGGCGAGCACGTCGGTGGGCGTCAGCGTGGCGGCGGCGAAGACGGACTGGGACATGGCAGAGCTCCTGCGGGAACGCGATTCGTCACGGCCCGGCCCAACTCGGCCGGGGTTGGCCATTGTACCGATTCGCCGGGACGGTACAATCGCCGGCGGCGAGTTCGTACGTAAAGGGGCCCACCATGACCAACGCCGACCCGTCCACGCTGGCCGCCGAGGAGGCCCAGGACCTCTTCTGCCCGCACTGCGACTACAACCTCCGCACCCTGGCTGGGCCGCGCTGCCCCGAGTGCGGGCGCGAGGTCGACCTGGAGGCCCTGCGCGTCAGCGGCATCCCCTGGGTCCACCGCGCGACGCTGGGCCGGTGGCGGGCCTACTGGCAGACGGTGTACTGGGTGCTGCGTCACGGCCGGCGGATCCGGGCCGAGGCCGCCCGTCCCCTCGACGGCCAACACGGCCAGCGCTTCCGCTGGACCGTCCTGGCGACGCTGGCGGTGGCGCTGGCGGCGGTGGCGGGCTTCAACCTCTGGATGGACCTGCGGGACGGCAGCGCCGACCTGACCGGCTGGGACTGGCTGCTCTGGGCGGCCGGCCTGGGGGCAGTGTGGGGGGCCCTGGCCTTCGACAGCGGCCTGGCGACGTGGTTCTGTGTGCCCAGAGGCCTCAGCCGACCGCGCCAGGACCGTGCCCTGGAGCTGATTCCCTACGCCATTGCTCCGCTGGCGCTGGCACCGGGGCTGGTGGCGGTCCTGCTGCTGATGATCGGCCTGGACGAGGCCCTCACCGACTCGGTGCCGTGGATCGAGACGCCCAGCATGATCGTCGGCCTGGCCAGCATTGCTATGCTGGGCGTGGTGCTGATCTACTGGTACGCCAAGACGCTCGGCACGATCGTGAGCCTCACCCACCGCCCGCTCGGCGGCGACCTGCTGATGGCCGGCCTGCTGACGCTGGCCTGGCTGGTCATCACCCCGGTCTTCCTGGCCACCCTCGCCGGCGTCGTCTTCTACGCCCTGCTGATGGGCTACAGCCTGCGGTAGGGTACGTGGATTCTCGCCGTAGCGTCAGCGCAGGCGAGGGTCCGCGTACCGACGAACACCGGCCAGCCCGTAGGCCGGGACCAGCCCCCGTAGGCCGGGTCGAGCCCCGCGAGGCCCGGCGGCGAAGGGCGGCCC
>JAWLCG010000036.1:0-20922 GCA_041687295.1 Phycisphaerae bacterium | reverse complement strand
GTCGGCTGCGGTGGGGGGGCGAACGCCGGCTGCGCCCCCGCAGACCGCTGAAGAACCCAAAAAAGAGCCGCCCCGCGAGAGGGTCTCGCGGGGCGGCCACGGGTGGCGGTCTTCTCGGATGTCGAGCTAGCGGGTCCGCGGCTGGGTTACCAGGCCCAGGCCACGCGCACGCCGCCGTAGAGCGTATCGTCCAGGAAATCCCGGAAGGTCTGGTTGAAGCCGATGAAGCTGGCGATCAGGACGGTGCCGTAGCTCTCGGGCAGGCCCAGATCGGCGCCGAGGTCGTAGCCAAGCTCGACCTCGTAAACGATATTGGCCAGCCGGGTCGACTGGTCGGTCGGATCGACCGCGCCGGCGGCGAACTCATTGGCGCCCGCCCGACCCCAGTAGCGGTGGTCGGCGCCGAGGGCGACCTTGGGCTGCAGGTACATCGCCCGCAGGACAGGCACGTCCTGGGCGTAGGGGATGTCAGCCACGGCCCAGACGGGCTTGACGCCAAGCTCGAGCCACTGGCCCCCCGACGCGTAGTCGAAATCCATCGCGTAGAACAAGTAGGGGTTCAGGAACGAGCTCTGGACATCGCAGCCCATCGCCCGCCACATGGCCGAGTCATCCCACGCCAGGCGGACGTACGCCTCATGGGTGCACTTGTCGCCGGCGAGGTTCGGGAACGACAGGAAGCTGTAGCCCAGCTCGGTGGTGAAGCCCAGCGGGGTGTACGGCAGGCGCCAGTAGACTGTATAGTCCACTTCCTGGACTTCGTTGGAGCTGCCGATGTAGGCGTACCGCTGGTCGAGGCCGGCGTACCAGTTCATCCACACCACCGCACCGATGACACCGAACTCCTGGGTGTCGTACTCGGCGCCGATGCCGAGCTGGTGGTTCAGGTCCTCGGTGCCCTCGCCGTCATACTCGCTGAGGTTCGCACCGCGGAAGATGTAGTCGGTCGCCAGCGTGTAATCGATGGTGAACGACATCGGCAGCGGCTTGTCGCCCCGAGTCAACTCGACCGCTGGTGCCTTGGTCTTGGGCATCTCGCCGTTCGGCGGCAGCCAAACGTTCTCAACGGCGAATCCCTCGGCACCGGTCACGATGCCTTCTTCCTCGTACGTCACCTCGACATCCTGCGCGACGGCGAGGGTCACGCAGGTGCCGATGCACAGAATCGCGGTCAGTAGTCTCCACACGTTGTGGCACGGTCCGGTCATGGATTCTCTCCTTTTCTACACACAAGACCTGGTTTCTGCCGAAAAGACCCGCAGAGCCGCCCATCCGACCCTCGGCCAACACGGTGCCGACCCCCGGCATTCCGTACCGGTGGCGGCCAAAAGCGGAGAGAATCCAGTCGGCCCCCAAAACTGCGGGTGAACCCCGACCCGGACGCTCCCCACGAGCGCCGCCATAGGGCTTGACTCTTCACCCTATTATGCCCTGCCTGCCCGTCCGCTTTCAAAGGTTTTGGGGAAAAATGTTTCCCCTATCCCCGATCTGGCACCGCTCTGTGACGGTGCGAATCGCCTCGACCCGCCGCCCGGCCGAGCGATCGGGCTCTGCGCGTAAGTGGATAACCTGAAAAGGTCTTACTGGGTTTGCTGATCCTCGCACCTGGCCTTGACGGCCTGAGAGGGGGGGGCGAAGAATAAACAATGTTATCGGACTGTGTGGGGCGCCGTTTGCCCTGCGGTCGACGTACCGAAAGACATCGGACAACCGGACGAAGGGGAAACACATGGCTTCTTGGATCGCCAAACTCAAAACGATGGGCAAGTCGCTCGACAGCATGGACGACCTGTTCGTCCACGAGTTGGAGGACCTCTACAGCTGCGAGAACCAGTTAATCGACGCCCTGCCCAAGATGGAGGACGCCGCCAGCTCGCCCGAGCTCAAGCAGGCCTTCCACCAGCACCTCGAGACGACCCGCCGCCAGAGGGATCGCCTCGACCGCGTCTTCCGCGACATCGGGCGCGAGCCCGAGGCGGAGACGTGCGAGGGCGTCAAGGGCATCATTGCCGAGGGCGAGGAGATCATGGCCGTCGACGGGGACCGCGACGTGAAGGACGCAGCCCTACTGGCCTGCGCCCAGCGCGTCGAGCACTACGAGATCGCCGGCTACGGCACCGTGCGCAACTTCGCCGAACGGCTGGGGCGGGGCGACATCGCCCAGGCGCTCCAACAGACCCTCGACGAGGAAAGCGCCGCCGACGAGAGCCTGACGCGTCTGGCCGAGGCGGCCATCAACCGCAACGCCTCGCGCCACCGCGAACCGGGCGAAACCGGCGGCTGGGAGGTCTAGCCGTATTCCAGGCCGGCGCAGGACGGGCCACGACGGGTGGCGCACGCCCTGCGCCCTGCAGAGCGGCCCGGCGGGTGCGAGCGGCATCTCCCTCGCGCCCGCCGGGCCTGGGCAGGGCGGGCCTGGCCAGGGGGGAACCGATGGGCCCAGACCTTGGAGCCAGCGGCTCGGCTGCGGATTTCCTGCCGGCCGACCACGATCTGCCCTCGCTCCGCCAGGCCGTGCAGCACTGCCGGGGCTGCGACCTGTACAAGCAGGCCACGCAGGCCGTCTTCGGCCAGGGCCCGTCGAGTTGCCCGCTGATGCTGGTCGGCGAGGTGCCCGGCGACCGCGAGGACCAGGCCCGCGAGCCCTTCGTCGGCCCCGCCGGTCGACTGCTGGACAAGGCCCTGGCGGAGGTGGGCATCGACCGCCAGCGGGCCTACGTCACCAACGCCGTCAAGCACTTCAAATGGCAGACCGTCGGCCGACGGCGGATCCACCGCAAGCCCACGCTTACCGAGATCCGTGCGTGCCGGCCCTGGCTGGACGCGGAGATCCAGGCCGTCGCCCCGGCCCTGATCGTCTGCCTCGGCGCCACCGCCGGCCAGGCGCTGCTGGGGCGGGGCTTCCGCGTCACCCGGCAGCGGGGCGCGGTGCTCGATCGGCCGAACCTGCCGCCGACAATGGCCACTGTGCACCCCTCCTCGCTGCTGCGCCTGTTCGAGCCCTACGATCACGACGAGGCCTGGCAGGCCTTCCTGGCCGACCTCCGCGTGGCGGCCGAGCGGATCGCCCCGACCTGAAAAAACTGACGCAACCGCCCCCAACGGGGCCCAGACCGAAAGGACGTACCATGGTTCATGGCAGCCAAGAACAGTCCGGGCCCGAGTTCGACGTGGGGGCCCTATCTCAAGGACATTGAGTTTCCGATCAGCAAGCAGGACCTGCTCCGCAACGCCCAGGACCACCACGCCCCCCCGGAGGTGATGTCGGTCCTGCAGCACATTCCCGACCGCGAGTATGGCGACCCCGTCGATGTCGCCAAGGGCATCGGGCGCAGCGACGTCAACGAAACCAGAGGCAGGGGCAAGGGCAGTCCGTAGCCAGGCCTTCCGACCATTTGGCCGACTGCGCCTGTGGGTCGACGCAGAGGCGCCTCGGGACCGGCAGACGCAGTCGGCAGAGGGTCCAGCCCACGCAGTGCGGTCCGGGGCGTTGCCGCCAATCCGCTTCCCCTATGGCCCCTCATACCTCATAATGCGCCTATGATCGACCAGAACGACGCGACGCAGACCCCGGTGGGGCGGCAGTTGCAGGTGCACCTCAATGGCCGGCTGGTGCCGGCGGGCGAGGCGGCCCTGCGGATCGACGACGTGGGCTTCCTGCACGGGGCCGGTGCGTGGGTGACGCTGACGGCGCGGCATGGCCGGCCCTTTCGGCTGGACCGGCACCTGGACCGCCTGGCGGACACGGTTGGGCTTCTGGGGCTGCACGTGAGCGACGAGGCGGCGGCCGAGGGGCTCACCGGGGCCCTCGACGCACTGCTCGTGGCCAACGGTCTGGACGGCCCGGACGCCTCCGCCCGCATCCGCATCACCGTCACGCCAGGCCCGCTGGGCGGCGACGAGCCGACCACGCTCATCACGGCCACGGCGGCGGTGCCCGTGCCGCAGGAGGTCTATACCCGCGGCCTGGGCGTGGTCGTCAGCAGCTTCAAGCAGGCCATCGGCGACCCGACCTACGGCTACCAGACCCTCTGCTACCTGCCCCGCGTGCTGGCCCGGCAGGAGGCCCACCGCAAGGGTTTCGCCGAGGCCCTGTGGTACACGCCGCACAACCGCCTGGCCGAGGCGTGCTTCTCCAACGTCTTTCTGGTCCACGAGGGCATCCTCCGCACGCCGCCCCGCGACACGCCGGTGGTCGCCGGCGTCACCCGCGAGGCCGTCCTGGAGCTGGGCCGGGAGCTGGGCATCCCCGTCGACGACCAGGGCGAGCTGCTCGTCCAGGACATGCTGGGGGCCGACGAGATCTTCCTGACTTCCAGCGGTTTGGGCGTCGCCCCGGTCGTCCGCGTGGAGCGCCACGCCGTCGGCGCTGAGACGCCCGGCCCTGTCACCCAACGCCTTATCGAGGCCTACGAGGCCCTGGTTGAACGCGAGACGGGGCGGTAGGCCGCGAAATCGGCTCGGCGTAGGGCGATTGAGGAGCTTGACGGATCAGCGATCGGTGGTATCCTTGGACTTGGCAGGAGGGGTGTGTCGATTCCCTCTCTGCCCCGGTGGCCCCCGTAAGGCCCTCGGTCACGTCTGCGATCGTCCAGGAGGAGGATGGAATGAGTCTTCGAATACTTGCCGCGACGGTGCTGGTGTCGGTGCTGATGGTGGGGGCCTCGGCCCGGGCGGATCTGCTGTTCTCCAGCGACTTCGATGGGCCCGCTCCCTGGAACTGGGCCACCGCTGTCGGCAGCCCGGCCGGTACGGGGGCGATGACGGCCCCGGCGGGTCCGACGGCCGACAGAAACTACGTCCAGCAGGCGATCAGCGGCGTGCAGGGCGACGGTACGGGGCAGATCCAGGTGAGCTTCGACGTGGACCTGTCGGACATGGCCTTTAGCGGCTGGTACAGCGGCCCGAGCCTCTTCGAGGTCGGCACCACCTCGGGCAACAAGAGCTCCCAGGGCGACGGCCTGCTCAGCAGCGTCGGCGTGGCCAACTGGAAGGCCAATGCCGGCGACCCCCTGCAGATCCGCTTCAACACCGCCAGTGCCATCATGTGGTGGGGCGGTGTGCATGCGACGACCGACACTTTCTATCCGGTCAACGACCTCGTCTACCATCTCGTGCTGACTGTCGACGTCAGCCGCGTCGGCGATACCTGGACCGTCAACAGCATCCTGGACGTCACCGGCGACAGCGGCGGCTCGATCGTGACCAAGAGCACCAGCAAGGAGTTCTCGGCCACCAACGCCAGCTTCCAGGGCTTGCTGAACGTCAACAAGTACCGCCTCGGCGTGCTGAACACCGGCAACACCGTGGACGGCACGAGCATGACCTTCGATAACTTCAGCGTCGTGCCCGAGCCGGCCAGCCTGGCCGTGCTGGCCGTGGGCGGCCTGGGCCTGCTCCGCCGCCGGCGGTAGACCGCGACGACATTCTGCCGAAACGCCCGCGGGCGAGGCCGACACGCGTTGGCCTCGCCCGTTTGCTTTTGCGGCGGGGGGCGCCACAAGTTTCGACTGATATGGACTTTGACGGATTCTCGTAGTCTGAGTGCCATGCCCGCTTGCGGGCATGCGGAGGCGGCAACTGCTCTGGGAAGGCGAGAGGCCAGTCGCTGGCGATCAGGCCCAGCGAGGCCCTGGATTCGCCCCCGCCGCTTATGGTAGGCCAACCGTTTCCGTAGCCCTGGTCCCCTTCGCATGGCCGCAAGCGGCCATGGCACCCGATCGCGGCTCCCGGCCGGACAAGAGCGTTGACTGCAGTTAATGTATAGGTTAACATTGTGCGTGAATGAGCCGATACCCTTGTCTGTAGAGGCCCAGCCCGCCAAGTGGTGTTCGCCAGAACGCGCAACGGCGAGCTCCATGCACGGGATTACCTGGACGGGTTGCCGGACCGGGAACGGATGAGCCTGCTGGCTCTGTTCGAACTCCTGTGCGGCGACCTGCGGGAGACGCACATGGCCAAGGCGTACATTGGGAAGGCACTGTCCACCCCTCAGGACGAGCGTCTGTTCCAGCAGGAGCGGACGATCCTTGAGATCACCGAGCTCATCGCCGAGCGGATGCACGAGGCGGGCGTGACGAAGGCGGAGCTGGCCCGCCGGCTGGACAAGTCGCGTGCCTACGTGACCCGCCTGTTGGATGGCAGGACGAACATGACGATCCGCACGATCTCTGATGTGCTGCACGTACTGGGCGAGGCCCTGGAGGTCTCGGCGGTGGCGGTTGAGAGGCAGGCCTGGAAGTACGGTCAGAGCCTCCGGTTGCCGACCGACTCCGATACCGACGGGGCAGGGCCCGCCTCTTCCAGGCGTTCGCGGGGCTGAGCCGTTCGCAGGAGTGCGGCCGGCGTCTCAGCCGCTGCCGCGGGCCATGGCCTCTTCCTGGCGGGTGATGATCTGGTAGACCTCCGGCCCCGTCTTAGCGCGGTCCAGGGCCATGCGGAAGCTCTCGAGGGTCATCAGGCGGCTGATGCGGGCGAGGGCCTGGATGTGCGGGCCGGCCTGGTCGGCGGGGCTGGCCAGCAGGACGATCAGGTCGACCGGCTTGCCGTCGATGCTGTCGAAGTCGATGGGCGCCGCCGGCTTGCCCAGGGCGACCACCAACTCGCGGACGCTGGCGGTCTTGCCGTGGGGCAGGGCCAGGCCGTTGCCGATGCCCGTGGTCCGCGTGGCCTCGCGCTCCAGGACGGCCTGCAGCACGGCCTGCGGGTCGCTGACGGCCGAGTGGCCCCGCAACAGCTCGACCAGCTCTTCGATGGCCCCACGCTTGTCGGTGGCCTGCAGCGGCACGCAGACCCGTGCCTCATCCAGAATGTCGGTCAGTCGTATCAACGTCCCACTCCTTGCCCGCCGACCGGGCCCGTCGGCCCCGCCGGCCAAAGACCGTCCGGACGCAAAGCGAACCATCCTACCCCCCGGTCCCGGCCAAGGCAACAGGGCGGTGCCGAACCGCTCGGGACCGTCTGCCTGTCGAACGTGTGGGGCCGGCGTGGTCGGCTGCCCAGGAAGGTGGGGCTGCGCCCCAGCCTACGGCGCGGGGCGTCTTCGTAGGCTGGGGCGCAGCGTCAGCGGAGCCCCACCTTCGTACGGGCCATGGGCGCCCGCAGGTTCGGTCGGCCGACGGTCTACCCGATGCCGCCCTCGGCCTTGCCGCCGCCGGGGCGGTGCTTCCAGCGGCGGTGGGCCCAGAGGTACTGCTCGGGGGCGGTGCGGACGACGGCCTCCAACTCGGCGGTGTAGGTCTGCGTCAGCCAGCGGACCTCGTCGTCCTTGTCGGCCCATTCGTGGGGGTGGATGATCCGCTGGACGCCCAGCTCGAACTGGAACGGTCGGCCGGTGCGCTTGGCGTAGGTGACGGCGACGGGCACCTCGTAGGTCCGCGCCAGCAGGGCGATCGAGCGGAACGTGCTGGCGGGCCGGCCGAAAAAGTCCACGAAGACGCCGCGCTTGCCCGCGTCCTGGTCGGCGATGAGGCCCAGGATGCCCTTGGCCTCGAGCGTGGGGCCGGCCTCGGCCGTGGCCCCGCCCTTGTCGACGATCCGCTGGCCCGTCCGCTGCCGCACGCCCAGCAGGAACTCGTTGAGGTAGGGGTTGTCCAACGGCCGGGCCACGCTGACCGAGGGGAACCCCAGCGTCGCCAGCGTGTAGCCGCCGACCTCCCAGTTGCCGAAGTGGCCCATCAGCACGATCACGCCCGTCCGCCCGGCCAGCAGCAGGTCGAGCATCTCCTGGAAGTTGTGCAGCCGAATGTGCCGCCGCCAGCGGTTCAGGTGGATCAGCCGCGGCGTCAGCAGCATCTCGACGCCCAGCAGGGCCAGGGCCTCGAAGCTTCCGCGGGCGCAGCGGCGGACGCGGCCGTCATCCCAATCGGGGTAGCTCAGGCGGATCTGCCCCTCGGCGATGCGGCGGTGCTTGCGGTCGAGCGCGAAGAACGCCCGCCCCGCCAGCTTCGCCAGGCCGTACGCCCCGTTCGGGCCCAGCATGTGCACGCCCATCGCCCCCAGCCGCACCGCCAGGTACGCCAGGGAGTCCATCACCTTGTTGCGAGGCTTGGCCATGGCTCTCTAAACTAGGGACAGACCCCATTTTCGAGGTCGCATCTCTCCAAGCCCACGGATGCAATCCGTGGGGGTCTCGTCCGGGCCGAGCGGTGGAGGCCCAACGTGGCTGCGGTACCAACGCCCCGAAGACGTGGCGGCAAACTCCGCAGCCACGGCACCCGGAACGCTGGACGTCCTCGAAGACCCCCGGCATGCCGGGGGCTATATGAGGGCCGAAAGACCCCAGGCAAGCCCGGGGCTATATACCGAAGCCTACGAGCACTTGCAGTTGCTGCCGCCGCCGCAGCAGCTGCCGGCGTCGTCGGCGTCGTCCACCCGCAGGGGCGCCCACAGCTCGGCCAGGGCCTGCAGCGTGGTCTCGACGGCCTGGTCGGCGTCGATGAGGGTGGGCTTGTCGTCGGTGCGGCGCTTGAGTTCGACCTTGCCCTCGGCCAGGCCCTTCTCGCCGACGACCAGCCGCAGGGGGATGCCGATCAGGTCGGCGTCCTTGAACTTCACCCCCGGCCGGGCGGCGCGGTCGTCCAGCAGCACGTCGACGCCGCGGCGCTTGAGCTCGGCGTAGACCCGGTCGGCCGTCTCGTGGACGGCGGGGCTGTCGTAGTTCAGCGCCACCACCAGCACCTCGAACGGGGCGATGCTCACCGGCAGCACGCAGCCATTGGCGTCGGCGAAGACCTCGATCGCCGAGGCCAGGATGCGGTTGATGCCGATGCCGTAGCAGCCCATGATGCAGGGCTGG
This sequence comes from Phycisphaerae bacterium, assembly GCA_041687295.1. GTDB lineage: Bacteria > Planctomycetota > Phycisphaerae > SM23-33 > FEN-1343 > JAWLCG01. The sequence continues at coordinate 12,125 of JAWLCG010000036.1, read as the reverse complement.
GCCTTGCCGCCCTCGTCCAGGAAGGTCGCCCCGAGCGTCTCGCTGTACTTGGTGCCCAGCTTGAACACGTGGCCGATCTCGATGCCGCGACGGCTCAGCAGGGGCTGGCCGGCGTGCGTGTCGCCCTCGACGGCGTTGCGGATGTCGGCGACGGCGACCTTCTCGCCGGCCAGCGGGAAGTCGCGCCCGGGCACCACGTTGGCCAGGTGGTAGTCGGTGCGGTTGGCCCCGCTGACGCCGGCCGCCATGGCCGCCACCGCGTGGTCCACCAGCATCCGGTCGTCAGGCCCGAGCTTCTCGAGCAGGCCCACCGGCCCGGCGAAACCGACGGCCGCCCCGGTCAGCCGCTGGACCGTGCCCTCGCCGGCCAGCTCGATCTCGTCGGCGCCGGCCGATCGCATCAGCTTGACGTCGTTGATCTCGTGGTCGCCGCGGACCACCGCCACCACCCCCCGCTCGCCGGCCTGGTACACCAGCGTCTTGATCATCTGCGCGGGCGTGGTCTTGAGGAACGCGCAGACCGCCTCGATCGAGCCGACGTTGGGCGTGTGGACCGCCTCGGCCGAGCCGACGGCCGCGACGCCGTCGAGCTCCAGGTGCGAGACGGGATCGACCTCCGCCTTCTCGATGTTGGCTGCGTACGAGCCGTCCTCGGTGTAGAACAGCACGTCCTCGCCGGCCGAGCAGGGCACCATGAACTCATGGCTGGCCGAGCCGCCGATCGGGCCGCTCTCGGCCTCGACCACGACGAACGGCAGCCCGCAGCGGGTGAAGATGCGGCAGTAGGCGTCGTACATCTTCTGGTAGGTCTCATCGAGGCTCTCGCGGTCGGCGTGGAAGCTGTAGGCGTCCTTCATGATGAACTCTCGGCTGCGAAGGACGCCGAACCGCGGGCGGAACTCGTCGCGGTACTTGATGTTGATCTGGTAGAGGTTCAGCGGCAGCTGCTTGTAGCTGTTGACCTCGGCGGCGACGAGGCTGGTGATGATCTCCTCGGCGGTGGGGCTCAGGACGTTCTCGCGCCCGTGGCGGTCCTTGAACCAGCCGAGCGTCTCGCCCATCACGTGCCGCCTGCCGGTCTGCTCCCACAGCTCCATCGGCTGGACCATGGGCAGCATCAGCTCCTGGGCGCCGCCGGCGTCCATCTCCTCGCGGACGATCCGCTGGGCCTTCTGCAGCATCCGCCAGCCCAGCGGCAGGTAGGTGTAGGTGCCGCTGGCGAGCTTGCGGATGAAGCCGGCGCGGATCATGAGCTGATGGCTGACGATCTCAGCCTCGGCGGGCACTTCCTTGACGGTGGGGATCAACATCTGGCTATAGCGCATGGCGATTCGCTCCTGGTAATGAATCGTCTGCTTATACCGGGCGGGGGGCCCCAATGCAAGCGGGGCGCGCGGGGGGGACGTCGCTCCTACCCACGCCCACGGAATGCATTCCGTGGGCATCTCGTGCGGGGCGTGCGATGGAGGATCGACGCGCCCTCGGCCCCCGGTGCCCGGGAGGGAGTCCGGAAGACCCCGGGCAAGCCCGGGGCTATATACAGAGGAAGGGGGGAACCCTCGCCGCCGCCCTGCCGGGCCTCGCTGCGCTCGACCCGGCCTACGGCGCTGGCGCTCGAGTCGGCCTGCTACTGCACGTCCTCGCCGAGGGCGAACAGCTCGGTGGAGGCCCCGTCGCCGAGCGTGGCTGAGTGCTTGTAGATGCGGACGTCGAGCTGGCGCTGGAAGCTGGTGAAGCTGGCGTTGGGGTCGGCGTCGGCGGCGATCTGGTGGAGGAACATGTGGACCTTGGCGTCGAGGTTGTCCAGGTAGTGCAGGGCCATCGCCTCGGGGATGGCCGGCAGCTTGGGCGAGCCGTACTCGTAGACGCCGTGGTGGCTGAGGACCATGTGCTGGAGCAGGTCGAGGGTCTTGGCGGGGAAGCTCTCGCCGGTCTCGGCGGCGAGGGCGTCGGCCTTCTGGGCCAGCCAGATGGCCGCCAGGGTGATGTGCCCGACCAGTTGGCCGCGATCGGTGTAGCTGAAGCCCAGGTCGCTCTTGAGCTCGGCGATCTTGCCCAGGTCGTGCACGAACGCCCCGGCCAGCAGCAGGTCGCCGTTGAGCTGCGGGTAGAGCGGCAGGATGACGCCGGCCAGGCGCATCACGTGCAGCGTGTGCTCCAGCAGCCCGCCGAGGTACGCCTGGTGCATCTGCATGGCGGCCGGGCAGCGGCGGAACTGCGCCATCAGGGCCTCATCGTCCAGGAACGCCTGCACCAGCGCCCGCAGGGGGCGGTCGGCGATGGCGTCGAGCCGCTCGAGCAGCTCTGCCCACATCGCGTCGATGTCGTAGGGCGTGGTGGGCAGGAACTCGGCGAGGTCGACCTGGTCGGCGGGCATGGGCCGAAGGGCCTCGATGATCGCCTGCAGGCTGCCGCGGTAGCTCTCGGCCCGGCCCTTGACCTGGACGAAGCCGTCGGTCGGGATACCGTTGTAGAGCGACTCGCTCGCCTGCCAGATCCGCGCCGGCAGCGTGCCCGTGCGGTCGACCAGCGTGCAGCAGATGTAGAGCGAACCGTTGCTGGCGGTTCGCAAGTCCTTGTCGCGGACGAGGTAGACCTCGTTAAAGGCCGCCCCGCTCGTCAGGGCGTTGATGTAGCTCCTTTTGGCCATGAGCGGGATTTTACCGGCCCGGCGGCCGGCCGTCGATGGTCGAGTCCAAAAAGGGACCTGCGGGGAGGGACGTGGGGGGCGAGAGGGGAGGACGCGTGGGGCGGGGTCGAGCGGCCCGGACGAGAGCCCCACGGACTGCGCCTCGCTGCGCGAGGCTCCATCCGTGGGCTTGGAGAAAGGGGGCGGCCCGGGGGGCAGTGCGCCCATGGGCCCTGCCTGCAGGGGTCCGGGGCGAGGCGGCGGATGGAAAACGGTAGGACATTGTATTAGGGGTCGATAATGGTTTGCGCCACTTGCACCAGATGTCTCTGAACAATCGGCAAAAGCGTCGAGGCGGGCGGGTCTGGGGGGGAGTGTGGGAAATCTGGGCAATTCCTTGTGGGAGGGTAACTTTCGGGGCCCGTCGGGCCAGGAAAACTCGTAGGCATCTGCCTCTCAGGGAAAAGCCTTGCAATTGTGCAACAGTTCTTCAATAATGGTCTTACACCATGAACGGCAACTGCACATATTCTCTGCCCGCGACTCTCGGGCATCCGTAAAACCGTCACCGCAATCTATGTCCATGACTACCGGCGGGGTGGGCCGGGCGCGAAGGCCGCGCGGATGCGGACGACTCAGAACAAACGCAACCGAGGAGATACACTCTTGACTACTTTTGCCCAGAAACAGGAGACGATCGCCAAACGCATCGCCCCCCACGTCGCCGAGAGCCACTGGCGCGACTGGCGCTGGCAGCTGCGCCACGCCGTGCGCGACATCGGCACCTTCGAGAAGCTCCTGGGCATCCGCTTCGAGCCCGAGGAACGGGAGATGCTCGAGCAGACGCTCGAGAAGTTCCCCCTGTCGATCACGCCGTACTACTTCTCGCTGATCGATGGCCGCGACTACAAGAACGACCCGATCTACCACCAGAGCTTCCCCTCGCCCTCGGAACTGGTGGTGGCCGACCACGACATGGCCGACCCGCTGCACGAGGAACACGACTCGCCCGCGCCGCTGATCACGCACCGCTACCCCGACAGGGTGCTGTTCACGATCTCCAACGTCTGCTCAATGTACTGCCGCCACTGCACCCGCAAGCGCAAGGTGGGCGACACCGACACGATCCCCGGACGCGATCAGCTGCGCCAGGGCATCGAGTACATCCGCAACACGCCGCAGGTCCGCGACGTGCTGCTCTCGGGCGGCGACCCGTTCATGCTCAGCGACGAGTACCTCGACTGGATCCTCACCGAACTGCGGTCGATCGAGCACGTCGAGGTCATCCGCATCGGCACGCGGACGCCGGTGGTGCTGCCCTACCGCATCACCGACGAGCTGGTGGCGATGCTCCGCAAGCACCACCCGCTCTGGATCAACACGCACTTCAACCACCCGCGCGAGTTCACCAGCTCGTCGCGGCTGGCCCTGCGCAAGCTCGCCGACGCGGGCATCCCGCTGGGCAACCAGACGGTGCTGCTGGCCGGCGTGAACGACTGCCCGCGGATCATCCGCTCGCTGGTGCACAAGCTGGTGGCCAACCGCGTTAGGCCCTACTACCTCTACCAGTGCGACCTGTCGGAGGGGCTCACGCACTTCCGCACGCCGGTGGGCAAGGGCATCGAGATCATCGAGAGCCTCATCGGGCACACCAGCGGCTTTGCCGTGCCGACCTACGTCATCGACGCGCCGGGCGGCGGGGGCAAGATCCCGATCATGCCCAACTACCTGATCAGCTGGAGCACCAACAAGGTCGTCCTGCGCAACTACGAGGGCGTCATCACGACCTACAAGGAGCCCGACAGCTACGAGGCCCACTTCTGCGACCGCAAGTGCGAGCAGTGCCACCTGCACCTCAAGACCGAGGACGGCCCCGAAGAGGCGGCCGTGGGCATCTCCAAGCTGCTGTGCGACCACGACGAGGCCTACACCCTCGTGCCGGCCGACAACGAGCGATACCAGCGACGCGGCGACGAAGAAGAGGACCCGACCGATACTGAGGGGGCGTGCGAGGAACCGACGAATGCATGACGCACCAGACCGGTGCCGTGGCCAGGCCCGTAGGCCGGGTCGAGCGATAGCGAGGCCCGGCAACGAAGGCGGAACAGCCTCCGCGTGTTCCCCCCAAGCATCCGGGCGCCAGGCATCCGGGTGCCGTGGCTACGGTGTTCGTAGCCACGTCTGTGGCCACGGAAGCCGCATGGCTGCACAAAGCGCAGCCATGGCACCCCGTAATCGGGCGCCACGGCTGATGATCGTCCTGCTGGCGTTGGCGGGGCTGCTGCTGGCGGCGCCGGCGTGGGCGCAGGAGTCGGCCAGCGGCGAGCCGCTGACGGTCGCCCTGACGGGCAAGTACCCGCCGTTCAGCTTCTACGACAACGCCGGCGAGCTGGCGGGCTTCGACGTGGACGTCTCGACGGCCATCGCCCGGCGGCTGGGTCGGCCCGTGGAGATCAAGGCGGTCGAGTGGGACGGCATCCTGCCGGGCCTGCTGGCGGGCCAGTACGACACGATCATCGGCTCGATGGCCGACACGCCCGCGCGGCGCGAGCAGGTGAACTTCACCCGGCCCTACTACCTGTCGGGCGCCCAGCTGTTCGTGCACCGCGACATGGCCGGGGACATCGCCTCCATCGACGATGCCGCCGGCAAGCGCATCGGCGTGGTCGTCGGCGAGACCTACCAGCACTTTCTGGAGAACCACTGCCCCGACGTGACGGTGGTGACCTACCAGAGCTCGGTGAACATCTTCGAGGACGTCAAGGCCGGCCGCCTGGCGGGCTTCGTCACCGACCGGCTGGTGGGCAGCCATCAGGTCAAGCAGGCCAACCAGCCCTTCCTGCCGGCTGGCGAGATGCTCTACAAGGAGAAGATCGCCATTCCCGTCCGCAAGGGCGACACGGAACTGCTGGCGGGGATCAACGCAGCCCTGGACGAGATGGAGGCCTCGGGCGAGCTGGCGGGCATCCACGACAAGTGGTTCGGCCTGCAGGCCCAGAACGCCGCCCCCGACACGGGCATGTCCGCCGAGGTGGTCATCCGCAAGCTCGCCACGGGTTTCGCCATCACACTGGGTGTGGCGGGGGCGTCGCTGGCGGTGGGCTTCCTGCTGGCCGTGCCAATCGGGGCGCTGCTCAACCGCTCCAGCGGCCTGGCGACGTGGGCGGCCCGGGGCGTGGTCGACTTCATCCGCGGCACGCCGGTGCTGGTGCAGCTGTTCTTCGTCTACTACGGCGGCCCGCGCGTCGGGCTGCAGCTCTCGCCGATGACGGCGGCGGTGCTGACGCTGTCGGTCAACTCAATGGCGTACATGTCCGAGGTCGTCCGTTCGGGCCTGATGAGCGTCGACCAGGGCCAGATGCTCGCCGGGCGGGCCCTGGGCCTGTCGCGGCTGAAGGTCTTTCGGCTGATCATCTGGCCGCAGGCGTTCCGCATCGCCCTGCCGCCGCTGATGAACTCGGTGGTCGCCCTGACGAAGGACACGGCCCTGATCTCGGTCATCGCCGTGCCGGAGGTCGTCAACCAGGCCCGCTCGATCATCAGTGTGACCTTCGACCCCATCAAGTACTGGTTCATCGTGGCGGTGATGTTCTTCTGCGTCACCTTCCCGCTGATGAAACTGGCCGGGTACGTCGAGCGGCGGATCCGCCAGAAGGGATACGTCAATGATTAGCGTACAGAACCTTTCGCATACCTACGGCACCGGCACGCAGGCGCTGAACGAGGTGAGCGTGGAGTTTCCGCGCGGCACGACCAGCGCGGTGCTGGGCGAGAGCGGCTCGGGCAAGACGACGCTGCTGATGGCCCTGGGGCAGTACCTGCCCCCCCAGACCGGCTCGATCACGCTGGACGGGCAGGACATCTACGCCATCTCCGAGGCCGAGTTCCGCAAGAGCGTCGGCCTGGTGTTCCAGAAGCTCTACCTCTTCCCGCACATGAACGTGCTGGAGAACATGGTGCTCGCGCCGAGCCACGTGCTGGGCCAGTCGGCCCCCGACGCCCGCCTCGACGCCATGGCCATGCTCGAGCGGCTGGGCATCGCCGAGGTCGCCGAGAGCTACCCCTCGCAGATCTCCGGCGGGCAGGCCCAGCGCGTCGCCATCGCCCGGGGGCTGATGCTGCGTCCCCAGTACATGCTGCTGGACGAGCCGACCAGCGCCCTGGACGCCAATACGACCGACGCCTTCGCCGAGTGGCTCGGCCAACTCCGCGAGGAGACCAACTTCATCATCGTCACGCACGACCTGCCCTTCGCCGCGCAGGTCGCCGAGACGGGCGTGTACCTCTCCGGCGGCCAGATCCTCGACGCGGGCCGAATCGACGCGATCATCGCCCACGTCCGCGCCGGACAGGTCGTCGAGGCGTAAAATAGGCTGGTCGCCCAGGGGCCGCGCGGGCTCTACCGCACCGTCCAGTCGGCAATGGCAGGCCTGGTGACGAGGCCCATGGCGAGGCCTTCCACAGCCCCGGCGAGGCCTTGGCTGCCCCGGAGATGGCTTCCGCAGCCCCGTTCACGGGGCTTCGCCCGCGCAGCGGGTGTCGGCCTGGCCTCTAGGCCGGGTTCGCCGGGGCCATTGGATTGCTCTGCTCAGCCCGCTTCAGCGGGCTTACCCGCAGGGCGTCCGGTAAGCCCGCTGAAGCGGGCTGGGAAAAGATACACAGGGACAGCCATCATCCCCTGGGCTACAAGCCCTGGGCTACACCCCGCTACGCGGGGCCAAGGCCGGTGAACCGGCCTGAAGAGGGACCCCACGCCAGGCGAGCCGGGGAGCGACGCTGGAGCGTTGTGCTTTCGGACGTGCGGGAGCGCTGGGCCTCCGGATCGACGGCCGGTGCCGAATGCCCACGGATGGCAATCCGTGGGCTTGGGTCAGCCCCCCTGTCGCCCGCAGGCGCAGGCGGCCACCGGCCTGACGCAGCTGGACGGTCCAGCAGGGAACGAACAGGGACACCGCGACGCATTGACGCAGTGACGCATTGACGCGTTGACGCGTTGACGCGTTGACGCAGTGACGCAGTGACGCAGTGACGATCGAACCCGTCGCCGCCCTCGCCCCTCCCCGAGGGGACCCATTGGCCAATCAACCAATCAACCGATTACCCACAGACCACCATGCCTGACCCCACCCAACACAACGACACGTTCGCCACGCTGGGCCATTCGAAGATCCAGCACGGCAAGGCCAATGACCGCATCTACTTGATGAAGCTCGACGGGCGCGACCTGCCGGGGCTCGTCGACCAGTTGCTCGAGCTGGCCGAGCGGGAGGACTACTCCAAGATCTTCTGCAAGGTGCCGGCCTCGGCGGTCGAGCCGTTCTTCGCGGCCGACTTCGAGGAGGAGGCCTGCGTGCCGGGCTTCTACAACGGCCAGGAGGACGGCCACTTCTTGAGCCTCTTCCGCAAGGACTGGCGGCGGACGCCGGAGGACCCCGAGCGGATCGAGAAGGTCATCGCCGCCGCCCGCCAGCGCCGCAACGACGGTTCGGGCGGGGGGCTGGACGACGGCTTCACCTGGCGCGAGTGCACCGAGGCGGACGCCCCGGCCATGGCGAAGGTCTACGGCGAGGTCTTCGACAGCTACCCCTTCCCGATCACCGAGCCGGACTACCTCGTCGAGACCATGCGGACGCACGTCCGCTACGTCGGCGCCTGGCAGGGCGAGAGGCTGGCGGGCCTGGCGTCGTCGGAGATGGACCGCGGGGCCGGCAACGTCGAGATGACCGACTTCGCCGTCCCGCCGGACTTCCGGGGCCATGGGCTGAGCGTCTTTCTGCTGGCGCGGATGGAGGAGCTGATGCAGCAGACCGAGCCGGAGATCCGCACGGCCTACACGATCGCGCGGTCGGTGGAGTTCGGCATGAACATCACCTTCGCGCGGCTGAGCTACCGCCTGGCCGGCACGCTGATCAACAACACGCACATCGCCGGGCGGTTCGAGAGCATGAACGTCTGGCACAAGCCGCTCTAGCAGCCCGTTCTTCAACGGGCTGCCAGGCAACCCCTTTATTTGGCCCCCGCAGATTGCTATACCTGAATGGATGGCCAGGGTCGGTGTCCGTGCGGGTGGGCGTGGCGGGCGCGGCCTGGACGTCGTCCCCATTCTGGCCGATACCTTTCCAGGGCCCCTCATCGGGCCTGGCCACGAAGACCGCCTGCGGGACCGCTGGGGCAGGGGCCCTGCCCGGGGCGGTCCGGGAGCTGCCGATGCCGCTGGAAGTAACCGTGCTGGTGGACAACGATGCCCGCGACGAGCGGCTGCGGGCGGAGCACGGCCTGAGCCTGCTCATCCGCCGGGCCAACGGCCAGACGCTGCTGCTGGACGCCGGGGCGACCGGTAACACGCTGCTGGGCAACGCCGAGCAGCTCGGCATCGACCTGGCTGCTGTGCCCATGGCCGTCCTCAGCCACGGCCACTACGACCACGCCGGGGGCCTGCCGGCGCTGGCCCTGCGGACGCCCAAGCTCGACCTGTACTGCAGCCCCTCGGCCTTCACGCGGCGCTACGCCGCCCGGCCGGGAAGGCCCCTGCGGTCGATCGCGGGCCCCTCGGCCCGTCAGCTGCGCCACCTGGGGCTGCGGATCGTCGAGGTCGGCGGGCCCATGCGGCTCGACGACGACCTGATCCTCTCGGGCCCCATCGGCGGGCCGACCTGGGATGCCGAGCACTTCTTTGTCCACCGCGACGAGGAGCTCGTCGAGGACGCTTTCTGCGACGAGATCTTCGTGATGGCCCGCGCCCAGGCCGGCTGGGTGGTCTTCAGCGGCTGTTGCCATCGCGGCCTGCCCAACACGCTGCGACTGGCGAAGTTCCTGGCCCACGGCGAGCCGATCGCCGCCATCGTCGGCGGCCTGCATCTCCGCAGCGCCGCCCCCGACCGCCTCGGCGAGCTGGTCCCGCTGCTCGAGCAGACCGGCCAACCCGCCATCCACGCCAACCACTGCACCGGCGAGGGCGCCCTGAAGTACCTCGCGAGGCACTACGGCGGGGCCGTACGCCAGTTCGGCGCGGGCAGCGTTCTGAGCTTCTAGGGACCACAGAGACGTCGTCCCGCCTCCCCGACGCCCGTCCAAGACCCCCACGGATTGCGGTTCGAGTACGAACCTCCATCCATGGGCTTGGAGAAACCCCACCCACGCGATGGCACGCTACAATTCTCTGCGCATTAACGCATTAACGCATTAACCAATCAACCAATTAACCAATCAACCGATTGACCCGTCACCCCTCCGCCCCAATGGCCGCATCGGCGATCCGCCTCACCTCGTCGACCAGCGCATTGGCCGTGTCGGTCGACTCGGCCTCGGCGATGATCCGCATGATCGGCTCGGTGTTGCTCGCGCGGACGTGGACCCAGCCCTCGGCCAGGTCGATGCGCAGGCCGTCGGAGTCGTCGAAGCGGGCCCCTGGCCGGTCGGCGAAGTGGTCGCGGGCGGCGGCGACGACGGCGGGGGCGGCCCCGGCGGGGCAGGGGAACTTCGTCTTGACCATCGCGTAGCGGGGCAGCTCGGCGACGAGCTGACTGAGCGTCTTGCCGCTCTCGGCCAGGTAGGCCAGCATCAGCACGATGCCCAGGAAGCTGTCGCGGACCGGGGCGACGCGGAGGTCGATGACCCCGCCGTTGCCCTCGCCGCCGATGACGCAGCCCTCGGCCAGCATCCGCCCGGCGACGTTGGCCTCGCCGACGGGGGTGCGGAAGACCTTCGCGCCGTGGCGGGCGGCGATGTCGTCGATCATGCGGCTGGTCGAGAGGTTTGCGGCGGCCGGCCCGGACCGACGGGCCATCGCGTAGGCCGCGCACAGGGCCAGGGTGTACTCCTCGCCGATGAATCGCCCCGTCTCGTCGACCAGGGCGAGGCGGTCGGCGTCGGGGTCCTGGGCGAAGCCGACGGCGGCGCCATGCTGGCGGACGGCCTCGCACAGGCCGGTGAGGTTCTCGGCGATCGGCTCGGGCGTGTGGGCGAACAGGCCGGTCGGCTCGCCGTTGAGGTGCGTCAGCTGACAGCCCAGCCGGTCGAGCAGCAGCCGTGTGCCCTCGCAGCCAGCGCCGTTGACGCTGTCGAGCACGACGGGGAACGCCCCGGCCCGGATGGCCTCGACGTCGACTAACTCCAGCACGGCCTCGATGTGGGCGGCGTGCGTGGACTCGTCGACCGACTCCTGGCCCGTTTCGGTCGGGCCCGCCCATGCGTACTGGCCGCTGTGCCAGATCTGCTTGAGCTGCTCGGCGGCGGCCGGCTCGAGGGCCTGGCCGTCGGGGCGGAGGAACTTCATGCCGTTCCACGGAATGGGGTTGTGGCTGGCGGTGATGATCACCCCGCCGGCGGCCTTGAGCCGACGGACCATCAGGGCGACCCCCGGCGTCGTGACGACGCCGAGGTCCACCGCGTGCACGCCGGTACTCAGCAGGCCGGCGACGACGGCCGAGCGGATCATCGGGCCGCTGGGTCGGCTGTCGCGCCCGATCACGACGGTCTTGCCCGCCCCCAGCATCGTCCCGAAGGCCGCCCCGAACCGCAGGGCCACCTCCGGCGTCAGCGTCTGCCCGATCTCGCCCCGCACACCCGATACGCTCACCATCAGTCGGCTCATTCGGCATCCTTTCTGTCTGGACCCTCCATTATCCCTATCGGCACGCCCGCGGCAACCGCAACGTCAGGCTTCCTGGCTCGCGCGAAGCGGGACGTAGGCTGGGGCGCACCGGAGCGAAGCCCCACCTTCGGTGGCGGAGGGTGGCGTAGCGGAAGGTGGGGCTCCGCTGACGCTGCGCCCCAGCCTACGGGGCTTTCCCGTGGCGACTCGGGCGGGTACAGTGGCGGGCATGGACAACTTCTTTTCCTGGTGGGCGCAGTCGAACGGGGCCCTGGTGGCGCGGGGGGTGCTGCTGGCGGGGCTGTTCGGGGGCCTGGCGCTGTGGGACTGGCGGCGGCATGGTCCGGCCGCCCGGCGGTGGCGGGAGTACCTCTTCCTGCTGGCGGCCACGGCGACGGCCATGCTCTACGGCCTGGCCAACGACCAGGTGACGGTGACGATCTCGCCGGAGTACATCTTCCACCACGCCCACGAGATGCGCCTGAGCTGGCTGCCCGAGGGCCCCGACGACCCGGTCCTGCGGCTGACGGCGGTCGAGATGGGCCTCAAGGCCACCTGGGCGGCTGGGCTGGTGCTGGGGGCGGCGGTGCTGACGGCCAACAACGTCCTGCAGTCCCGCCGGCCCATGCTGGCGACGGGTCGGCTCTATCGGCTTTTGCCGGGGGTGCTGGCCTGGACGCTGGCGGGGGGCGTGGTCGTGGGGTTGATCGGCGGGTGGGGCGGCCTGGCGGGCTTCTTTCCGCCCGAGTGGGGCGAGTTGCTGGAGGACCCCCGGCGGTTCGAGAGCGTCTGGGGCGTCCACGCGGGCGGCTACCTCGGCGCCCTGGCCGGCGGCGTCTGGGCCGTGCGGGCCGTCTGGCGGAGGCGAGGCCAGTAGGGGGGGGGGCGCCCCCCCCCCCCCGG
>JAWLCG010000035.1:1702-21094 GCA_041687295.1 Phycisphaerae bacterium | reverse complement strand
AGCTGTGCAGGGCGCTGCCGGTGGAATTGATCAGGTCGTAGGCTTCTTCGAGGAAGATCGCCACCAGCTCCTGATCCAGGTGGGAGAGATCGTAGGTTTCTCCGGTTTCCTCCGGGTGGCCCTGTTCTGCTGCCGGAGGGGGGGCATCCAGGTCGGAATCACCGGTAACCTCATCGAGGTCCTCGTGGAGCTGCTCAAGTTCGTTGCCAAGATCGCTGATATCCAGTTCCGGCAGCTCGTCGTCGCCGGCTTCAAGGTCGGCAGTCCCGGCACTGTCAGTCGGCCCGACAGGCTCGTCCTTCTGCGCCGATTGCTCGGAACTGTCGCCGGGCTGTTCGGTGGACTCCCCGTCCGGAGGCGTGGCTTCACTGGCTCCGGGAATCCGTGTGACCGGACGTTCACCGCTGGCGTTATCCATGTAATACGGGATGTCCGCTTCCAGGTCCGGGGCCGGACGCGGTGAGTCACCGGTGGCGAGGGCGTCGACCATGCTTGCAAGGCGGTCGTGACAACGGAACAGCAGGTCCGAGAGTTCCTCGGTGACACCGAGGCGATGCTCGGCAAGTCCTTCAACCAGGGTTTCCAGCTCATGGGCCAGGTCGCCGATGGGCTGGACGCCTGCCAGCGGATCCTTCTGGAACCGCCAGCCGTACGCCAGGGCGCCGATCATCTTGTCCTTGCCGTCGGCCGGGTCGGTAATGTAGATCGGCGAGCCGCTCATGCCCGAGATGATGCCCGTGTGCTCCAACTGCGGGCAGTCGTCGCAGTCGGGCCCGCTGACGCGAATGAGGATCATGTCACGCTGCGGGGCGAAGTTCTCCAGCACGCTGACGACCTCGACCTCGAAACGGACGATCTCCGTGCCGGTCAGCACCGTCAGGCCGTGGCCCTTCATGCCCCGGCGCAGCTGCGACTGGTGCATGTAGCGATCCGACGTGCGGACCCACTCGTGGGCGGCCCGCAGGCGCGAGTCGGTAATATGGCGGCCCGGGGCCTCGGCCGCCCGGGCCGTCGCCGGCACCAGGCCCGCCGCCAGCCCGGCCAGCAGGAACACTGCGGCTGTCAAACGCATCAGGAGACTCCTTCCGCAGGTAGGGTATTCACCTCAGGTGGTAACCTGCACATGCTAGGGAAAACGGGGGACCTACTCAAGCGAATTCCGCCTGGCGGGGCCCCGGCGGGGCCCTCAGGTGGCCCCAAAAACGCAACACCCCTCAACTGCAGAGGCTACCATCTTGGTATCGGCGAAAAAAGGCCCTACCGCCACTGCCGGCCCCCCCGGGCCGGCCCGTCGGGGCCGGGGCCTATAATGCAACGGGACGACGGCGGACGAGAGCGGGGTGCAAGCGATGGTCAATCCGAGAGGTATCGCCCAGCGGAGCGCCCGGGCCTCCACTTGGCTGCTGGGCGTGATCGCGGCGGTGCTGGTGGCCTGGACGCTCAAGGCGACCTACCTCGTGACGATGCCGCTGGCGTTTTCCTTCTTTCTGTCGGTACTGGTCTACCCGGTGCAGCACGCCTTGCGGGCGCAGCTTCCGCGGCCATTGCGGTGGCTCAGTGTGGTGGTCGTGGTGCTGGTCGTGCTGGGCGTGCTGGCGGCCGGCACGGGGCTGGTGTGGATCGCCATCGATCGCGTGGCCGAGCAGGCGCCCGACTACGCCCGCCTGGTGGACGCCCGCTGGGACCAGTTCGTCCGCTGGGCCTGGCAGCGCGACGTGGAGGTCGAGCGCCACATGGTCGAGAGCGAGCAGGTCCGCCAGACGCTCATCGGCCTGCTGAGCTACGGCATCACCAGCATCTGGTGGGGCCTGGCGATGGGGGCGCTGATCTTCTTCCTGGTGCTGCTGGTGCTGCTGGAGGTCCGCGACTGGCGCGAAAAGAGCCGCCGGGCCTTCCGCGGCCAGCTCAGCGACGAGGTGCTCGACATGGTCGCCACCGTCGCGGTCAAGCTCCGCCGCTACCTGCTGCTGCGCACGTTCATCAGCATGCTCACCGGCGTCATCGGCGGGACGTGGCTCTGGGCGATGGACGTGCAGTTCGCCTACGTCTGGGGGCTGCTGCTGTTCCTGTTCAACTACATCCCCAACATCGGCTCGATCGTGGCGGTCATCCCCCCCTCGCTGACGGCCATCATCCAGTACGGCCTGGGCCGGGGGCTCATCGTGCTGGGCGGCCTGACGGTGGTCCAGATGTTCCTGGGCAACTTCCTCGAGCCGCGCCTCGAGGGCAAATCGCTGCGGGTCTCGCCGATCGTCCTGATGTGCTCGCTGCTGCTGTGGGGCTGGATCTGGGGCATCGCCGGGGCCCTGCTGGCCGTGCCGATGACGGTGACGATCATCACCGTCTGCGCGCATATCCCGTCGCTGCGCCCCCTGGCGGTGATGCTCAGCCAATCCGCCCACGAGCCAATCGACGGCGAGGCCGTCCTCTCCCGCGAGCAGGACAACCCCCGCGAACTCGCCCTGCGCGACGAGGAGAAGGAGCCTCCCCCCGAGCCCGACGCGCCGACCGAACCGACCACGCCTTCCCCGTCGTAGCACATGTCGCTATACTGAAGGCCCCGGCGACGCCGTCGGAGCCCGGACGCTGACCCCTTACGCAACGGAGCCGGCCCATGCCGTTCTACGAGTACACCTGCGAAAGCTGCGGCAAGGACTTCGAGATCCTCGCCCGCACCATGACCCCCGAGACCCCCGCCTGCCCCGAGTGTGGCCATAAGAAGGTCACCCGCAAGCTGAGCGTCTTCGGCGTCGGCAGCGGCCAGCCCGCCGCCCCCGCCGCCGGCTGCGGCGGCTGCGCCCAGAGCCGCTCCTGCCCCATGGCCCGGTAGGACGCCACACCCGCCACCGACAGCCCCTCGCTCCGAGAGCGCCCGCGCCCTCGCGCCCCCAACCCAAACCCACAGATTGCCATCCGTGGGCATCGGGGCCGGGCCGTGCCTGGCGCGGCACAACCTGCCCGCACCTCCGACGGGCAAGCGTTCAGCCGGTGCCCTCCATCGACGGTACGCAGAACCGCTCGCTGCGCTCGCGAACCTGCGTATCCTACGCGATGAATCCGTACCGCGGCCGATGGTCCAGAGGAAACAGCGCGGGGGCTCTGCCGGTGGGGCCCAATGCGCAAAATCCCGGGGTCCGGGGCAGGGCCCCGGGCTGTTTCTCGGCCGGCGGTGCATGAAAAATCGTTACAGAAGATCGTGATTCTGCAGGTTAGTGGTACAGATGAACTGCGATGGCACAGATGGAGAAGGGGAAGCCTAAACTCCTATCTGTGTCATCTGCTTTTATTTGTGCAATCTGTGTCAACCGTGTCTGCCTCTGGGACCCAGGCCAGGGACGAGCAGAAAGACGTGGCTACAAACGCCTTAGCCACGGCACCAGGACGCTCTTTTGCCTCTCCGAGACGCCATGGCCCCGGGCATGCCCGTGGTCGGGCGGAATGTAGACGCCGCCGCCGCCGCCTGCTACCATTGGGCCCATGCCCCCGGCCCGTACACGACTGATCGTCCCGCTGACCCAGCCTGACCCCGCCGCCATGCGGCTGGCCATGGCCCAGGCCGTCGCCGCCTCCGCCGATGCCGTCGAGGTCCGCCTGGACTTCCTGGCCGACCCGCACCCAAGCGACGACACGCTGCGGGCCCTGCTGGCCGACGCGCCCTGCCCGGTCCTGCTGACCTGCCGCTGCCAGGCCGAGGGCGGGCAGTTCGCCGGCGCCGAGGCCGACCGCATCGCCCTGCTGGCCCGCGCCGCCCGCTTCGGCGGCGACTGGCTCGACATCGAACTGGCCGCCCTGGACCACGCCGGGCCCCTGCTGGCCGTCGCCCGCACGCCCAGCCCCCGCACGGGAGCCCCCCGCGAGCTGATCGTCTCGGCCCATGACTTCCAGCGCCGCCCCGACCTCGCCGCCATCCTCGCCCGCATGGAGGCCGGGCCGGGCACGGTCAACAAGATCGCCTTCGCCGCCGCCGGCCCCGAGGACGCCTGGCACGCCTTCGACGCCCTCCGCGCCAGCCAGAAGCCCGCCATCGTCCTGGCCATGGGCGAGGCGGGCCTGCCCAGCCGCATCCTCGCGGGCAAGTTCGGCGCGTTCGCCACCTTCGCCAGCCTCGCCGCCGGCGCCGAGAGCGCCCCGGGCCAGCCGACGATCGACCAGCTCCGCCGCCTCTACCGCTGGGCCGACATCGGGCCCGACACGCGGGTCTACGGCGTCATCGGCTGCCCGGTGGGCCACTCGATGAGCCCAGCCATCCACAACGCCGCCTTCGCCGCCGTCGGCCTCGACGCCGTCTACGTGCCCCTGCGGATCGAGCCGGGCGCCGAGCCGTTCAACCGCTTCCTCGACGCCGTCCTGGCCCGCCCCGCCAGCCACCTGGCCGGCCTGAGCGTGACCATCCCCCACAAGGAGAACGCCCTGGCCCGCGTCGGGCCCGACCACGTCGACGCGCTCAGCCGGGCCATCGGCGCCGTCAACACCATCCGCCTGACGGGCGAGCCCGATCGGCCCCTGGAGGGCTTCAACACCGACTACGCCGCCGCCATCGACGCCCTCGTCGAGGCCATGGACACCACCCGCGAGGACCTCGCCGGCCAGCGCGTGGCCGTGCTCGGCGCCGGCGGGGCCGCCCGCGCACTCGTCGCCGCCCTGAGCCATTACCGCGCCCGCACCGCCATCTACAACCGCACGCCCGAGCGGGCTGAGCAGCTCGCCGCCGAGTTCAGCACCCCCGCCGGCCCCGTCACTGCCCACGCGCTGAACGCCCTGGCCGAGGCCGACGCCGAGATCGTCATCAACACCACCTCCGTGGGCATGCACCCCCACACCGCCGCCTGCCCGCTGCCTGAGACCTTCGACCTTAGGTTGGGCCAAACGGTCTTCGACATGGTCTACAACCCCATCGAGACCGTCCTGCTGACCCGCGCCCGCGCCGCCGGCGCGCGAACCGTCAGCGGCGTGGAGATGTTCGTCAACCAGGCCGTCCGCCAGTTCGAGCTCTGGACGCACCGCCAGGCCCCCCGCGACGTGATGCGCCGCGTCGTGCTGGACCGCCTGAGCTGCTGAGCCGCCCGCCAAAAGCCCGCAACTCCCGCAAGGTTCAGCCTTGCCTGGCCCGCCGATTCTGGTAAGATACCCCGTCCGCTGGAGAGGTGCCTGAGCGGCTGAAAGGGCCGGTCTCGAAAACCGGTGTGCGGTTTACCGCACCGTGGGTTCGAATCCCACCCTCTCCGTACGACCCGGAACGTCCCTCGCAAGGCCTGCTGTAGCAGACACTTGTGAGGGGCGTTCTGATTGGCACCCCTAACCCTGCCAAAACTCTGCCAATCAGCCGGGCCAACAAGGGCCGAGCAGAGGTCGGGGATCCCCCGCCTGCCGTCGCTGCTCGCCGGGTTGTTCCTGTCCTTGGTCATCCGCTCGTCTGGCCGTCACGCTCGCGCTGACGGACCGCTCGGGTCTGCGGGTAATGGCCCGGCCTCGACCGCGATGGCTGAGGCTCAGGCCGGTCGTCTCGGCGATGCACACTGCGTCGCCGTCTATCGTGTTCAAGCCTGACCGCTCACGACGTTCCAGGGGCGGCTGCCTGTCCTGCGGCAGCCCCCTGGGCGCCCTCCGAGGGGGCCACGGTTGCCCCCACGAACTGCAGACGGGCCATCTCCTGCCGGGCCCGATCGTCGGCCAAGTGGTAGTAGTACCGGACCATCCTCGAGTCCTGATGACCCAGCCAGTTCATGACCATCTGCTCGGGCACGCCGCAGTTGGCGCACGTCGAACAGAAGTAGTGCCGGAAGGAGTGCAGCCGGCCCTTGTGGACCTGCGTCTCCAGGCCCTCGGCCTGAAGCTTCTGCCGCACCTTCGGCAGTACCTCCCGCCGCAGGACGTTGCGGACCGTGTCGGGCTTGAGTCGGCCGCCTCGCGGGCCGTGGAAGACCCGGCCGTCGCGGCTCCTCGGCATCGCCTCCAGGACCGGCCGCAACTCACGAGCGATGGGGAAGAACCGGTCGCGGCGGTTCTTGGTCCGCCGACCGTCGGACGAGCCGCGGATGTTCGTGATGCTGATCCTGTCGTCGGCGAGGTCGATATCGCTCCACCGCAGGCCGGCTAGCTCGCTGATCCGCAGTCCCGTGCAGGCCAAGGCCGTGCACACGTTGCCCAGCCAGTCCAGGTCGGGCTCGTCCCTGCAGGCCCGGATGATCTCGTCGACCTCCCGGCCGCTGTAGCAGTGGGTTGAGGAGTAGGTGGGCTTGGTCGTTTTGAGCCGGATCCGGCAGGTCTCAGCCAGGTGGCCCTCCTCGATCAGCCACTTGTTGAGCTGCTTCAGCAGGGTCAACTCCATGTACAGCGTCCGCTCGGCGTACCCCTTCCGCGCCAGGTGCGTGGCATAGGCCCGCACCGTCGCGGTCTTCACCTGCTCCCAGCCAGCCAGGCCCTGGGCTTGGGCGAAGGCCAGGAACTTGTCCAGGACCGCCTTGTACCGCTGCTGGGTCGCCTCACTGGCGCCCCCGGCGATCTCGGCAGCCCCGACCTTTTGCTCGTACAGTCGGCGGCCCTCTTCGAGGCTCAGCGAGGCCTGGGGCGAGACGACCGCATCCAGGGCCGACCGGTCGGCCAACCCCAGCTTCACGGCCTGCACGGCGTCGAGCTGCCGAAGGGCGGCCAGGGCCTCGGCCTTGTCCGACGTCCCCAGCGAGTGTCGGCCGGCGTTGATGGGGTTCGACCGGCCATCGGCCCTGTAGCTCCCGCCCTCCAGGCCAACCCGCCACAGGAAGTAGTGGCAGGGTACGAGTTCCTTCTTGCGTGGCTTGGGCATTCGCCCTCCTTGCTTGATTAGAGGCGCTGCGTCCAGCGCGGGGGCGGGCCAGGTCGCCTCGTTGGAGCAGGCTCGGGCCGCATCAGCTTGTCGGAGTCCTCACCGCCGGCGCGCGCCGGACGGCCGCCTGATTGCGGATTCAGCGCGTCGGAGGCGATCAAGATCCGCGTCCCTTTGCCCCCCAGCTGAACATGTGGGAGTGATCCGTCACGAATCCGCCGCCTGATCGTGCTGCCTGACAGCCCCGATCGGGCGGCAAACTCTTCAACCGTGAAGTGAGTGCGGTCGAGGCCGCCTTCGCGGCTCCTGACGGAAAACTCCGCAGGAACCGCGTTGGCACCATCGCCGCCAGCAGTACCAGAACTTGGCGTCTGCATCCTGCAGACCTCCTGCCCGTCCTTGGGCATCCAAGACCGAAATCAGTGTGCCACGACCAGTAGCTATCCCCAGAGTACCGCGGTTCGCGGACCGGGTCAAATCGCCCACGGTCGGCCGCCTTCGCGGGCGGCACCGGCGACCTCTCGGGCGCTCGGCGCCGCCCGGTGAGCCTACTCGCCCTTGGCCCATGCACCCGCTATGGTTGGCGGGGTCCTACAGCCGCTCCTGCGGCTCTATGCCTGCTCCGGCCGCGCCGGGGCGGCCGGGTCCTTCGGGTCGCCGCCTCGTCCTTAGTGGCCTCAGAGTTTTCGTCGTCGCCGATAGGGCCGCAGGGCCCGTCCGGCATCTGCCGCCTCCAGTAGGAGGCCAGCAGACCGCCGATCGCCTCGGCCAACTGCTCCCGCTGCTGGTCCGGGGGCTCGGGCCCGGTCTGGGGTTTGCTGCTCTGCTTGTCCGTGTTGCTCATTGGGTTCTCCTCTGTCATGATGTCTCCACGCCGTCATCGCCCCGACCGCCACCCGGCCGGGGAGCGGCTGGCTCAGGTGGGGCAGGAAGGGCTGTGGGCGACCCTCCAGCCAGATCGACTCGATGGAGGGGCGAGCCAACAGCCGCCAACGGCTGCTCGGAGCCTACAGACGCAGGACCCGCCGCCAACGCTGTGCGAGGGGTCAAGGAACTCACACCCACTGCCCTTCCCTGTGGGCGGTCAGCCTCCCGCCCCTGCCCCATCGCCCGGTGGTGACGGGCCGTGGCCCGTGGAACAGAGGCCGGGTCAGCCTCTGTCCATGAGGGACCGAATGACGTGGATGACCACGGCCCCCAGGGCCCCGCAGCCGGCGAGCCAGGCCAGGGCGTGGAAGGTGCTGGCGGCGGCCTGTTCGGCGGAGGCGGCCAGTTCGGCCAGGCCGGCGGCCATGGGGGTGAGCAGCAGGACGATCAGGCCGGCCGCGGCGGCGGGCACGGCGGTCAGCCAGGCCAGGCGGAGCCACAGCACAAGCCAGGCCCGCAGCCAGCCGCTGGAGGCGGCGGCGTGCTCCAGCAGCGAGAGGCCGTACCGTAGCGCCTCGAGCGTGCGGCCGGCCCGGGTCATCCGATCGAAGTCCTCATCCACCCGCGGCGGCTCCAGCGGCCGCGGCTCGTAGCGCACCACCTCGCCCAGCAGGCCCCTCGCCCGGCGGCGGGCCGACTCGATCCCCGGATCCACCGCGCGCGGCGTCAGCGAACGCTCGGGCCGGGGGTCCGTCACGGCCGGCCTCCCGGCGGCCGGTCGCGAGGCGGCGGGGTGGCCTGCTGGGCGGCGTAGTCCTTCCGCACTCGCGAGGCGATGGCCACGCCGGCGACCAGGGCCAGCAGTGAGCAGCCGATCGCCCAGGTCCAGCGGCTGCTCTGGGCGGTGCGGGCCTGGAGCTCGGCCTCCAGGCGGCGCTGCTGCTCGTCGGCGACCTGCCGCTGGGCCTCCCGCCGGGCCTGCTGGGCCTCCTCGAGGCGCTGGGCCTGCTGCTCGTGGGCCGAGGCTGGGGCGGGGCTTGGCGGGGCGGACGGCTCGTCCTCGCAGCCCGCCGCGGCGAGGGCGAGGACGGCCGCGATCAGGGCCGTCGCGGTTGGATAGCGCATGGGTCCTCCTTGGCTGTACTGGGGGTGTTGGGTCATCGGCGGCGAACGTACCGCCGGTGGGGCCGCACCTGGACGTGCCGGGGCGTCCCCGGCCGGCCCGGCGGGCGGCGGCGATGGGCGGGGATCTCCTGGCGGCTGTGCGTCCAAGGCCGCAGCAGGACCTGGACCAGCAGCGTCATGGCCGGCCTCCCCGGCCGAGGATGTGGACCGCCAGCCAGGCGTGCTCGGCCGCCAGGGCCGCCGGGCGGTCGGCGAAGGCTTTCAGGACCGGCCCGTCGCTTGGCCGCAGGTCGACCCGCCAGCGGCAGGGCCAGCGCCGGGTCCAGGCGGCCAGCCGGCCGTCGTCGCCGGCCAGGCGGCGGAGGCTGCGGAAGAGCCATCGCAGCGGCGGGCAGACCGGCTGGATGTGGCTGGCCCGGCGAAGCTGCACGGGGCCCTGCCGGGTCAGGGCCTGCAGGGGTCCGTCGCGGACGAAGTGCACTTCGCCGCCGGGCCGGATACGGAGGGTGCAGTGGGTCATGGGTCAGTCTCCCTGGTTGTCGAGGGTCTGGTCGAGCCGCTGGGGCTGTTGGGCGAACTCCTGTGTCGGCTCATCCTGCAGCGTGCGGCCCAGCTGCTCCTGCAGGCGGGCGGTGAGGGCCTGGCAGCCGGGGCCGGCGACGCCGTCGACGGCGATGCGGGTCCCCTGGCTCCGGTCGCGGGGGATGGTGATGGTGATCGTGGGCATGGTCATTCTCCTTCAGGCGCTCAGCTCCAGGACGATGTCGCCGTTGGGCTGGCGGGTGCGGGCCAGCTGCCAGCCCTGGGCGAGCAGCTCCTGGGCCTGCAGCTCGGCCACCGCGGCGCCGTACTCCTGGGTGAGGACCGCGCAGTCGGGCCCTGCCAGGGCCTCGAGCTTGCGGCCCTGGGGGCCCCAGAAGTCGTAGGCCAGGGCGTAGCCGTCGCCGGCGGGGCTGGGGACGACGCCGATCTCGTAGGCCTGCTCGTCATCCGGGATGCCGATGGCGTGCGCGCAGCGGCCCAGCGGCTCCTGGCGGGTGCTATCGGTTCGCTGGCCGAACCAGCGGTGGCTCGTCTGGCCGAGTCGCAGCTCCAGGCCCAGCCGCTCGCAGGCGGCCTGGAGGGCCTGGAGGCTGCGGATCTCGACCTTCACGATGGCGATGTGGCTCATGGGGTCTCCTTGGTTGGGTAGAGGGATGTGGATCAATCCTCCTCGGGCAGCATCACCGTCAGGACCGGTTCCGCATTGTCGCCGGGCCCGCAGAGGCACCACAGCGGCACGGCCCACGGGGGCCGATCCGCCGTCACGACCTGCACGCTGAAGTGCACGCGGTCGGTGGGCCGGTCGCGGGGCAGCCGGCCGATCGCCTCGCGCAGGGCCACCAGCACGGCACTCAGCCGCCCCTGGTCCACCGGCGGCCGGTCACCGACGGTCTGGGCGAAGGCGGCGGCCGTGATGGCGACGGGCAGGCCGATGCCGGCCTGGCGGGCCAGGGGCAGCCACGGCGGGACGGACAGGTCGATCAGGACGCCGTCGCGGATGGCGTCGGCGCGGCTGTAGGCGCTGAGGACCGGCCCGAAGGGCTGGTCGTCGTAGAGCTGCTGCTGGGAGAAGCCGGCCCGGCGCAGGGCCTCCCAGGTCTGCGAGTCCAGCAGCCGGCCCGACCGGCTCGGGCGCGGGGGGCGGTCAATCATGGGCAAGGTCTCCTGTAGAAGTGGTTGTTGTGCGTCCTGGCGGCCGGAACGCCGGCGGTCTCAGAACTGGATCCGCCGCAGGGCGCGGCTGTGGCTCTGCCAGGCGCGCCGGACGGCGTCGTTGAGCTCGCCGATGCCCGCGAGCATGGCGCCCTTGGCACGGCTGAGGGTCCGCAGGAAGGCTCCTACATCGTTGTAGCCGCCGTTGGCGACCAGGGCCAGGGCCAGCGCCTCCTCCCACTTCTGGTAGGTGAAGCCCCGGCCCATCCCCACGATCGCCGTCCGCTCGGGGGCCGACAGCTCGCGATTGGTCTGGCCGGCGGCATTGGTCTGCCCGACGGCCGGGTCGAGCGTGTCGGCGAGGGCCCGCTCGAGCATCGCATCGTCCGGCAGCGGCACGATGAGCGGATCGATCTCCGGCAGGTCCGCCGGGCGGTCCTCCAGCGGGCTGACCAGCACGAGCATCCGCTTGCCCCGCAGGGGCTCATCGGCCTCGTCGAGCCAGTAGTGCGGCGAGGCCATGTTCGCCTGGATGCAGTTGCGGAGGATCTGGATCACGCTGGGCCGGCTGGGCCCCTCGGACCAGTCCCAGTGG
This sequence comes from Phycisphaerae bacterium, assembly GCA_041687295.1. Taxonomy (GTDB): domain Bacteria; phylum Planctomycetota; class Phycisphaerae; order SM23-33; family FEN-1343; genus JAWLCG01. The sequence continues at coordinate 10,010 of JAWLCG010000035.1, read as the reverse complement.
ACGTCCTTGAGCACGAACAGGATATCCTCGCGAGGATCGAACGGCGGGACGTTGTCCGCACTCGCCTGGCGCATCACGTGCAGCGGCTCGAGCATCATCGGCAGCGCGACGGTCAGGGCGTGGCTGCGGCGGTCCTGCGGCGGGCGGATGCCCGGGCTGCCCTGGTGGAAGCCGCAGACCTTGTCGTGGCTCCAGGCCCGCACGGGCGCCGTGCCCAGGGCCGTGAGCCGCTCGACGGCCGCCTCCACGGCCGCCGTCACGCGATAGGGCTCCTCGGTCACCAGCAGCAGCACCGGATGGTTGGCCAGCCAGTGCTGGACGATCTCGTCAGTCAGGTCGAAGGGTTGCGTCATGGGTTGCTCCTTCCAGAGGGGGTTGGGGGGTGTGTGCTCAAAAAGCCGTGGCGGCCATCTCGCCGGCGGCGAGATTGACCAGCAGGTCGGCCTCGACCAGCGGCAGGCCGCGCAGCATCTGGGCGTACTGGTGGACCAGCAGGCCGGCGGCGACGAAGGCGCCGTAGATCGTCATGCGGGCCGTGCAGGGCCCTGCCTGGGCCTGGCGCTGGGCGAAGAGGCTCTGGCCGTAGCAGAGCCGGCTGGGCCCGTCGCGGGCGACCAGGATGCGGATCGTGTCGCCGCCCTTGACGCGGGCGTCGAAGAAGCCGGTGCAGCTCTCCTTCACGGCCTGCCAGATTGAGGCTCGTGTGGCGATGCGGTCGACGCAGCAGAAGATCACGTCGTAGCGGCGGCCGACGCTGCGGCGGAACCGCTCGACGTGCAGCTCCAGCCTCAGCGAGCCGTCGATCGCCGCCAGCTGCTCGGCCGTCGCCTCGACCTTGGGCCGGCCCAGGTCACACTCGCGGTAGCCCTGGCAGCTGAGGTTCTCGACGTTGACGATGTCAGGATCGCACAGGCCGATCGACCCGCAGCCCAGGTGGGCGAGCTGACGGGCGACCAGTGAGCCGACGGCGCCGACGCCGACGACCAGCGGGCGGGCACGCTGCAGGACCTCGGGCTCCAGGATGGCCGACTGCCGCACGTGGCGGCCGGCCAGCGGATCGGTAGGCGCAGGGGTGGCCATGGAATCATCTCCTTGGGAGGGTGGTGTAGGAAGAGTGGGACGGTGAGGCGAACGCAGAGCGGCGATCAGAGCTCGTACTCCAGGGCCCCCTCGTCGTCGGTGAGGGCGGGACCGGGCCGGCCGCCGAGCATCCAGCCGCGGCCGCCCAGCTCATCCCGCAGGGCGGTGAGCTGCTCACCGAGGTGGCTGCGGGCCTCGGCCAGCTCCTCGCTGAGGGCCTCATCGCCCTCGGCCTGCGCCTGGGCGACCGCCTGCTGGAGCTCCTCGAGGCGTTCTTCGAGGCGCTCCAGTAGCCGCTGGGCCGAGTCATCGTCCAGCTGGCCCAGCGTATCGGCCCACTGCGCCTGGCGGCGGTGGACGCTGGCGGGCCCGTAGCCCTCGCAGCCGTCAGGCTCCAGCAGCCCGCAGAGCTCCTCGGGCTCGACCGCCCAGTCGTCGGCGCCCCAGGCATCCAGGCCCCAGGGCCCGGTCCAGGCCCCCTCCTCGGCCGTGACGGCGGCGGCGTAGAGGCCCTGCCAGGCGTCGGGGTTGCTGGCGGCGAAGGGCAGCCGGCAGTCGACCTCCACCGGCAGGCGGTAGATCGCCTCCAGGGGCTTACCCAGGCGGATGTGAGCGCTCGTCGAGCCGTCCATGGCCAGGATGACCATCACGCCCCAGTCGCAGCGGGCGAAGATCCGCTCGAAGGTCGCCCAATCGGTGCCGCTGGGCTCGGCGGAGTGGCCCGGGTGCGTGTGCACCCAGATCCGCATCGTCTGGCAGGGCTGGAGGCCCTGCTCCAGGGCCCCCAGCATGTGGTCGTTCACCGCGTCGTCGTCCAGGCGCGTGGTCGTCCGCGAGCCGACCTGCTTGAGCACCGCCACGTCGTGGACGGCCAGCGGGTCGCCGCCGTCGCGGCAGAGGCCCAGGCCGCCGACCTCGATGGGCCCGGCGTCGCGGAGGTAGAGCATCTTGGCCCAGGCGTAGGGCGAGAAGCGGATCGCCGGGCCCTCGGCACGCAGCACGCGGGGGCTGTGGCGCCGGGCGCTGGCGGAGGGTGTACGTTGGCGTCCGGCCGGCTGGGCCGGCGCAGGGGTCGTCGGTTGCATGGGGTTCTCCTGATGGGTAAAGGGGCAGCGGAACGCCGAGGATCACTCGGCGGAGATGGGCACGGCGGGGGCTGCGGGAACCGCGGGACCCTCTGCGATCACCGGCGCTGCCTGGCAGGACAGGCACAGCCCCTCGGTCGCCGACTGCTCGTGCGCGCAGCGGCGCTGGCCGCAGTGGGTGCACAAAAAGCTCTCGGCCCAGCAGGCCGGGCACAGGCCCTCCTGGAGGTCCTCATTGAACCACAGGTCCTCGCAGCCATCGCATTGGCGGGCGCTGTCGTGGTCGACGTAGTCCGGGCCCGCCGCCGTCTGGACGCGGACGCCGCAACGGTCGCACAGGCTCATCGCCAGGGCCTCGCTGTAGTGGCTGCAGGCGCTGCAGAAGGTCTCCTGGCAGATCTCGCACCCATAGCCCTCGTCTTCGGGCATGCTGTAGCCGCAGTCGTAGCAGCTCGGCCGGCCCGCCCCGCCTCCCCAGCGGTCCAGCCGCTCGTAGGCCGAGTGGGGGTTGTAGGTCCGCAGCGTCGCGTCGAGGATGTGCAGGACCTCGGCCAGCATGCCCGCCCGCCAGGCATGGTTGAGCGGGACGGTCGCCTCGCCCTCGCAGAGCCGCCCGTCGCTGGCCACGTGCGGGTGGATGTAGCCGTCGCACTCGTTGGGCTCGACGGCGACGATCGTGAACGATCGGCCCGGCCCGCCGAAGCTCTCGATGGGGATGCGGATCTCCATGGGCCCGAGCTCCTCGCTGAACTCCTCGTCGCTCAGCGTGATCGGCTCGGTCGTTGCGATCAGCGTCTGGCTGTCCGCGCTGAGGCGCAGGCCGTAGGCCTCGACGGACTCGACGACCTCCCCCCACAGCCGCCAGAGGCTCGGCGGGCCGCTGTAGCGCACCTGGCCCAGCAGCGCCCGGCCACTCGACAGCCGCAGGGCCAGGACGTCCAGCTCCGCCCCCAGCCGGCCCAGCAGCTGCCCCGCCGCCGCCCGCTGGCCGCGGCGCCGGCACGCCTGCAGCCGACCCAGCAGCCCCCCCAGGCCGGCCAGGGGGGCCTGCAGCTCCATGCCGCCGGTGACGAGCCGATCGAACGAGTCGTTCCATCGCCCCTGACCGGGCCAGCGGCGGCGGAGCCGGTCGAAGATCCGATGGACACGCGAGTCGATACTGTCCGGGCAGCGTCGCATGCTGCACCTCCTGATGGGGTAAAAGGCGCGGGGGACGGAGCCCCTCGGCCCCGCCCCCCGCCTGGGCCGCAGAGGGACTACCGCGCCCCCTCGATCTTGGTCGGCGTGACCGAGACCTTGTCACCGGCCTGCAACGAATAGTCCCGCGGGACGATCTGGCCGTTGACCTTGATGCGGTAGTCGCCCGCCGAGCCGCAGACCATCCGGCCAAACAGCTCGCCGATGGTCTCGCCCTCGGCGAGCTCGAGCGTCTCAGCGAAGCCGGCGCCGTCGTTGTTGACGAACAGGATCTTGGACATGGGGATCTCCTTGCAGGGAACCGGAACGTTGCGCAGCCCCACCGCGGGACCACGGGAAGGACCAGCCGGACCGGCCGACTGGCGGGTGAACGAGGGAGGGCCTGGCGACGGCAGCGCCCGCGCAGCCGCGGCCACAGGGGGAGTTGCGGGGGCAGAGCAAGCCGCCGCGGCGACCGAAGGGAGCCTGGCGAACAGCTACAGCCCCTTCCAAGACTTTATGACCGGATCGAGGGCGAAGTTAAGCTGGAGCAGCCGAATCATGAGCATGCAGCCGGAGAGCGATCGGCGGCAAGGATAGGCCGGTAGCAGAGAGAGTCTTCGGTCCCCCCTGCCAGGCGAAGGTTTGCCCAGGGTAATGAGATACCTATGCGTCCTCCACGAGTTTATGACCAGGCGCAGCCCATAGTTAACCAGTGGGTTTCAGGTTCGAGTCCAACTTGGGGAGATCAGGCCAGAGGCAAACCCGCCCCTGGCCTTTTTCTTTGCGCCAACGCCCCCGCCCGAAACTCGCGTCACAACGCACCTTCGGGCCCCCACTTACCGACGCGGCCGTCCGCTCTCTCCCCCCAGCCGTTAACCGCACCGAGAGCGGGCACGCGGGCTTGGGGCCGATCCTCTCGGACTCTCACCCGCCCGAAGGCTCTCGGGTTAACGGAGACGTCCATACCCCGCCCTCGCCCATCAGGCGAAACCCGTCAAACGGTCACTCCCTGAGGGCCTCGTCTCAGCCCCTCCGCCACGCCGGGCAGGCCGGTGGAAACACGAGAACGTCAGCCAGTGGGCCTTCTGCGATATATTCCATCGCTTGCATCGCTTGCAGTGCGGCGGGACGCTTCCCATGACTTGGCAGCGTGACTCCCGACGCCGTTGGCGTCAAACGCTCGCCGATTACCAGCGAGGCGCCCGCAACACGGCCAACCGCGACCAACAGCCGTCGCGGCAGGCCGTGGCACCCGTCAATAAGTCCTCCGGCCATGCCACCGGCCTTCTGAATCGTGAACCATCAGGTTGCCAGGAAGTCAGACCGATTTTGAGATCAGGCCAGAGGCAAACCCGCCCCTGGCCTTTTTCTTTGCGCCAACGCCCCCGCCCGAAACTCGCGTCACAACGCAGCTTCGGGCCCCCAGTTACAGACGCGGCCATCCGCTCTCTCCCCCCAGCCGTTAACCGCACCGAGAGCGGGCAGGCAGGCTTGGGGCCGATCCTCTCGGACTCTCACCCGCCCGAAGGCTCTCGGGTTAACGGCAGCGTCCATACCCGCCCTCGTCCATCAGGCGAAACCCGTCACAAGGGCGATCCTGAGGGCCTGCTCTCAGCCCCTCCGCCACGCAGTGCAGGCCGGCGGAAACACGAGAATGCAAGCCAGTGGGCATCCAGGGCATATCCCGCCGCTTGCAGCGCTTGCGGTACGGCGGGGCGCTTCTCACGGCTCGACAGCATGACTCCCGAGACCATTGGTGCAGAACGCTCGTCGGGGCGCCCACAACACGGCCAACCGCGACAGACAGCCGCCGCGGCAGCCCGTGGCACCCGTTACGGGACCCCTCCTCCGGCCATGCCACCAGCCATTTCCCTAGGTACGTTCCGTCCCTAGTCTGTAGTGCGGTTTCTAGGGTGGGAACCTCAACATGACAGCTCGTCATTCGCGTCATTGGCCCTGATGGCATCTGCAACGAACTCCTCGAACGAGGCGTACCCGCGCATGGATTCGGCCCCCCATTCAGGATCGAGAAGGATGACGCGCCCTTTTCGGGAATCCAGGTCCAACGCCATGTATCCCGTGGCTCCATCCCAGAAGACCGGAAAGAACCGCCGCTGCCATTCCGCGAAAGCCGGCAGAACCTGCGCCAGCCCGGAGAACTGCTCGCGGTGGATGAGCATCTCATCCAGCGAGGGGAACGTGTATACCGACCGGGGGAACAGGCTGGCCTCTGTCAGAGCGGTCGCCGGGCCAAGTTCCATCCCGTTGTGCCACGAGTAGAGGGAACGGATCGGCTCCGTCTCGCCTGTCACACCGGTTTCTTGCAGGATCGCCGCGATGGTGCCCTCAGGCAACCCCGGCAGCAGGGACTCGGCCAGAGCAGGGCTCCTCTTTCGTACCGCAGTCTCGAGGGCTCCAAGCAACTCCCTATACATATTCTTCTCCACGGCAAGCGCTACGGGAACGGGGGCAGTGCTGATGCATCAAGAACCTTCCAGGCAACCCATGCTGCGGTCCTCCTCGTTCGCTAAGGTCGCTTCCTCCAGAAAGGCCGCGAATGTCTCGCGGACCAGCCGGGGGCCGTAGTCGCCCTCCAGTGATATGGCCACAACTCGGCTCTGGTGGGATGCGTCAAGATCAACCGCAAGCCATGTAACCGATCCATCCCAGAACAGCGGAAAGTACCGCCCGACAAGTGGGCATAGCTCCGGTCGGTACTTTGCGTACTCGGGAAACGCCTCGAAGTGCGCAATCATAAGCTGACTCTGGATGAACATGAAAGACGATCTCGGAAAAGGGCTCAGCAGTGACTTGGGAAAGCTGGTATCCAAACGAGAACCGTCTTTCCAGGAAAACAAGGCGCAGACAGGTTCAATGCGCCCTTGAGCTCCTGAATCATGCAGCTGTTGTCGAATACGGCCTGCCGGAACGCCAGGCATGAGCCGACTGGCCAGAAGCGGATTGCGCCGCCGTAACGCATCCTCGAATCGTCTCAACATGCTATCATAGTCATCACAAGTCATGGTACCACCACCACAGCAAAAGATGTGCCAGGAGTAATCCGCTCAAGGAGGTAGCTGCCACTCATGATGCCTCCTTGGATTAGGTTCTCTATCAGAGGGACGCTGACAACGGTTGCAGTCGCTGGATTGCCGCCCTGGATGCTTGAGGCAAACGGATATTCATCCCAGCTCATGCCAAGGCCGGCCCATCCCCTACCAGCCAGAACTGCGCGCCTATTAGCCATGCTTGCACCTATGGGTGCACGTGTCAAGAACAAACCCCCAAAGCGGGTCTGGTGCGAAGCGACATGACGGGCCACAGAAGGGATAACAGAATAGGGCATTGGAACAACCTTGGGCACTGTGCGGCCAGGATAGCGTGCTGCATAGGCTAACTTGGCTACCGCAATGTAGCCGGCTACCACCGACATCGAGATGATGCCAGTTTCACACAAGCTGGGGATAACCCTCGCTGTAGCTCGGGCTAACCTTAGCGCCGTTGTGTACATCGGCAACCGTTGGGACTCCCAGTTCGCCCTGGCTGACATTGCCTCCCTGAACCCCAGTAGCGTGCCACCAAGGACGGCGAACCGCCCTGTCGGATCGATCCCATTTACCGGATCCCCATGGCAGTACAGGTACTTGTGCAGGCTCTGCGGGTCCTGGATATTCCCGGCAAACGGGTCCATCCGCGTGAATCGGCCGACCGACGGGTCGTAGTGGCGGGCCCGGAGGTACTGCAGGCCGGTGTCGAGGTTGGTCCACTCGCCGCTGTAGAGCAGCGGCGTCTGGACCGTCTCGGCCGTCTGGTCCGACTTGAGGTTGCCGAAGGCGTCGTAGGTGTACGCCTGCCCGGCCACCAGGGCCCCCGTCGAGTCCGCCAGCCGCCGCGTCGAGCCGTGGCCGTCGTAGATCAGCGTGATCGGCTCCGGGGCCGTCCCCGCATCCGCCTGCCCGATCACGTCCAGCCCCAGCAGGTAGCTCCGCCGCAGCGTCTGAGGATGCTCCCACCCGTCCGCCAGCCACTCTTCGAGGACCTGCGTGTAGCCAGTCGGGTTGGCCGAGTTCATGAGGTAGGTGGTGACCTCGTTGACCTCGTACATCCCGTACGGGTCGGCATCCTCGTTGACCATTCGCCGCGTGGAAATCCGGTTCCCGTTGTGGTCGTAGCGGTAGTACTCCTCGGAGACCGATGTCAGGATTCCCGATGTGTACCGATGGGTCACCGCGCTGCTCAGTCTCTGACCGATGCTGTACGAGTAGTGCGTCTCGCTCTCGCCATTCGGGACAGTCACCTATTATGGCACCCATTAATAGGTGACTGTCCCGCCTTTTTCGCCCGAAGGCTCTCGGGTTAACGGAGACGTCCATACCCCGCCCTCGCCCATCAGGCGAAACCCGTCAAACGGGCACTCCCTGAGGGCCTCGTCTCAGCCCCTCCGCCACGCCGGGCAGGCCGGTGGAAACACCAACACGCCAGCCAGTGGGCATCCCACGGTATACCCCTCCGCTTGCGGTGCGAGGGGGCGCTTCCCATGGCTCGACAGCATGACACCCGACGCCGTTGGCGTCGCGAGCGCGGCGGGGCGCCCGCAACACGGCCAACCGCGACCAACAGCCGTCGCGGCAGGCCGTGGCACCCGTCAACGAACCCTTTCGGCCATGCCACCCGCCCGCCAGTTCGGTATAGTGCCCCCGGGACTCACACTCCTATAAGCTGGTACACAGACTGCTGGCAGGCCACAGACGCCTACTCCTCTATCGTCGTTGTCACAACTCCCCTCCCAACGAGCAAAGGAACGAACCCATGGTTTGACAGCACTCGCGGAGAAAGGAGCCCTCCAATCCTGTTTTCCACACACAGTTCCACCAGCCTTCGGGAAGCGATCAACCAAGGCAGTCTATAGGCGTAGACTCTGCCGCGCACCTCAACCCGATCGACCAACTGCACGTCCTCAGGAC
>JAWLCG010000035.1:0-1692 GCA_041687295.1 Phycisphaerae bacterium | reverse complement strand
CATATCGCAACCCAAACAGATATGGCCCCGCAACTGACTGCGAAGTCTCCTCGTAGTCTGGGGCAACGATCAGGTCAGCGTGGCACGGACTCCGGCGCAGCACTTGCATCAGCCAGAGACCCTCTTGAATCGCTGTATACTCCACGCCCGTCACGCCAGATCCCTCGAATACAGCTTTCGTTTCCGCGGAAATGACAACAAGACGGTCGAACTGCTCAAGACTCAACGGCGGAGGAAACTCGCGAACTGCCAGCCTCCGCTTAGGCCATTCGCAGTCGACACAACGGGCAAACTCCTCAACTGTCTGCACCTGAGACGAGGCGCCGTCCCCTAAGATGCGGCAGTTGATCTGTTGGGCACTGACAACGTACTGCCCATAGGAGGACACACTGCGGCTGTCCACCTCGGCTCGTAGCGAACGCAGGACATCCTTCCTTCGGCCGATACCAAAGAACTTGTCCAATTCCTCCACAAGACCCCCATCCAACGGATCTGCGCAGATACCGTAGTCGAAGATGCCGCCTTTCAGAAGCCGCCCTAGCAGCGCGTTCGGCAACCGCTCCCGCAAGGCGGGCGCGGAAATTCTGTTGGTGGCCGGACCATAGGCGTACCACTCACGCTTCATCTTTCGCTCCATACATTTAGATACCGCACTTCGAGGGCTCGAAGCCTGCAGTTGTCCCGTTCTGCAACACATACCAGTAGATGTGATAGCCCCAGCGCCATTGCGTCTCCCATGACTGAACCTGCATCCACTGCCGCAGACTTGAGAAGCCACTGAATCGCTCGGAGTACATGAAGCTGTTAACGCGCGGACCAGAGCTATACATCCAGCTTATCATGTTATGGTATCGCTCTGACACGGGGACAGTGTTCAGGAGCGAGTGAATTGCTTTCTCCCCAAAGCGAACGATGCCAGCCTTCTGCTCCACAAGATGATGCAGGCGGAGGTCACCTGACCACGCACCAACAAGCCGCTGCCAAGCAGCCAGGACCTCCCCATGCCTTGAGAAGCCCTGCTGAGCTGCTTGGGCGAGCGAGGGGGTTACTGGGCTCACAGCGATTATGCCGAACTTTATGAGCGCGAGCCCGGCGAGGTAACCCGCAGCTGCTCCAGCCGCTCCTCCGCCCAGTGTCCACCCCCAGAACCGCATCTCGTTCGGCCGATAGCCCTTCAGGGATGCCACCGTCGCACCGGTGGCCATTCCGGCAAGCCCCCCTACTACAGTGGTCGTCGTCAAAAGACTTGTCGCCGTCCAGAGACCCGTCGGATCCACCCCGTTCACCGGATCCCCATGGCAGTACAGGTACTTGTGCAGGCTCTGGGGGTCCTGGGTGTCGCCCGCCCACGGGTCCATCCGCGTGAATCGGCCGACGGTGGGGTCGTAGTGGCGGGCCCGGAGGTACTGCAGGCCGGTGTCGAGGTTGGTCCACTCGCCGCTGTAGAGCAGCGGCGTCTGGACCGGCTCGGCCGTGTGGTCAGACTTGAGGTTGCCGAAGGCGTCGTAGATGTACGCCTGCCCGGCCACCAGGGCCCCCGTCGAGTCCGCCAGCCGCCGCGTCGAGCCGTGGCCGTCGTAGATCAGCGTGATAGGCTCCGGGGCCGTCCCCGCATCCGCCTGCCCGATCACGTCCAGCCCCAGCAGGTAGCTCCGCCGCAGCGTCTGAGGATGCTCCCACCCGTCCGCCAGC
>JAWLCG010000034.1:0-21302 GCA_041687295.1 Phycisphaerae bacterium | reverse complement strand
TCTGCAGGGCCGAAGAGGTGCCCCCGGCAGGCGCCTGGCCGGGCCAGCGGACCAGCAACGGGATCCGCAGCAGGTCCTCGTAGTGGTGGATGCACTTGTGGATGAGCCCGTGCTGGCCGAGGTAGTGGCCGTGGTCGGTCGTGAAGACCACCAGGGTGTTCTCGGCCAGGCCCAGGCGGTCGAGGGCGTCGAGGATTCGGCCGATCTCGCGGTCCATCAGGCTGACCATGCCGTAGTAGATGGCCATGTCCTTCTTGAGCTCTTCGCGGTCGTGCAGGTGGCTGGAGCCGCCGTGGATGGCCTGGTCTTCGAAGAAGACTCCGCGGAAGTCGGGGTCTTGCTCCTGGCTCATGCGGTGCTGGCGGGGGTTGCCGTCGTGCTCGCCCTCGGTGAGCCGCCCGGGCTGCATGTCGGCGGGGTCGTACATGGTGGCCCAGGGCTGGGGGCAGACGTAGGGCGGGTGCGGGTCGTGGAAGCTGGCCCAGAGGAAGAAGGGCTTGTCCTCGGTCTTGGCCCGCTCGAGCTGGGCGACGGTCCGCTCGCCGGTCCAGGTGGAGTAGTGCAGCGCGTCGGGCAGGTTCCAGATTCGCCCCGTGGGGTCGGTGTAGTGCTCCTTGCGCCAGGCGGCCGGGTTGCCCTTGTGGGGCCAGGGCTGGAAGTAGTCGCGCCAGTTCGTCAGGCCCTTCTCTTCGAGCCAGAGGGCGTAGTGCTGGCCGGCGTGGCTCTCGTCGGCGTGCATACGGGCGGTCTCGACGTGGTCGAAGCCGTACCAGGGCCCGTGGAAGTCGCGCCAGAAGTCCAGGTCGCGCAGGGTGGGCTGGCACTCGATGGACTCGCGGCCCGGCTCGCTCTTGAGCGGCTGAAAGTGGGCCTTGCCGATCAGCCCGGTCAGGTAGCCGGCCTGGCTGAAGCGCTCGCCGACGGTGGGCACGTCCTCGAAGAGCTTGGTGCCCAGCGACCAGGCCCCGTGCTGGCTGGGGTAGAGCCCCGTGATGATCGTCGCCCGCGTGGGCGTGCAGGTGGGGTTGGGGCAGTAGGCGCGGTCGAAGCGGACGCCCTCACGGCCCAGGCGGTCCAGCGCCGGCGTCGAGATGCGGTCGTTGACCGCTCCGAGCGTGCTGAAGTGCTGCTGGTCGCTCGTGATGAGCAGGATGTTCAACGGCTTGGCGGACATGGGGGGCCTCCTGGATGATGGATCTTGGGCAAAGGACCACTATAGGTGTAAGGCCCGCGGATTTCCACGGCGAGGCAACCGGCATCGCTGGGGACTTGATCGTTCGGGCCGCCAATGGTATGCAGAAGGGCAGCATCGTTTCAGCAAGCCTGGCCTCTGACCGAGGAGCAAGCCCATGCCCGAGCCGATCAAGCTGAAGCAGGTCGTCGACGCTATGGAACCGATCAGCGACATGGCGATAGCGTACTACCATCGCCCGACCGGCACGATCGTCGAGGTGCCCACCGCAGAGGGGATGGACCTGAGCATGGATGTGGACCTGGACGCCCCGCTGGACGAGCTGCCCGAGTGGCAGCGGGAACTGGTGACGTGGATTCGGCGGGTTGATGAGCACCGCGACGAATTCGTCGGCCTGCCGGACCGCTTCGAGATCAACGAGTGGAACATGATGGCGAGCTTCGCTGCCTCGTTGGAGGACGACAAGCAGGCGGCCGACCTGGACGACGCCATCCGCGGCTCGGGGGCCTTCGGGCGGTTCAAGGGCTACGTCCACCGCCACGGTTTGGGGGATGCGTGGTACGCCTTCCGCAACGCCGAGTATGAGCGGATCGCCCGCGGCTGGTGTGAGTTCAACGAGATCCCGTTCGAGCTGTGACAGCGTCCCGCTCGCGGCAGTGGACAAGCCGGGCCCGCCCTGCTAGGCTGAAGTATCTGTGCCCGCCCGACTGAACGGGCCGGGGATGAGCAAGGACGCCCAGCATGAACATCACCATCACCGGCGCCGGGGCGATGAGCACCGTGTGCGCGATTCTGCTGCACGACAACGGCCATCGCGTGCGGATGTGGGGCTACTTCCGCGAGGAGGTCGAGGCCCTGCGCTGCGACGGGCAGAACCGCCGCTATTTGCCCGACGTGCCGCTGCCGGCCGAGCTGACGCTGACGTGCGAGCCGGGCGAGGCCTTTGCGGGCGCCGAGCTGATCGTCCAGACGGTGCCCACGCAGTTCATCCGCTCGTCGTGGAAGGGCCTCGCCCCGCACTGCCCGGCCGGCGTGCCGATGCTCAGCGTGATCAAGGGCATCGAGAACGAGACGCTGCTTCGGCCCACCGAGGTCGTCGCCGACGTCCTGGGCGAGCGGGTGGGCCAGGAGCGGGCCTACGCCGTGCTCAGCGGGCCCAGCATCGCCCACGAGGTCGCCCACCGCCAGCCGGCCACGGTGGCCGTCGCCGGCACCGACGCCCACCTGGCCGAGCTGGCCCAGAGGCTGTTCAGCACGCCCTGGTTCCGCGTCTACACCAACCCGGACATGCTCGGCGTCGAGCTGGGCGGGGCCACCAAGAACGTCATCGCCATCGCCGCCGGCGTGCTGGACGGGCTGGGCGCCGGCGACAACGCCAAGGCCGCCCTGCTCACCCGCGGCCTGGTCGAGATCACCCGCCTGGGCGTCGCCCTGGGCGCCCGCCGAGAGACCTTCGCCGGCCTGGCCGGCCTGGGCGACCTGGTGACCACCTGCGTCAGCCCCCATGGCCGAAACCGCAGCTTCGGCGAGGCCATCGGTCGCGGGCTCAGCGTCGAGCAGGCGCTGGCCGCCACGCACAGCGTCGTCGAGGGCGTCGCCACCACCCGCTCGGTCGTCGCGATCGCCCGCCGGGCCGGCGTCGAGATGCCCATCACCGAGGGCGTCCACGCCGTCCTGTTCGAGGGCAAGGACGTCCGCACCGCCATCGCCGAACTCATGACCCGCACGCCCAAGGGCGAAGACGCCGAGTGGGCGTAGGGATTTTCGATTGGGGGAGGCTGGCGCCGCGATGGCGGGCCTCCGCTGCCGAGGGGCGACAGGAGGTTCCCGATGCCTTTGCTCCTGGCGTTGCCGGGCCTCGCTGCGCTCGACCCGGCCTACGGGGTGGCTGGTGGGGTCATACGGCGGGTCTGACCCGGCCGGTGGATTGGCGCAGCACTTCGCGGCACCAGTTGACGGTATGGCGCAGGCCCTCGCGGCGGGGGACCTGGGGCTCCCAGCCCAGCTGCTCGCGGGCGCGGGTAATGTCGGGCCGACGGAGCTTGGGGTCATCGGGCGGCAGGGGGCGGCTCTCGATGGGGCTGGTCGAGCCGGTCAGGCTGAGGATCTCCTCGGCCAGCTCCCGCACGCGGATCTCCTGGGGGTTGCCCAGGTTCACCGGCTCGTTGATGTCGCTACGGGCCAGGCGGACCAGCCCATCGATCAGGTCGTCGACATAGCAGAAGCTCCGCGTCTGGTTGCCCTCGCCGTGCACCGTCAGCGGTTCGCCTTGCAGGGCCTGGTGGATGAAGGTGGTTACCACCCGCCCGTCGTCGATCCGCATGCGCGGCCCGTAGGTGCTGAAGACGCGGGCCGTCCGCACCGCCAGGCCGTGCAGGCGGCGGTAGGCCATGATCATCGCCTCGGCGAACCGCTTGCCCTCGCCGTAGACGCTCCGCGGGCCGATGGGGTTGACGTGGCCCCAGTAGTCCTCGCGCTGCGGGTGCACCTCCGGGTCGCCGTAGACCTCGCTGGTGGAGGCGTGCAGGAACAGGGCGCCCTTGCGGCGGGCCAGCTCCAGCAGGTGGCGCACGCCCTCGCTGCAGGTGCGGAGGATCTCGATGCCGTGGTCGTGGAAGTCGGCGGGGCTGGCCGGGCAGGCCAGGTCGGCCACCAGGTCGACCTCCCCGCGGACGTCCAGCGGCTCGGCGATGTCCTGCTCGATCAAGTGCCAGTCCGGCCAGGCCGCCAGCCAGCGGACGTTGCCCCGCGTGCCGGTGATGAGGTTGTCGATGCCCACCACCTCATGGCCCGCCCGCAGGCAGCGGTACGCGAGGTGGCATCCCAGAAAGCCGGCCGCCCCGCCGATGACGATTCACATGGTGCGTCCCCCTACGAGGTTTCCAGAAGCGGACCGTTTCGCAATTATTGCGCCCGGGGGGCGAACCTGACGAACGAGCCCGGCGGACAGTTCCGCCGGCCCCGACGCCGAGGGCAACGCGCCCGTCCAGTCGGCGATGGAATCCTGTGTCCACACTGCCTGGAAATACTTGGCCTTCCGCGGTGCGCATGCCGATATGGCAAATGGTACAGGTGTGCTGAGAATGCGAAGGCCGGCCGGGGCGCCGATCCGTTCACGCCGGACCGGCAGGCCTCTGGGCGAGGGTGCACGTCGCAGGGCGACGGCCCCTTCGGCCAACGCACACGTGGATATCGGGACGATCTTTCTAACACCGACTGATAGAGGAACGTATCCATGGATCACAAGCTGAGCTTCGGCGAGATCATCTCGTTCGCCTTTAAGACGGGCATCCGCAACTTCCCCTCGCTGTTGGGGTGCGTTGTCTTGTGGTTCCTGACCTTCTGGATCCCCTACATCAACGTGGGAACCACGATCGCGCTGTCCACGCTGCCGGCGATGCTGAGCCGAGGCGAAGTGATCTCCCCGCTACGGATCTTTGACGGGTCCTACCGCCGGTGCATGGGCGAGTACTTTCTGGCCCTGGGCCTGAAGAATCTCGTGGTCGCCCCGGGCGTGCTGTTCGCGTTTGTGCCGGCCATCATCATGCACATCACCTACAGTCTGACGACCCTGCTGGTGGTGGATAAGGCCCGGCCGGCGACCGAGGCCATGTCGCTGAGTCTTAAGGCGACCGAAGGGCACCGGGCGACGATCTTTTTCTGGACCGTCTTCGTCTTCGTGGTGCTCACACTGATCCCCTTCCTGATTCTCCAGAAGATCTGGACACCGTTGGCTTTGATCTACGTCCTCGTGTCCAGCGTGGTGGGTCTTGCGGGCAAGGCCTACATCTACGGCCAGTTGACCGCCCATATTCCCGATGCCAGCGAAAACCAAAGCCAGGGCTTCCCAGTCATGACGACCGCCTGATTCAGCCGATCTCGACGGCCAGGCCCGCGCGGCGGGCCTGGTCGGCCAGGGCGGCCAGTGTCTGGGGCGGCTGGGGTTCGCCGGCCAGGTCGTAGGGCAGGCCGAGCCATTCGTACTTGGCGCCGGCGGAGGGGTTGTAGGGCAGCAGGGCGGCCCGGCCCAGGCTGGCCTGGCGCATGAAGGCGAAGATCGCGTCGAGGTTGGCCGGCGTGTCGGTGATGCCGGGGATCAGCGGCACGCGGACCTGGACGTCTCGGCCGGCCAGTCGGCGGGCGTTGTCGAGGATGGCGGCGTTGTCGGTGCCGCACCAGCGGCGGTGCTGGGCCGGGTCGATCAGCTTGAGGTCGTAGAGCACCAGGTCGGCGCGGTCGGCCAGGCGCTCGAGGCGGTCCCAGCTGCAGGCGCCGCTGGTCTCGATGGCCGAGTGGATGCCGGCCGAGCGGCACCCGTCGAGGATGGCTGCGGCGAAGTCCGGCTGGGCCGTCACCTCCCCGCCCGTCAGCGTCACCCCGCCGCCTGAGTGGGCGAAGAAGGGCCCCATCCGCACCGCGCGGGCCACGATCTGCCGGGCCGACACCGTGTAGCCCTTGATGGCCAGGGCGGCGGTCGGGCACGCCTCCACGCAGCGCCCGCAGAGCGTGCAGCGGTCGCGGTCGAGCCGATAGCCGGCCTCGTCGACGTGGATGGCGTTGTGGGGGCAGCCGCTCGCGCAGAGCCCGCACAGGACGCACCGGTCGCCCAGGTGGATCAACTCGGGCGTCGGTCGGCGGCTCTCGGGGCTGTGGCACCAGCGGCAGTCGAGCGGACAGCCCTTGCAGTAGACCGCCAGGCGGATGCCCGGCCCGTCGTGCACGGCGAAGGTGTCCAGGTCGAAGATCAGGCCCGTCGCCTCGCCGTCGCTCATGATCGGCCCTCCTGGCGGCGGATGTGGTGGTCCTGCTGCTGTCGGCTGAGCATGGTGAAGTACGCGCACCAGCCGCCCATGCGGACGCGGAGGCTGCGGTAGCGATCCGGCTCGTGCTGGGCGGCGCGGAGTTCTTCGGTGTCGGCGACGGTGAGGGTCATCATCGCCCCGCCGGTGTCGACGAAGCCCCGCAGCAGCCCGGCCATGCGGTCGGTGCCGGCCTGGCCGAGCACCAGGTGGCGGGCGAGGCGGAGGTCCAACGGCCCGCCGGCGGGCAGGTGGCTGTGGTGCATCTTCGCGTACGACAGCACGGCCCCGGGCAGGCCCGCGCCGTCGCGGCCCAGTGCGGGCGAGAAGTTCGAGCTCACCGGCTCGCCCGCCCGCCGACCGTCCGGCGAGGCGCCGAGCCCCTCGCCGATGCCGATGTACCACGAGAAGGTCCCCACGCCGCAGGGGAACTTCAGCGCCGCGCGGTGGGCCTCGGCGTGGCGGGCCACGATCGCGCAGAAGCTCTCGATGAGCCGCTGGCCGACGGCGTCGGCCCGCTCGTCGTCGTTGCCGTACTTGGGGGCGGCCATCAGCCGTTGGCGCAGCATCTCGTGGCCGGCGAAGTTCACCTCCAGCGCGTCGCACAGCTCAGTCAGCGTGGCCTGGCGGTCCTCGAATACCACCGTGCGAATGGCCGAGAGCGAGTCGATGGCGTGGGCGGCCCCCTCGGCCAGCAGGGCGAAGGTGCGGAAGCGCGCCCCGCCGGCGGTCATGTCGCGCCGCTGCTCGATCGCCCCGTCGATCAGGGCGCTCAGCAGCGGCACCGGCGCGATGGTGCTGCGGAGGTTGAGCTCGGCGACGGCCCGCTCGACGGTTCGGCCGATCACCGCGTCGAGCTGGGCCTCGTACGCCCGCCATAGCGCGTCGAAGTTCTCGAAGGTCCGCGGGTCGCCGCTGTCCAGGCCGTCCAGCTGGCCGGTGAAGCGCGATCGGCCGCGCGTGAGGGTCCACTCCAGCGGCAGCATCACGCTGACCCGCTGGAAGCGGAAGTCCGTCCGGCCGGGGATGATGACCTCCCAGCAGCCGTCGTTGGTGTAGTCGCGGGCGTCGCCCTGCGGGATGCCCAGCCGCTGCAGGGCGGGGACGATGGCTTCGTCGTTGAACAGCGCCGGCATGCCGCCGCCGTCCTTGAGCACCTCGCACGTCCGGCGGACCAGCGCGTCGGGGCTGTCCGCGTGCAGGCGGACCGTCAGCAGCGGGTTGGTCATGCCGTTGGCGGCGTAGCTGTCCAGCAGCAGGTACGTCAGGCCGTTGGTGCCGTCTTCGCCCTCGGGCGTCAGGCCTCCGACGACGATGTTCTGCAGCCAATGGTTGGTGGCGTCGAGGCCGTCGCGTTTGCGCCCCAGCTGGCTGCTGGTGGCGTGGCGCGTGCGGCGGGAGGGGTCGACCGGCTCGTCGACGCGGGCCTCGGGGCGCTGCTCGTCGGTGGCCTTGGCCCGCTCGTTGAACTTGAGCGTGAAGCAGTCGACCAGCTCGGCGGCGGCCTCCCAGTCGATCCGCCCGGCCTCGAGGTCATCGGCCAGGAAGGGCCAGGCGTACTGGTCGAGCCGGCCCAGGGCGTTGCCGTTGAGCGTGCTGTGGAAGACCATGTGCAGCAGCCAGAGCGCCTGCAGGGCCTGCCAGAAGGTCTGCGGCGGCTGGGCCGGCGCGACGCGGAGGTTCTCGGCCATCGCCCGCAGCTCGGCGGCGCGGGCGGGGGGGGCGGCGTCGGCCTCGGCGGCGCAGCGGTCGGCGAGGCGCCCGGCGAAGTCGATGACGGCCTGGCAGGCGACGGCGACGGCGTCGAGGAAGGCCCGCTCCTCGTCATTGGCTGCGGCGGCCCGCTGGGCGTCGGCGTCGGCGAGGATGCCCCGCAGGCCACGGGTCAGCAGGCGGGGGTAGTCCGGCACGATGTGCCCGAAGACCGACCGGATGCTCACGCCGTGCTTGCTGGCCTCGGCCCGCTCGGCCTGGTGGGTGTAGTCGGGGAAGCCCCACTCCGCGTGGACACGCGGGGCCTCCAGCGTCATCGACCCGGCGAAGAGCTGCCCGGCCCACAGGTCGGTCGGCATGTGCGAGAGCTTCAGCGCGATCGCCCGCGCCTTGCGGACGATCAGCGGCTCGGCCATGAACCGCTCATCGATGGCGGTCGGGCAATCCCACGCCGCCGGCGGCTGCTCCATCGCCGCCCGCACCCGCCGCCGCAGATCGGCCACCCGCGGCGTCTCCGTCCGCACGGGCCTGGAATCCAGAATCGTCATGACATGCCGCTCCATCGAAAGGACCGCCCGAAACCGCCCGCCCCGGACGGTAGGGTGTGCAGGTTCTCGCCGTAGCGCAGCGAAGGCGGGGTCCTGCACACCGGACGTTGGCGGGCCCGGGCTCCGTGCAGAATGATTGTACCCGAAAGCCGGTTGGCCCGTCACCCTATTGGACGGCCTGCAGGTCGAACAGCTCGCAGGGCTCAGGTCGTGCGGATGCGGCGGTAGCGGGCCTCGATGAACGAGTAGAAGCCGAAGGCGATCAGCCCCAGCGCCACCACGCCCAGCAGCAGCCAGCCGTAGGGCTGGTTCTGCAGGACCCGCAGGGCCTCGCCCAGGCCGCCGGCCTCGAACATGTCGTGCCGCCAGGCCGCCACCACCAGCATGATGCCGATGATGCCGAAGACCACGCCGCGGGCGTACAGGCCAGCCTTGCAGACCGGGTCGGCCCAGCGCTGCGTCTGGTAGTCCATGCGGAGGTACTTGTGGTACTTCTCCTTGTAGCCGCGGATGATCTGCCCGATGCCCACGCCGATGATCGCCAGGCCGATCGCGCCGAGGATCCACTGCCCGAAGGGCTGGCTCATCAGCCAGCCGGACCTGCTCTGGGCCGAGTTGCCCCCGTCGCCTCCGCCGCCGCCCCAGCCGAAGGCGAGGCTGGCGGCGTAAATGGCCAGGAAGGTGTGCGTGATCGCGCTGATGCCCTCGCCCAGCCGCACGGCCACGCCCTTGGCGTCATGGCCGTGGTGGTCCGGGTCGCGGATGGCCTCGACGGCCCGCCAGATGGCGAAGCACACCAGGCCGATGGCCATGGCGATCAGGATCGCCTGGCCGAAGGGCTCGTCGCGCAGGCTCGCCAGGGCCCCCTTGGAGCCGGTGGTCTGCCCGCCCGGGCCGATGGCGGCCAGGAAGGCCAGGCCCCCGATCACCAGGTACACCACGCCCCGGGCCGCGTAGCCGATCCGGGCGGCCCACTTCACGCCGGTGCTGGCGCCTTGTTCGGCGTGCCGCAGGGCGGCGTGGGTTCTCGATTCGTCAGACATGGTCCCCTCCAGCCCTTACGGGCGCGGGAGCGTCTCTGCCGCACCGCCCAGGCCCCCGGCCCCGGGCGATACAGTCCCCCTATTGGTCTATGTCCATTATACGCTCGACGGGCGGGCGGGCCGGGCTTACGGCTCTTCCGGCGGCGGCTCGGCCCGGGGGGCGGGGACGCCGGGGATGCCGCGGGTGAGGCGGTAGAGCATGGCCACGGGCATGCCGACGAGGTAGCGGACGCCCGGCACGGTCGAGACCGAGCGGGCGGTGCTGAGCACCTCCTGGCGGAATTCGTCGCGGACGACCTGCTCTTCGACCTCGCCGGCCTCGGTGACCTTGCCCAGCAGCTTGAGCGAGACCAGCCCCAGCACGAACGCCAGGCCGAACAGGAAGTCCAGCGAGGCGAAGTGCATCGCGTAGACCTGCACCTCGCCGGCGGGGCTGCGCCACTGGATGGGGATGGCCAGCTCGCGGACGGCGAAGAAGTCGGCCACCACGCCGCCGATCATGGGCGCCACGGCCCCGGTCACCGCGCCGGCCAGGCCGTAGGCGGCCATGTAGGCGTGGGCCTGCCCGGGCGGGGAGAGCTTCAGGGCGATGTTCGCCGACGCCAGGCTCACCCCCGCCAGGCTCATGCCCGAGAGGATGTGGATGGCGAACAGCAGCGGCAGCGTCAGGGCGTAGCGATCGGGCATGGTCGTAAAGGTCCAGCCCAGCACCGCCAGCAGGAACAGCGGCCCGCTGACCGCCAGCACCGACTTGTTGGAGTAGCGGTCGGCCAGTCGGCCCCAGATCCGCAGGAAGATCAGGTTGGTCAGCTGGCTGGTGACCGTCAGGGCCGTCACCCAGCTCAGCGACAGGCCGATGCGGTTGAGCAGGTAGATGATGAAGAACGGCGCCGCCAGGTTGACCGAGAAGTTCCAGAAGGCGATGAACCGCAGCAGGCCGCGAAAGTTCGTGTCGCGGACCGGCTTGGCCAGCAGCTCGAGGATCGACTGGCCCGACTGGGCCTGCATGGTCGGCTCGGGCAGTCGGCTGACGGCGATCAGGCCGATGAGCCCGAAGCCCAGCCCCACCGCGAACAGCAGCGCGTAACCGAAGGCCGCCGCCGACGCGTCGCCCGCGAACCAGCCCTTCCACGCGTCGATGAAGAACCCGCCCAGCAGCGTCAGCGACAGGGCGAAGGTCGTGCTCAGCGCCATCCGCCGCGAGAACACGTGGCCCATTTTCTCCTGGGGGATCACGTCGCGGATCAGCGAGTTCCACGCCGGCCCGGCCAGGGCCCCGACCATGGCCGCCAGCACCAGCCACTGCATCAGGAAGGTCACGCCGCGGTTGAGAAACAGCACCGGGATCAGGACGATCGGCAGCCACAGCAGGCGGCTCAGACCGGCCGCCAGGACCACCAGGCCCCGCCGCTTGGGCAGGCGCGTCAGCAGGTAGAGCCCGGGCAGCTGCATGAGTTGGCTGCCGAAGGCGATCGTCGCCAGCAGGCCCACCTCGTAGGCCGAGCCGCCGATCGCCAGCACGAAGGCCGCCAGGAACGGCCCGCCCTGCAGCGTCACCATCGACGCCGAGCAGACCCCGTCCACCATCAGCGTCCGCGTGCCCCGATGCACGTCGCGCTCGTCGAGCCGCTCCTGCGTGCGGAACAGCCCGGCCAAGAGATTCGCTGCGCCTCGCACCCTGGTCTCCTTCGCAGCCCCCGTGGGTTCCTGGGCATTATAGCGTCAACCGCGCAGGCCGGGGCGAGCGGAGCGAGGCCCGCGGCGATGGGCAACCGGTTCCCGCCCCGGGTGGGTGCCATGGCGAGGACCGCCACGGCCACGTCGGACCGTCAGCGCGCGGCCCGGACGAGAAGCCCACGGATGGGGATCCTGTGATCTCTACACAAGTCCTGTAGTTCCGTCAGGGGCGGACGAATGTAGCCCCGGGCGCAGAGCGGGGAACAGCGGTCCCTGTCATGTGTTGAGCCCCGAAGGGGTCCTATGTGTTGAGCCCCGAAGGGGCGGTAGTCTTTAGCCGGGGGCGTAAGCCCCCGGTTAAGCGTATGTTAGAATCTGAGCCCCGAAGGGGCGGCAGTGCCGCACCGTGGCGCACTGCCGCCCCTTCGGGGCTCTGGGCATTGGGGGACGCCTGTTCCGGGGGCTCACGCCCCCGGCTAAACACTGGCGCCCCTACGGGGCTCCGATCCACGGCCCCTACGGGGCTCCGATCCACGGCCCCTACGGGGCTCCGATTCACGGCCCCTCGGGACTTGTGTAGATATGACAGGATGGCAATCCGTGGGCTTGGAGAAAGGCGCCCGCGCCGGCGGCCCCATGGAGGTGGCCGCCTATAATGGCCATGGAGGCGGTGACTATGCCCAGAGACCAGTTTCGTGTCGAGCGCCGGCCGGAGCACTTCCTATCGGACGACCGGCGGGTGATTCCGCGGTTTTTGGACCTCGGGCCCAGCCGGACGCGGGGGATCTTCAGCCGCGTGATGCAGGTGCCCGAAGAGAAGGTGCCGGCCCTGGTGGACGAGGTGATGCGCGACTTCCAGAGCCGCCACCGCGACATCCGCGGCGCCTTCGAGGCCAGCTTCGCCGACGCCGTGCGCTACCTGCGCCGCGTGCCCGAGATGAGCCCCCAGCGCCGCCTGCTGGTGGGGGCGTACTTCACGATGGAGTACTCCATCGAGTCGGCGGCCCTGTTCAACCCGTCGATCGTCTGCCACCCCGACCAGGACGACCTGCCGGCCGGCGCGGTGCGGTTCCTGATGAGCCTGCGGGCGACCGGCGAGGGCCACCTGTCCTCGATCGTCTTTCGCAGCGGCGTGATCCTGCCCGACGGCGACCTGATCGTCGAGCCGCCGGCGCCGCACGCCTTCACGGCCCGGCCCGTGGCCGACCCGCGCTACGACAAGGCCATGATCCGCCGAAAGCTCCGCGACATGGGCGAGGGCGAGCGGGTGGTGGCCGCTTTGTTCGACCGCCTCGGCGACCCGTTCACCCGCGAGGAACTCGAGGTCGCCGTCAGCGAGGCCATCCTCAACTCGGCCGGCGGGGCCAGCGAGGAGGTTGCCATCGAGGTGCTCTGGCTGGCCGACGCGAACTACACGCTGCGCTTTCCCGAGGACTGCCCGGCCGCCGGCATCGTGATCTTCCCGGCCACCGACTACGAGCAGCGCGGCATGGAGGACCTGCGGCTGACGGCCTTCGTCAGCCCCGACGGCGAGCGGTGCTACTACGGCACCTACACCGCCTACGACGGCTACCGCATCCACCCGATGATGGTCGAAACCAAGGACTTCCGCACCTTCCACATCAGCACGCTCAGTGGCCGATACGCCCGCAACAAGGGCATGGCCCTGTTCCCGCGGAGGGTCGGCGACGAGTTCCTCATGCTCGCCCGCCACGACGGCGAGAACCAGTACCTGCTGCGGTCGAAGAACCTCTACGTGTGGAACCACTCGCAGTTTCTCCACGGCCCGGTCGAGCCGTGGGAACTGGTGCAGGTGGGCAACTGCGGCCCGCCGCTGGAGACCGAGGCGGGCTGGATCGTGCTGACCCACGGCGTCGGGCAGGTCCGCGAGTACTGCATCGGGGCGCTGCTGCTGGACTTGGAGGACCCGGGCAAGGTCATCGGCCGGCTGCGCGAGCCGCTGCTGGTGCCCACCGCCGAGGAGCGCGAGGGCTACGTGCCCAACGTCGTCTACACCTGCGGCTCGCTGGTCCACGAGGGCGAGTTGGTGATCCCCTATGCCATGAGCGACTCGCGGACGGCCTTCGGCACGATCCCCGTCGAGGCCCTCGTCGAACGCCTCCTGACCGAGGGCCCGTAGGCCGGTTCGAGGTGCCCGTTCCGTCGAGCCGCCGGCCCAAGGGGATGCCTGACGCTCTCGTCTTCCACCAGGGCCCGACGGTAGACCAGCCTTCTTCCCGCCGCAAGCCTGCGTAGTCGGAGGGGCGGCGCCCTTGCGAATCAGGGGGCGGCATGGGTCCGGACCCGTGAGTGATGGGTTGATGCGCTGGCCGGGCTGGGGTATCCTGCCGGACATGTTGGAGCATAGAGCAGTATTGGACGATCATGACGGTCGGGCCGCCCTGCCTGCCGGGCGCCTGCTCAGTTGGTGGATTCCGCTGGGTCTGCTCGCGGCGTACCTGCTGGGCATGATGCTGATGCCCAACCCGAGCGGCCTGTGGTGGGTGGTGACGCACTCCGAGCTGGGCGTGATCGAGCTGGGGACGGCCGCGCTATACCTGCTGGCCAGTGTGCTGGCGGTGCGGCTGGCCTGGCGGTTCCGCGGCGAGCTGCGCCGTCGCTACCGGGCGCTGTATGTTCTGTTCGCGGCGGCTGCTCTGTTCGTCTGCCTCGAAGAGATCAACTATGGGCAGTACCTTCTGGGATTCGGCACGCCGGACTGGTTCATGGAGCACAGCACCAAGGGCGAGATGAACCTGCACAATCTGGCCGGCAACGTGCCGGCCCGGCGGCTGAACCTGCTGGCCACGCTGGCGTTTCCGCTGTGGTGCATCGTCCTGCCGCTGGTGGGCCGGCTGAACCGGTCGTGGTGGTCGCCGGGGCACTGGAGCGGTTACCTGCTGCCCCGGACGGAACTGGCCCTGGTGGTCGTGCTGGCCCAGGGCATGTCCTGGCTGGATGACCTGTTTGCGCTGTGTGGCTGGGAGATGAACGTCTGGGCGCGGGCCTCGGAGTTCAAGGAACTCTACTGGGGGTTGGGGGCGGCGATGCTGCCGATTCTCGTCGGCCGGCGGTTGCAGCTTTGGGCCCGGCTGCGGTCGGTGCGGCAGACGGCGGTGCCGGTGACGGCGGACACGTCCAAGTCCGCCGGAGCGGTTTCTCAGACACAATGACGTAGCCCCGTTCAGGGGCGTCCGAGTGAAGCCGCCACGTCTTGCGGCGCCGCCTCGTCAGTCGCACCAACCAATGGAGGCCCAGGGCGCGAGCGCAGTATGGAGTGCGGCGGCCTTGACGCCGCTTTGGCTGGCGCTGCGAGAGGGGCCGTGGCTACACGTTTGTGAGCCACGTCTCAGAGCTGAGCGTCTTGCGCTTGAACCCGCGGGTGTGCTGTGCCTCAAAATCAACGGCCCGCCCCGATGCCCACGGATGGCAATCCGTGGGCTTGGGCCGGAGGCGCCTTGGGACCCACAGACGCGATCAGCAAGTAGTCCACTGCGGGAGCTCTGCAGGGGGCAGCCGGTCCACTATGGCAGCAGCGGCTCGAGCAGGGCCAGCAGGGCCTCGGCGTTGTCGGCGACGGCGGCGGGCTGGCCGCCCTCGGGCACCAGGCGCAGCGCGTGGACCTGCTCCGGGCGGCGCCACTGGATGGTCAGCCAGCCCAGGGCGTTGGGGGCGACGAAGTCTTTGGCGGCGTTGTCGCCGATGTACGCGCAGGCGGCGTGCGGCACATTCAGTTCCTCGGCGAGGCGCTCGAAGCCGGCGGGGCTGGGCTTCCAGCACTCGCGCCCCAGCTGCTCGGTGAAGACGATCGCCTCGAACAGGCCCGCCAGGCCCAGGGCCTCGAGCTTGAGCCGCTGGGCCGGCAGGTAGCCGTCGCTGAGCAGCCCCAGCTTCACCCGCCCGGCCAGGGCCTGCAGGGCGGCGATGGCCTCGATGTCCGGCTGGATCGCCGGGGGGTGCTCGCGGTAGATCCGCACCAGCTGGAGGATGTCGTCGGCGGTCAGGCCCAGGGCGAAGGCCTCGTTGAGGTCGTCGAACCGCCGGCTCTGCCGCTCGGGGCCCTGGCAGAACTGGTTCCAGAGCCACCCGCCGAAATCCTCCGATCGGCCGGTGCGGTCGGCGAGGTGGCGGCCGACGGCTCGGTAGCCGCTGCGGACGTAGTCGCGCTCGGCGTAGAGCGTGTCGTCGAGGTCGAACACGACGGCCTGCAACTGGGGGCGGTTGTGGAGGGTCTCGCTCATCGGATGTGGGGTTGCGCGTAGCCCGGCAGGCTGGCCGGGTCGTCGATGGGGGTGAAGATGGCCTCGTCGTATCGGAGCATCAGCAGCCGATCGGTGAACTGCCCCAGGGCCGGGGCGACCGGTCGGCCCAGCACCTCGGCCAGGACCATCGCCGGCAGGTCCACGCCGGCCGCCAGGGCCAGCGGGGCCCCGCCGCCGAAGCGGGGGTTGACCTCGATGAACCGCGGCGGCCCGCCGGGCGGTCGGCGGCACTGGGCGTTGATGACGCCCCACAGGCCCGGCATGTGGTCGGCCAGGCGGCAGGCGGCGGCGATCAGCTCGTCGTCGCGGACGGTGAGGGCCTTTTCCACCTCGCCGCAGCGGACGCTGAGCCGCTGGCGCGGCACGGCTGCACAGACCACGCCGTCGCGGCGGCAGAAGATGTCGATCGTGAACTCCTGGCCCGGCACGTACTGCTGGACGACCAGTTCGGGCCCGAAGGTGGCCACGTGGGCGTCGAGCCCGGCGGGGCTCTCGATGCGGGCGCTGCCCACGCCGGCCGAGCCGGAGGTCGGCTTGACGAAGCAGGGGTAGAACGGCTCGGCCCGGAAGGCCTCCAGCGTGACCGTGGGGATGCCCGCCAGGCCGGCCCGGGCCAGCAGGGCCTGGAAGCGGTGCTTGTCGCGGCAGTCGGCGATGACGCCCGGCGGGGCCACCATGACGCTGCAGCCCACCTCGGCGAAGGCCTCGCGGCTGGTTGCCAGGATGGGCAGGTCCAGGTCGGTCAGCGGCACCAGCAGCCGCGGGCGGTGCCGGCGGGTCAGCTCCAGCAGGGCGTCGAGGTAGCCGGCATCGCGGACGGGCGGCACGCAGGCGGCCACGTCGGCCACGTGCAGGGCCGGGGCGGCCACCGTCAGGTCGGTGGCGATGAGCGGCCCGGCCACGCCCAGCCGTTCCAGGGCTGCGCGGAAGGCCCGCAGCAGGACGACGCGTCGGCCCGCGCAGGTGAACAGGACGGGGCAGCTCTCAGGGCTGGATGTCTTCGCGCTGTTGGTCACGGCTGTACTGTTTCTCGTAGATGCCGCCCCGCCCGCCCAGCGTGCCGGCGAAGGTCCGCCAGAGGATGTGCAGGTCCAGGCGGAGCGACGGGTGGTCGATGTACCACAGGTCCCGCTCGATCTTGTCCTCCAGGGGCAAATCGGCCCGGCCGGTGACCTGGGCCCAGCCGGTCAGCCCCGGCCGAACGCCCAGCCGGCGGCGCTGGCGGGGGGTCCACAGCTCGGCCTGCCGCTCGTACAGGGGCCGGGGGCCCACCAGCGACATCTGCCCGGCCAGCACGTTGAGCAGCTGGGGCAGCTCGTCCAGGCTCGTCTCGCGGAGCCAGCGCCCCACGCGGGTCAGCCGCGGGTCGGCCGCCTCGCTGGGGGAGTTCCCGTAGGGGTCGGCGTCGGTCCGCATCGTGCGGAACTTGAGCATCGTGAAGGGCTTGCCGCGCCAGCCCGCCCGCCGCTGGCGGAACAGCGCCGCCCCGGGCGACTCCAGACGGATCGCCAGGCCCGCCAGCAGCATCAGCGGCCAGAGCAGCCCCAGCCCGGCCGCGCTGAACAGCACGTCCATCAGCCGTTTGGCCGCCCTCCGCCGCATTGACCAGGCCTGCGCCACGCAAGCTCCCGAAAGCAAGGGCATTCAGGCCGGTTTACCGGCCTTTGCCGCGAAGCGGTCTAGCCCAGGCCTTTCAGGCCTGGGACGCCGGCTTCGCCCCTGATTCCTCTCAGCCCGTAGGTCGGGGATACCTCCCCGACACGCAACGCCCGTCCGCCCTCGATGTCGGGGAAGTATCCCCGACCTGCGCCCTGCTCCGGCCCACGCCCACGGATTGCCATCCGTGGGCATCGTGGCCGGGCCGACAATCGGTCGGCCCCACGCACCCGCACGTCCAACAGGATCGCGCTCAACAGGCCCGTAGCCCGTAGGTCGGGGATACCTCCCCGACACGCAACGCCCGTCCGCCCTCGATGTCGGGGAAGTATCCCCGACCTGCGCCCTCGTCCGGTCGGCCCGAAGACGTGGCTACGAACACCGTGGCCACGGCACCTGGACGCTGTGTCGAGTTCGAAGACCCCGGGCAAGCCCGGGGCTATATAGGGGGACGGGCGAACGCCTGGCGCCGTCCTCGTGACCGGTCTACAGGTTCTCGCGGTACCAGTCGATGGCGCGGTTGAGGCCCTCTTCGAAGTAGACCTGCGGCTCGTAGCCGATAGTCTCTTTCGCGCGGGAGACGTCGGCCTGGCTGTGCATGACGTCGCCGGCCCGCATGGGCTCGTAGATCGGCTCGATGTCGCTGTCGAGCAGCGTGCGGAGCTGGGCGATGATCTGGTTGAGGCTCGTGCGGGCGTTGCAGGCGATGTTGAGCGCCTGGCCGCGGCAGAGCTTGGCCGGGGCCGTCGCCGCCAGCCAGTTGGCCAGGCAGACGTTGTCGATGTAGCAGAAGTCGCGGCTCTGCTCGCCGTCGCCGTAGATCACCGGGCGCTCGCCGCGGAGGATCCGCGAGACGAACGCCGGGATGACGGCCGCGTACGCCCCGGCCGGGTCCTGGTAGGGCCCGAAGACGTTGAAGTAGCGCAGGCACAGCGTTTCCAGGCCATACACGGCCGCGTAGGCCTGCAGGTAGCTCTCGCAGGCGAGCTTGTTGGCGGCGTAGGGGCTGATGGGGGCGGGCACCATGCCCTCGTGCTTGGGCGACTCGGCCTGGTCGCCGTAGGCGCTGGAGCTGGCGGCGAAGACGATGCGGCGGACGCCGGCGGCGCGGGCGGCCTCGAGGACGGTGATCGTGCCGTTGACGTTGACGTCGTGGCTGGTGAGCGGGTCGGCGACGCTGCGGGGCACCGAGCCGAGGGCGGCCTGGTGGAAGATCGCCGACACGCCGACGATCGCGCGGTCCATCGCGGCGCGGTCGCGGATGTCGCCCTCGATCATCTCGATGCGGTCGCGGACGTCGGCGAGATTGGCCGGTTTGCCGGTGGCGTAGTTGTCGACCACGACGACGTCGTGGCCCTTGTCCAGCAGGAAGCGGGTCAGGTTCGAGCCGATGAAGCCGGCCCCGCCGGTCACGCAGTACTTGGCCATGCCACTCTCCCAGGAATCAGGCGGGTCCGGGGTGGGCCCGCGGAATGTCGGCTCGGCCCGCGCAGAGCGGGGCCGATGCTTCTCTTATCGGCATTTCGGGCCGGTCGGTCCACCCCCCCTACGCGCGGGCCGGTCGGGCCGAGTCGGCCGGCAGGCTGGCGCCGGCGGCCTTGAGGGCCTTGCGCTCGTAGTCGATCACCTGGGCGAGGGTCTCGTCGAGCGACACGCGGGGCTTGTAGCCGATGAGCTTGTTGATCTTGGTCAGGTCGGGCACGCGGCGGAGCATGTCGTCGAAGGGCCGGCCGTAGGCCTGCTCGTAGCTCAGGCCGATCTTCTCGCTCCCGCTGCCGGTCAGCTCGATGATGCGGTCGGCCAGGCCCTCGATGCTGATGCTCTCGTTGGTGCCGATGTTGATGACCTGCCCGACGGCGGCGGGGCACTCGATCAGCTGCACCAGGGCGCCCACCACGTCGCTGACGTTGCAGAAGCAGCGGCTCTGGTGGCCGGTGCCGTAGATCTGGATCGGCTCGTTCTGCAGGGCCGACCGCACGAAGCGGGGCACGACCATGCCGTAGGCGCCCGTCTGGCGGGGCCCGACGGTGTTGAAGAAGCGGCAGATGACCGCCGGCAGGCCGAACTGCTCATGGTAGGCCAGGGCCAGAAACTCGTCGACCATCTTGCTGCAGGCGTAGCTCCAGCGGGTGAAGCGGGTCGAGCCCATGACCGTGTCGTCGTCCTCGTTGAACGGCACGCGGTCGCTCTTGCCGTAGACCTCGCTGGTCGAGGCGATGAGGGTCTTGCGCCCGAACTTGTTGGCCAGGTTGAGCACCACCTCCGAACCGTGGATGTTCGTCTCGATGGTGTGCACGGGCCGATCGACGATCAGCTGCACGCCGACGGCGGCGGCCAGGTGGAAGATCACGTCGCAGCGGTCGACCAGCGAGGCCATCGTCGTCTCGTTGCGGACCGTGTCGCGGACGAACTGGTAGCCCGCCTGGCCCCGCAGGTGGCGGATGTTGGCGATCGAGCCGGTCGACAGGTCGTCGACGCAAGTGATGCAATGGCCCTCTGCCAGCAGGCGGTCCGACAGATGGCTGCCGATGAAGCCCGCGCCACCGGTGATCAGAACGTTCATGAGGATTCGCCTTTCATATGGCCCCCCGCAGGGCGCATGGACACTTTGAAGATATAAGAGTACCGCCCGCCCCGGTCCGGGGCAAGGCCTCCCCCCGCCCGGGCCGGCAGCGGTTTTGGTTCGCCCCCCGCAAGCCGCTTTGCTACACTACCTTTGGTCCGTCGGTCCGGACGTCCCGGCCGGCGGGCTCTGTTCAGCCCGAAGGAGCCAACCGCCCATGTTCAGGTATCTGCTAGTGATTATGGCGTCGTCGGCCGTCCTGGCCACGCCGGCCATCGGTTTTGGCCAACTCACCGACACCCAGCCCGCCACGGCCCCGGCGACCGAGCCGACCACCGCGGCGACGACCGCGCCGGCCGATCGGCCCCTCGTGATCCTCTGCGATGAGGCCCTGACCCTCACCGAAGTTGCCCGCCGGCTCCAGAGCATGCCCCCCGTCCCCCAGGAGCAGCGCTCGGCCGTGCTCAACCAGGTCGTCCAGGACTGGATCCTCAAGCAGCTCGTCCTCCAGTTCGTCCAGGCCCACGACCTCCAGCCCGACCCGCAGATGCTCGAGCAGCAGACCGAGCAGCTCCGCCAGACCGCCCAGGCCCAGAACATCACCCCCCAGCAGCTGATGGAACTGGCCGGCCTGAACGAGGCCATGCTCCGCGACTTCATCGCCTTCGAGACCTACAAGCAGGCCCAGACCGCCGACGAGAAGGTCCAGGCCTTCATCCAGGCCCACCCCGAGTACTTCGACGGCACCGAGGTGCGGGCCCGCCATATCCTCATCGGCGCCCGCCCCTTCGAGCCCACCGACGTCCAGCTGGCCGCCAAGAGCCAGGCCGAGACCCTCGCCGCCCGCATCCAGGCCGGCGAGATCACCTTCGAGCAGGCCGCCACCGAGGCCAGCGACTGCCCCAGCCGAAGCGAGGGCGGCGACCTGGGCTTCTTCCCCTTCCACCGCATGGCCCTGCCCTTCGCCCAGGCCGCCTTCGCCGCCAAGACCGGCGAACTGGTCGGGCCCGTCTGGAGCCGCTTCGGCTGGCACCTCATCGAGGTCACCGACCGCAAACCCGGCACCGGCGAGCCCGCCGCCCAGCAGGTCCGCCCCGACCTGACCCTCGAGCCGGCCGAGCTGGCCCGCTACAAGCTCACCGAGCAGATCGAGGACGACCTGCTCCGCCAGACCCACACCCACTGCGTCCTGGCCCTGCCCGGCACCGCCCCGGCCGCCGAAGCCCAGCCCCAGCCCGCCCCGGTCGAGCCCCAGCCCGCCCCGGTCGAGCCCCAGCCCGCTACTGGGTCTGATCACAAGACAACGTGACTTTCGTTTTGTCGTTGTCGACTCTGTTCCCAGGGATTGACACAACACTTTCCCACTTATGGGAAGCGCCGGGTGCGATTCTGTCGATAGTCAAGACATGGTTCCACTTCTTATCGCCCTGAACAATGTTCGTGGTCAGCACAACATTCGTGATACTGAAGGCCGAGTTGTTCTCCAGGACAATGTCGTCAAAGAACACTCCGTACTGAATACCCCATCCCCACTTGACGGCAACGAGGTCTTCAAACTCTCTTTGCTTTGCCCTTCGCATGGCAGCAAAGTCCGGATCGACCTTTGCACCAGAGATCGCGCAAAACCCTAGTGTCTTGACTGCGTAAGAAAACCACTCAAAAGCGTTATCGGTATTGCCCACGCGGCTCTGCAAAGAGGCGAAATTGAGCGCGTACCGGATCGTAGCGCCACGCAACGTGGCCACCTCTTTAGCCCGGATATTTCACCAGTGCTCTGATGTGGCCCGATGGGGGTCAGAAGTGGGTTGATCGGGACTGGATGGCCGGGGGAGCCGGTCTCGGCGCAAAC
>JAWLCG010000033.1:0-21864 GCA_041687295.1 Phycisphaerae bacterium | reverse complement strand
GCCGGAACGGCGCGGCCCGCACCAGTGGAGCCTGGGCCCGCTCGGCCATCTCCACCGCCCGCCACGGCCCGGCCACCGCCAGGAGATCGCAGTCGATCCCCTCGAACAGCGGATGGTCCCCCGCCCGTCGAGCGTACGCCTGGGCGGGCCCGGCGTGCGGGCTGGCCAGGAAGGGCTGGGGCTCGCCGATCGCGGTTACCCCCAGCGTCGCCGCCAGGGCCAGCCCCTCCCCAGGCCGGTGGTCCGCATCCAGCAGCCCGGGCGCCCCGGTGGCCACCAGGCCCGTGCCGGCAGCCACCAGCCGATCCAGGGCAACCCCGTCCGCATCGGTCAGCACGGTCGCCGCCGGCAGCAGCAGCGCGGCGTAGCGATCCGCCGACAGGTCGGCCAGGGCGCCGATGGGCACGATGTCGTAGGGCACCTGGAAGTGGTCCATCGCTTCCTGGCAGGCGTGCAGTTCGGCGAGGTAGGCCTCGTGGGACCGCTCCTGGCGGTTGGCCCACTCGGCCGTGGGGTGGCTGTAGACAACGGCCACGCGGGCGGCCGAGGCGTCATCCTCGTACAACTCGGCATGTCGGTCGAGAAAGGCGTACAGCTCCTCGATCGCCCGGAAACCGCGGGTGTCCTCGTGGACGGCCGGCGGTCCGCCGGAGAGATTCACCATGGGCGAGCAGCCGTTGGCGGCGATCTGCGCGAGGTAGAGCTTCTGCTCCGGCCACGGCACGGCGACGCGCCGCCACGGCCAGGCCAGGAAGTACGACGCCACCACCCACGGCGGTCGCTGGGTGAGGGGTGTGACGTAGCGTGTGGTCTCCGTGGGGAAGGTGAACCGCTCCCACACGACCGGGCCGTCGTCGCCGGTCGGGAAGGTGCGGGTCTGCACCTCGACCTGGACGAAGTCCTGCTCGCGGGCCAACTCGCCGAGGTCGCGCCCCCGCCCGAGGTGCCACACCAGGTTGCCCACCACGGGCAGGCCCGCCTCCTCGTGCACCATCGCCACCAGGTAGCGGACGGTGTCGTTCATCATCCGCTCGCGCCACTGCTGATAGAGCGGCCAATCGGGGCTGGAGGCGTCACTCGGCAGCGGCCGGCCGGTCTGGTCGGGGAAGGCCTCACGGCAGTTGAGGCAATGGCACACGCCGGGGGCGAAGCCGTAGCTGGCCCCGCCGAACTTGATGCCGTCGATCGGGTACCGCCGCGTCAGCTCGGCCACCAGCTCCCGGCTGCACTGGCGGACGTAGGGCCCCAGCGGGCAGGCCGTCACAATGCCGTCGGTCTTGAGGAAGTAAACCCCGTCACTCCGCCGGGCCGCCCAGTCTGCTTTGCGTTCGGCCAGCTCCAGCGGCAGCTCGCCCAGGTCGATCATGGGGAAAGCCACCATCCCCGCCTCACGTGCCGCTGAGAGGATCTCCCCGCAGAGATCGCGGTCGCCCAGCTGCGGGCTGACACGCTGCCAGGGCAATCCGGTGGGATAGGTCGTCACGTACCCGCCGGCGAAGAAGCTGAACAGCGAGACGTGCCACCGGCGGAAGGTGTCGATCATGCCCGCGACGTCGAAGCCGGCGCAGTCGATATCGCGAATGGTCATGTGGATGCAGCGATGCCGGCGTGCCATCCAGTCGCCTCGGGTCATTTCATCCTCCTGCCGTCCATCTGCCGGCTCTTGCCGCTGGACAAGTTCCTGCCCTCAGTATGCCACCCTCGCACCCGGATCGCCAGCATCCCTCAGCTACTTCAGCCCCACCTGCAGGCGGTCCCGCTCGTAGAACAGGTGCACCGGCTTCTGGTTGATATGACGGTGCACGCGCCTGGGGTTGGGGTGAGGCCGAAGGCGTTGCCGTAGAGATCATGGTCCTTCACCGGCGGATCGGAGACAATGGGGGCCTTCCTCTGCCCTTCCCAAGACCAGGGGATTGGCGTCTCTCGTCTCCCGTGGAGGAAGCGGGCGCAGCAAAGCCCGCATTCAGTTCGCACAACGCCAGGAAGTCCAGCGCGC
The DNA here is from genome assembly GCA_041687295.1 of Phycisphaerae bacterium. Classification (GTDB taxonomy): domain Bacteria; phylum Planctomycetota; class Phycisphaerae; order SM23-33; family FEN-1343; genus JAWLCG01. Next base: position 19,868 of record JAWLCG010000033.1, on the reverse strand, counting down.
CGGCCGAGCACTCGCAGTGCTCAAGGGCGAACGGTGCGGCAAGCTGGTCCAAATCCTGCTGGCTCATGCTGGCCAGGGGTTGGAGGATCTCTTCACACATGATGGCCTCGGCGAAGCGGCGCATGCCCTCGAGGTTGCTCCACAGGCGGTCGTCAGAGAGGCTCGGCGCACTGGGTCGCATCAGGCTGTGGATCGTCCCGCTGTTAAGCTGGTCGCGACAGTCAATACGGATGAGCTCCTCCACGGCGAATCCGGCCGCAAAACGAGCCGGGTGCAGTTCGAGATGGTGAACGGCGGCCGCCGGGGCGATTCCCTCCAAGACGCTGGACTTCCTGACGGTCCCTTCAAGCCGCTACGACCAGATGCTCATGATCGAGCGGCTCGAGCCCGACCACGAGCCCCGGCTAGTCGCCGAGGCGTGCGTGGACGGGCTGGTCCTGTTCGAGGACCTCCCCAAACCACTGGGGGCCCGTGTCAATGCGCTGCCGATCCCCGTCGTCCGCGTGAACACCAACCGTCGCCACGGCCCGCGGTGCGTCACTTTTGATGAGGAGGACGCCGTCGCCCAAGCCGCCCGACGCTTCGCCGCCCACGGCCGGCGCCGAGGAACTGGGCGTGGGCGGCCCGCTGCGCCTGTCGCTGCCGGCCCCGGGGCCCGACGCGGTCCTGGCCGACTTGCTGGGCCGGCTGAGCGAGCTGGACGCTCTGCTGCTCAACGGCGAGACGACGAGTGCATCGAGTTCGACTCGCGCCCGGTGCTCACCGGAGCGGCCCCCGACCTCGGTGCCATCGAGTACGGCACCGCGTGGGTCTTCGGCGATGCCGCCGCTGACCCTGACCTTGTAGATGCTTCCGATGGTGACCTGGTCCTTCTTCATGGTGTGCTCCTTGTGCGCCGGGATAAACCGGCGAGGTGTTGTGAATGAAAGAGTCATACGTCGAAGGTGTAGCGAGCCACGACGGCCCCGAGCCATGCGGCGACGCCCGTGAGCGCATCGTGGAAGCGTTGACAGGGGTACGTGCGGGCCGGGTATTCAGCCGTGAAAGAAACCCCGCGGATGGAAATTCGTGGGCTTGGCCAGAAGATCGTCTCAAGCCCGCAGCCGCAATCACAATCCGGTCCAGGCACGGGCACGACCGGAGATGAGAGCACGTCTTCCCGCTACCCGCCGATTGCAGGATGCTCACATCGCCGGTGCAGGCAACGAGCAGGCGAGCCTCACACGAACAGCGGTTTGTGCATGCCCGCGAGCCACTGCTCGTATTGACGGGCGCATTGCGCCACAAGTTCGGGGTGCTCGGCCGCCAGGTCGTGCTGTTCGCCGATGTCCTCCGAGAGGTCGTACAATTCCCCGGGCAGATCGTAGAGGAAGCTCGCCTCGGGCGGTGGACTGCCCTCGAGAGAGAACCGCCGCACGAGTTTCCAGTCGCCGGTGCGGATGGCGGCGTTGTAACAGCCGGGCAGGGGGTGCTGCTGGGCAATCGGCCCAGCCCATGTGCGATTCTTCCAGAACAGCACATCGTGCGGTTGCGGGCCGGTTGGCTGCGGAAGATGCGCCAGTAGGCTCACGCCGTCGCAGGTCTGCTCGGCCGGCGGCGCGACACCTGCCGCCTCCAGGCACGTCGGGAAGAGGTCCATCGAACTGACCATCGGCTCGTAGATCAGGTTTTCGGGGACCTGCCCGGGGGCGCTGAGGATCATCGGCACGCGGATGCCGCCTTCGTAGAGGTCGAACTTGAAGCCTCGCAGGGGCGCGTTGCGCCCAGTGTTTCGCGTGTGCTCGGGCGTGTGGTTTCCGCCGCCGCCGTTGTCGTTGACGAAGGCGATAATCGTCTTTTCGCGCAGGCCGCGCTGCTCGATCGCATTGAGCAGCCGCCCGATGTTGCGGTCCATGCCGCGCAGCATCGCGGCGTAGGTCTTTCGGTCAGGGCTGGGGAACTCGCCGACGGCCTGGAGGTCTTCACTGACCGCCTGGAGCGGGGCGTGCACCGCGTTGAAGGCCAGGTGCAGAAAGAAGGGCTCCTCGGCGTGGCGCTCCACGAAGTCGCAGGCGGCCCGGCCGAAGTAGTCGGTCAGGTACTCTGGCGCGTCGAAGGGCTCATAGCCGCGAAACAGCTGGGCGCCGGGGCGATAGTCGCTCATGCCCTTGGGGATGCCCACGAACTCATCGAAGCCGCGCTGGAGCGGGTGCGAGCCCGAAGGCGCCAGGATGCTCCCCATGTGCCACTTGCCCACCGCGCCGCAGACATAGCCGGCCGGCTTGAGCGCCTCGGCGAGCGTGGCCTGCTGGCAGAACGGCGTGAAGTAGTGTTCGGGGCTTCCCTCGGCATAGATGTCATAGTGCCCGAATCGCTGGTGGTATTGCCCGGTGATCATCGCCATGCGCGACGGTGAGCAGATCGGCGCCGTCACGTACGCCTGGCGAAACAGCGTGCCTTGCTCCGCAAGGCGGTCCAGCGCGGGCGTGGGGATGTTGGAATTGCCGAACCTGGGCACGTCGCTATAGCCCATGTCATCGGAGATGACCCAGATGATGTTCGTGTGCGGCTGTGTCATGTTGTGGTCCTCTGCAGAGAGTCCTGGGCCGGTCTGGTCAGCAGTGGCTGCGGATGCGAAGAATCTGTCCGTCATCCCGGATTTGCGGCGTGAGTTCCCACACGCCTTCTCCGCGGGGCTCGGCCCTGGCGGTCTCGCAACTCACCTCGCCATCGCGCCGCCAGATTCGAATCGGCTTGGCCTCGCCCAGCCGCAGCACAAGCTCGCCTTCGCTGTCATCGAGTACTTCCACGCCCGCGGGCGAGAGGAACTTGTCGACCAGGCCGACGACGGCCCAGCCCTGGCGGATCGGGCAGAGCAGGACGAGCCAGTCTTCGAACCCATCGAACTTCTTTTCGATCCGTTCGTCCGGTGTGGCTCGCCCGGCGTCCCAGTCGTAAAGGAGGACACCCTCTGCGCTGGGGGGCCAGCCTCGGCCCTGGAGCAGTCCGCCCGCCTGAGCGTAGTCGTCCTGGCTGACCCAGGCGGTGACGCTCTGTTCGGGCTCGGTGAGATTGTAAGACAAGACCACGGCTGCGTCATTAGGCAGCGGCGCGATCGCGCGGAAAGGCCTGGGCTCAGCAAAGGGGTCGATCGCGTCGATGCCCGCCAGGGCGAGGCAGGTGGGCATGATATCGGCCAGGCACACCAGTTCGTGGCTCACGCTGCCGCGCATCGCGTCGAACTCCGCCTTTGTGTCAGGCGGGCGGATGAGCATCGGCACGCGCGCCGCCGCTTCCAGCGAAGTGGCCTTGGCACCCAGGCCGTGGTCGCCGAGCATCTCGCCGTGGTCGGAGCTGAAGACGATCCAAGTGTTGCGCAGCAGGCCCAGTTCGCGCAGTCGGCCCAACAGCAGTCCGATGGCGCAGTCGATCTGCGTGATCGTGGCGTAGTACGCTCGGCGCGAGTCGCGCCACTGCTGGGGCCCGAAGCGATGACAGCCGCTCAGGTGCACCGTAGGTCTGCGGAGCGTGGGGGAGATCGCATCCCACTTCGCCGACCAGTCCCCTTTGACGGCCGGGGGAAGGTCCATGTCGCGGTAGATTTCCCAGAAACGTCGACCGGGCTCGAACGGTGGATGCGGGTCGAAAAAGCTCGTCCACAGGAAGAACGGCCGGGTCGGGTCGCGCGTTTCGAGGAAGTCCATCGATCGATCCACGGTCCACCGCGTCAGCGAGTCCGACTCGTCCGCAAGCGAAATCGCCGGTTCCATCTCGTTGGCGCCCACGCCCTGCATGCCGTCGGCCCGGCTGGGACGACCCAGGCGGCGCATGTGGCGCAGGTAGTCCGCCGTGATCTCCATTTCCTCGAAGCCGTAGTGCGCGCGGGCGGGGTGGAAGTGCATCTTGCCTTGGGCGCGGGTCTGGTAGCCGTGGTCGCTCAGCACGCCCGGCAGCGTCGTCATGCCCTTGAGCGGGTGATGCCCGCCCGTGTTGGCCACCGTGCCGTGCGTGTGAGCGTATTGCCCGGTCATCACGGTGATGCGGGCGGGGATGCAGATCGGGCAGTCGGTGTACGCTCGGCTGTAGCGAACACCCTCGTCGCAGAGCAAGTTGAGGTGCGGCGTATAAATGCAGTTGTTGCCGGCGGCGTGGATGGTGTCGAAACGTTGCTGGTCGGTAGTGATCAGAAGCAGGTTGGGCCGATCGGTCATGCGCGAATCCTTCTCGCTGGATTGGCTGGGCTTGCGGCACGCCCAACCGGCACTATGGCCAGTCCGGCCCGAGGGCGTCAATCCAGGCGTCGAGCCAGTCCCAGGTGGCCTGCGTAGACTGCGGCGGTGCGGGTGGGGCGGGAATGGCTGCCCCGCGATTCACCTCGGCGGCGTCCGCGGCACGGTATTCCTCCGCGAGACGGCGGAACACCTCGGCCTGGGGCTTGGGCTTGTTCTCAACGGTGAAGAGCCCGAGGCTGTACTCGAGTTCCTCCACGAAGAACGCGCGGGTGATGTCGTGGCTGGCCCACCAAGTGAACCACGTGGCCCCCGCGGCTGCGGCGCTGCGAATCGTACGCTCCATGAACTCGGGGATAACCTCCGGGCCCATCCACGCCTCGCTGGCGCCGAACTCCTGAATCCACACCGGCTTGGCCGGGTCCCCCGCATAGCTTTTGGCCAGGGCGGTCATGGCTGCGGCGAGATGGACCGATGGCTTAGCCAGCGCGTGCCCGCCTCGCTCGAGGGCGCCGGTGAACTTCGTCCAGCAGTGCAGGCTCACGATGTCCTGGTCGCGCGTGAGGCCCTGCGGGCTGAAGGTGACTTCGCGGAAAAATGGCCCGTCGTTCACGCCATTGACGTGGGCCTTGCCCGGGGCGAGCTGATGGCAGAGTTCCAGCCAGCGGCGCGACCAGGCGTCGCCGTCAACACGCCGCGTGCCCCAACTGCAATTGATCTCGTTGCCGAGGTCGAAGCCCATGAAGTTGCCCTTGGCGTGGGCGACATCGGCCAGCGCCCGAAGGTACCGCTCCTCGGCCTCGAGCATAAAAGGGTCGGTGAAGATGTCGTGCTTCTTCTCCCAGTTGGGCCGAAAGTGTCGGCCCGTGAGATAGCCGGTGAACACCGTGATGAGCACGTCGAGGCCCCGCTCGGCGGCGATGTCCATCACCTGAGAGAGGCGGTCGAGATGGGCCGGGCTCACCCAGTTGGGGTCGGGCTGAAAATACGACCAGATGGTCATCAGCCGGATGTGGTCGGCCCCGTGGGCGGCGATAATGTCGAAGTCTTCGGCGATCTCGCCAGCCGAGAAGTCGTTCCAGCAGTAGTACCACCGCTTGGAAGGGACGTAATTCACACCGAACCGGAACTGATCGATCCCTCGCATTCGGAAGCTCCTTCCAAGATCCTAATGGCTCACGCCTGCCCTTAGGGGGCCTGTTGGGACAATCTCTACAGCAACCCCTGCCTGCCCGGCCTGCAGCCGTCGGCGGGCCTCGGCCCAGTCGGCCGTCCACTCTTTCTTCTCCCGGGTAAGCTTCTGAGCCCACTCCGGCGTGGGCGGCGGCTCGGGGATGGCGTCATGCCGGGCGGGGTCGCCAGTCCCGCAGTTCTCCATTCTCCTACGACGGCCGCTACAGAGAGACCAAGGCCGGTAACAGGTTGCCGAACCTTCCCCCTCGCGGCGCTCGGCGTCAGATGCCGGGGGGCCTTCCAAGGGCACTCGATCACACAGGGCTCTGCGACGCGGGCCTGCCACCGGGGAGCGTGCCGGTCGTGACGGTGAAGGTATATGTGTTACTGCCACCCTTGGTGGTCTGCAGAACCTGATACAGCTGCGCTGGGGCCAACCCGACACACGCGACCTCGTATGGACTGCTATCACCGAGTTCAATGCGGTAAGCGTAAATGCCGGTGCTACTACTAGCCTTCTTTACCGCTGTGATGCCTGCGGCGGGTGTGAAGCTAACATCAACACTGCCGCCATCGAAGCCGAATGTGCCCGTCTTCGAGGCCGGGCCCGTGACGCTGGCCGACCAAGCGAGGGGGCTGGTGTAGCCATTCGCGCCTGCTATCGCAATCACGGCGGCCTGCGCCGCTGACCCGACAAGGGCGACGATCATTGCAGCTGCGAGGAACTTGTCATTTTACAGACCTCCTGCAACGTCGAGATGATGCCCCCGGGACACGTGCCCGGGGATGACATCGTTACTGTACGACGGAATTCCTGTTGCTGCGCAGCGCGTAGCGGTTAAAATGTTGCGCGCCAGCGCAGAAATCTCACGATCTTCGGGAGGCGTGTGATGCCCCATCGATACCAGCGTCTTGGCCGGCCTCGCGTGTTGCTCGCGGTGGAGGCGTTTCGTGCCTACGGCCGACAGGTGGCCGAGGGCGTGGCCTGCTACGTCCACGAGCATGCGCCGTGGGACGTGATCTTCGAACGCTCAGCCCGCCGTGTCACCACGGAACTCTTCCGCAAGCATCAGCCGCTCGACGGCGTCATCGCCGAGGCCGGCGGGCTGGCCCCGCGGCGCCTTGTGCACAAGAAGCGGCGCGTGCCCGTGGTGTTCGTCGAGGAGACCAAGCCTGATTGGCCGCAGGTGTTTCCCGACGACCGTCAGATCGGCCGGATGGCCGGGGAGTACTTCGCGGGCCTGGGCCTGCGGAACCTGGCGTACCTCGGCACGCCGGGCGCGGGCTTCTCGGACCTGCGCAACGAGGGCTTCGCCGAGGTGGCCCGCCAGCGTGGGCTCGGGTCGTGCCAGGCGCCCTTCAGCCTGCACGATGCCAACGGGCGCCGCCGATTGGCCGACTGGCTGCCTTCGCTGCCTCGGCCGGTGGGGCTGCTGGTGATCATGTCCACGCCTGGCCAGGCCGTGCTGGAGGCGTGCTACCGCCTGGAGCTGCGCGTGCCCGAAGACATCGCCGTTCTGGCGGTGGAAAACGACGAGGTATTCTGCGATCTGTGCATCCCGCCACTCTCGGCGATCGACCACAACACCCGCCGCGTGGGCTACGAAGCCGCGGCCATGCTCGCCAGGCTCCTCCGGGGCGAACCGCTCGAGCAGCATCGCCTGCCCCTGCCGCCCAAGGCCGTCGTACAGCGTAAGAGCACCGAGATAATCGCCGCCCGCAACCCCCACGTGGTCCACGCGGTCCGGTACATCCAGGACCACGTGGAAGAGCCCCTCGGCGCAGCCGAGGTGCTGCGCAACGTGCCCGTGGGGCGGCGCACGCTCGAACAGGCCTTCCGACGGCATCTGGATTGCAGCATCGAGGAGCACATCTGCAACGAGCGCATCGCCAAGGCGCGCCTGCTGCTGGTGGACACAGCCTACTCGGTCACTGACATCGCTTACCGCTGCGGCTTTGGCAGTTCGGCCACGTTCTGCCGCGTCTTCCGCCGGCTGGTGCACACCACCCCCAGCGCCTACCGCAAAGAACACTCGCTGAGAGGCTGAACCCCGCGGGACCGCCCCGCCGTGGCCGTCCATCACCAGCAGTTCATCCAGTCCGTCGCCGTCGAAGTCGCCGGCCAGCAGACGGTGCACGAAGCGCTCCATCGGCCGGGTGCACACGGTGCGTCCGGCGCAGTCCAGCACGTGCAGCCGATTCTCGATGCCGCCGCAGGCGATCAGCTCCTGCCCCGGCCGCACCCGCATCGCAGCGGCCGCGTACATGGGATAGGGCGACTGGAAGGTCCACTGCACCTCGCCGGACATATCAATCGCCTTCAGGTCGCCCCCGGCCGTCGCCAGCAGGACGAGAGGGCCATCCGCCGCATTGACCGAGGCCAGCGCGAAGGGGAAATCCTCCCCCGGCACGGTCCACCGCGTCCACCCCGAAGGCAGGTCCCCTCCCGAGGACCGCGCCCTGAAAGGTCGCGCAGACCAGCTGTTAACGCTCCGCCTGGCCGACCATCTGAAGCTGCCACGCGCAGCCCTGAATGGGCATGTACATCGTCATACCTTCTCCTGCCAACGTTGCCGCTCCTCGTGCGTCATGGGCACCATGTGCTCGGCCATCAGGTGCCCCCCGCCGAGGTCCGTGCACCGGCGGGCGTAGCCGGGCCCGAGGGCGTTCACATCGGTCTGGATCCGCTCGGCCGGCTCGGCGAACAGGTAGCCGTAGTCGGGGTCGCTGTGGATCGGATTGGCCGGCACGTCGTGCTCGCGCCAGTCGTTGCCTTCAACCGCCTGGGAGTACGCGTCGTGGCGGTGGCGTTCGATGACTGCCGCCCGCAGCCGGCGCCCGTGGTCGTCCACCGGACGGATCGGCCCCTGCGCCAGTGCGTCGGAGAGCCGGAAGTGCCACTCCCGCCGGTCGGCGGCCGAGTAGGCGTAGCTGCCCAACCCGTCGGCCGCGAAGTATTGCCCGTTCCAGCACCGGCTGAACTGGCTGAAGACGATCCGCTCGCCGGGCTGCATCTCCGCCACCTCCCGCAGGGACCGCGCCTCGTCCAGCGGCGGCGTCTGGACCCCGGCCGCCTCGCAAATCGTGGGCATGACGTCCAACAGCGTCGCGGCCGCCCGACACTGGCGTCCCCCGGGCAGGAACCCCGGCAGGCGGGCGATCAGCGGCACCCGCACGGCTGCCTCCAGCATGCAGCGTTTGCCCACGCAGCCGTAGTCCCCGAGCATCTCGCCGTGATCGGTAGTGAAGATGACCAGCGTCTCGTCCATCGCCGTGCCGACCGCCTCCAGAATGCGGCCAACCTGCGAGTCGAGGTAGGAGACCGTCCCGTAGTACGCCGCCCGGATAATGCGCAGCAGCGTGTCGTCGCCCTCCACCGCCTGCTCCATCCACTTGTAGCGGTTCTGGAACAGGTTCGCCCGGCAGCGGTAGTCGCGGTAGTTCGCCGGCCGGATCGGAGGCGGCATCTCGACCGGGCGGTACAGGTAGTTCCACGGGTAGGGCAGGTTCCACGGCGGGTGCGGTTCGCCGAAGTGGGCGCAGAGCAGGAACGGGCGGTTGGGGTCGCGCCGCTCCATCGCCTTAACGCAGTGGTCGGCGATCCAGTGCGACCGGCTGAACCGCTCCGGGTAGCCCATGGGCTTGGGGATGTAGTAGTACTCGTTGCTGTGGCCGCGCGGGCCGTCGAGGTAGTCGAAGCCTTGGCCGGCCCACCAGGCGTTGTAGTCATTCCAGTCCAGGAACTCGTCGAACCCCCCCGAGTTGCCGGCCTGCCCCTTGGGACCGAAGCGGCTGTACTGCTTACCGTAGCCCCAGGTCTGGTAACCGGCATCGTGCAGCAGCGTGGCGAAGTCGGGCAGATCCACTGGGGCGTTGCCGCAGTTGTCCGAGCAGCCGGCCTGGTGCGGCGGCACGCCGGTCGACAACGAGCCGCGGGCCGGCGCGCAGACCGGGCACGGCGTATACGCCCGACGAAAGGCCGTGCCCTCGTGCACCAGCCGGTCGAGGTGGGGCGTCCTGATGAGGGGGTCTCCCAACGCCGCGATCGTATCAGCCCGCTGCTGATCCGTCACGATGATCAAAATATTCGGCGCCCGTCTCACCATCGCGGCTCCTTTCCTTGCTGCAGCCCGACCGGTCTACAGCTCACCGTTTGCCTTCGAACGGCGACCGGCCGCCGCACACGCCGTGCAGGGCGTGCAGGCTCTGGCTCTGGTCGCGGGTGACCTTGCGCGCGTACCCCGGCCCCAGGGCGTCGACGGCGGCCTGCAGCGCCTCGGGGGCGCGTTCCTGCCAGAGGTAGCCGAAGGTCGGGGCGTCCAGGTAGTCCGCCGGCGGCGGGGTGTGCCGCTTCCAGTCGTCGCCCTCCACCGCGTCGGAGTACGGGTCGACCGCCGGCGCGTGGCGCCGCAGCAGCGCCCCCTTGAGGCGGTGCAGGTGCCCGGCCGCCGCCGGGTCCTCGATCCGGTTGGGTCCCTCGACCAGCGCATCGCGGAGCTCGAACAGCCACTCCCGGTCGTCCGGGGCGGAGTACGCGTACTTCCAACGCCCGTCGGTGGCGGCATACTGGCCGCACCAGCCCTTGGAGAACTGGCTGAAGACGACCCGTTCCTCGTCGGGCCGGCACGCCGACTCCAGCAGGGACCGGCCTTCCTCGCTCCGCCGGTGGCCCTCGATGCCGGCCGCGTCCAGGACCGTGCGGTACATGTCCATCAGGCTCACGGGCGCGGCGCTGACCGCCCCGCCCGGCACATGCCCCGGCCAGGCCACCAGCATCGGGATGCGGACCGACGCCTCCAGCATGCACCGCTTGCCCACGCAGCCGTAATCGCCCAGCAGTTCGCCGTGGTCGGTGGTGAAGAGGATCAGCGTATGGTCGCGCTCGTCGCCCAGGGCATCCAGCAGCCGGCCGAGGTTGTAGTCGATCAGCGAGATATTGCCGTAGTAGGCGGCCTTGAGGATGCGGTAGCCGGTGTCGTCCTCCTGCGCCGTATCGCGGCACTTGTAGCGGTTCTGGTAGCGGTTCGTGCGGCTCTGGTAGTCGCTGTAGTCCGGGGGCCGGTGCGGGGCGTCCATCTCGTGCGCCCGGTACAGCAGCGCCCAGGGCATGGGGTTGACGATGGGCGGGTGCGGACCCTCGAAGTGACACTGCAGCAGGAACGGCCGGCTCGGGTCGCGGCGGCGCAGGAAGTCGATGCACTGGTCGGCCGTCCAGTGCGGCCGGCTGTGCTCAGGCGGCGCGTCGGTGGCCTGGGGCACCATGTAGTACTCGCTGCCCAGGCCCCGGCTGGGCCCGAGCCACTCGGGGTAGCCCCGGGCTTTCAGGAAGTCGTCGTACCCGCCCAGCACGGCCGTGGTGTCGCTGAGGGCGGGCTCGCGGCCGGCGTACTCCTCGACCCCCTCGGTCAGCCACCCGCGGCCAGAGTGGTGCAGCTTGCCGGCGGCGAACGTCTGGTAGCCCGCGTCGTGGGCAAGCTTCATGAACGGCGGGTTGTGCGGCGCGGGGCTGGGCGGGCCGCCGGGCGGCTCCCAGTGCCACCAGTCGTGGTCGGTGAACCGGTGCACGTGCGGGGGCAGGCCTGTGACCATCGACACCCGCGTCGGCGAGCAGATCGGCGCGGGCGTATAGGCCCGGGTAAAGGCCGTCCCCGCCCGGGCCAGTCCATCCAGGTGCGGCGTCCGAATGACAGGGTTGCCCAGCGCACCGATCGTGTCGGCCCGCTGTTGGTCTGTGACGATGATCAGGATGTTCGGACGGCTCTTCGCCACGATGCACGCTCCTTCCGATAGGAGCCCCAGCCTACTTCTTCCCGGCCTTGCCGGCCATAGGCTCATTGGCTATACATGGGGAATCTGGACGATGCCCATGAATGACTACACCGTACCCAAGAGACTGTTCCGCCAGCAGACGGGGCTGTCGCCCCGGCAGTTCGGCCGGTTGCCGGTAGACCGCTGACGGGGCTGACCGCTCGGGCCCTCGCCACCCGTCAGCGGCGTGGCCCCCTGCCTACCGCCGCTGCTGAACGAGCGTCTGCTGCACCTCGCGGATGTCCAGGTCGTCCAGCTTGCATCCTCGTTTCACGGCCATGCTTACCTTCCTGCCTGGAAGATCGCCTGTGCGGACGCCCGGTGCTCGTCAGGACCATCAGCGGGGACCCGCGCGGCCGATGTAGAGAGGGATGGCGACCAGGTCGCCATCATGGCGTCGCGGGAACTCGCTCCACTTCAGCCGCCTCGTCGTTCCGTCCCGGCGTTCCTCAATTAAGATATGGCCTCGTGCCGTAATGGGTCGCCAGTCGGTGGTGGAGCAGACCACCGACACCTGGGAGTCGTGGTTGACGATGGTCGGCGGGGCACCCTCCGCGACGCACTGGTTGATCGTACCTCCAAGCACCTCAGTCCGCCCGCCGCGCTCGGTCCGGAAGGCTGTCCCGTGCATCTCGGTCTTGAACCCAAGGATCCAGAGCATGCCGCCGTCGTTGAGGATCTCCGGGTTGTTGCGCTCGGGGTTGATCTGGCGGGCCCAGACGGACTGGCCCTTGAAGTGGAACACCGGCAGCTCCGGCCTGAACTGGTTCATGCAGAACATGCTCTCGATGAACACCTTGCCGCCCTCGACGCTGTTGAAGTACCCGGCACAGAAGTGCATGTGGATGTCGCTCAGCACCAGGGTCCGGCGCGAGGCGTGCTCGACGAAGTACTGGCCGCCCCGCCACTTCTCCATCGCGAAGAGGTCCTCGATGATCAGCGGGTCCGGGGCATCCTCCGTCACGCGGAACGCGCCGACCCCGTGCCGCAGCCGCAGGCGATCGCCCGCGGCAAGGTCGCACTTCATGAAGTTCAGGCGTCGGAGGCTGGCCGGCAGGTCGATGACGTCGTCGATCCGGTAGATGCCGGGCTGGAAGTAGACGGCCGGCTGGCCCGAGGCGATGGCTGCGCGGATCGCCTCGGTGTCGTCCGTTTCGCCGTCGCCGACGGCGCCGAAGTCATTGACGCACGCCCACTGGCCGGGGTCGTTGGGCCATGGGATCTCCGGCGTCTCCTCGACGGGCAGGTTCAGCGACCGGCGTGACTCCTCGGCGAACAGTGTGAGCACCGTCGAGGACACATATTCGTCTATGCGCGCTTCGGGGACTTCTGTAGCCCCTAGGCGCCGCAGGGCGCACGAGTAGCCTTCGGTCTCAACGTTGCGGGCGAAGAGGTGGCCCTCGCCGAGAACCACCGCCGGCTCGGCGGGCGAGCCGCCCTGCAGTTGCGAGTCCACGAACGCCACCACGGCCTCGCGCCCGGTGACCTTCAACGCCGGAACCGCGTTCTCGCTGACCAGGCCGCGGAGGGAGACGTTCTGGCGGTCGATGTGCACGCCGCAACACCGCTGCCCGCTCACGCGGACGTGCTCGAGCCCGACGGCCAGGCGGTCGTGCTCGATCCGCACACCGCAGTCGAAGCCGCGCACCGTGATGTCCCGCACCAGCACACCGCTGGCGTTGCGGTTGCGAATGGAGAAGCCGCAGTGGCCGGCCCCATCCGGGTCGCTTGATCGCATGGTGACGTGCCGCACCGCGCCGGTGTTGTTGGCGAAGAAGACCAGGCCGATCGCGCCGGGGTTGCCGCTGCCCACGTCGATCGTAAGATCCTCCACGCTGTTCTGGAAGGCTGCATTAGTCGAGATGCCCCCCATGATGTCGATGACGGGCCGCTGCGTCCCCGCCTCAAAGCCGGGGCAGCGGTCCGCCAGCTTGATGACTGTCCCCTCCTCCGATTGCCCACGGAACTGGATAAGCTGCGGCAGCTCAAATCTGTTGCAGTTCTGCAGGTCGCGCAGGGTGTACCGCAGCGTGTCGCTGACCAAGTACGTCCCGTGCGGGAAGTAGAGCAGGCGGGCCGGCGGCGGCACCGGCACGAAGATCATCCCATGACTCTTGCGAGCTTCGAACAGTCCCTCGTATTCAAAGGGGTTCTCCCGGAAGAAGGCATCCTGCCGCTCAAAGGCGTCGCGCCACGGGCGCACAAGGTCGTCCAAGGCCTGGACCAACGCAGCCGTGCAGTCTTCCTTGCCGGTCGGGTCGCAGTTGTAGGGCGCCTTCGTCACATCCACAACCGCTTCGGCGCCGGCCGGGAAGCGGATCTCGTGTCGCTCGCTGTTGCTCACTTTCGTTCTCTCCTTTTCACGCCTGGGTTGCAGGAGTCGTCTGGCGATGGAGCGGAAGGCCTTTCCACTCGGAGCAGCGGCTCAACATGTCCAGACCCAATTCGTCCCCGATTGCCAGGCACTCCTGTCGAAGCGCTTCCCGCAGCGTGTGCACAACGTCCTGATGCTCCGGAACGTGGATCAGATTCCGCATGGCGTGCGGATCGCTGTCGAGGTGGAACAACTGTTGTTGGTTACGGCCCGAGCAAAACGTGATGTACTGCCAAGGCCCGCGAAAGATGGTGCGAGCGATCTGCGCCTGCACGACCACGTGGTCGCGCCATTCGGCGTCTCGACCCTCCGCCAACGGGCGGACGCTTCGGCCACGACAGGTGACCGGCGAGTCAATGCCGGCGTAGTCGCAGAGGGTCGGGATCAGGTCCAGACCGCTGCTGACCAACGTGTGGTCCACCTCGCCCGCCCGGCCCATGCCCTTGCGGCTGAGGATGAATGGCACCCGCATCGATTCCTCGTAGGGCACGTTCTTGCCGACCATCTTGCGGGCCGCGTCGCTGTCGCCGTGGTCGCTGACGAAGACGACGAGGGTGGTCTCCTCCTGCCCCGAGTCGTGGAGGGCCTGAAGCACCTGGGCAATCTGACCATCGACGCGCTCGGTCAGACGGGCGTACACGTGGCGATACTCCCGCCATCTCTGTTCGCTCCACTGCTCGCGAAGCGCTCTACCGCAGACGTCGTCGTCCAGATAGCGCGTGATGGCCTCGGGTTCCTCGGGATCGGGCTCAAAGTTCTCCGGCAGCGGCGGACAGACGCTCTCGCGGAATTCCGCCTCACTCATTCCGTTCGGCCGCTGCAGCGCCCGGTCGACCTCGCCCAGCGACACGTCGCCTCTGCTTACGAAGCCCTGGATCTTCTCATTCACGGGGTAGCCCGGCATGGCCAGGTAGTCCCGCATGCCCATCAGGCAGATGTCGTGCGGGTTGATCAGGGAGGTCACCAGGAAGAAGGGCTTCTCGCGCTGCTGCCGGATGAAGTCCGCGGACGCTCCGGCACACCCGTCCCTATGGTCCCAGGTGAGGTAGTTGGCAAAGCCAAGTGACGCGGGCGTGTTGGCGAGGCTCAGGTGCACCTTGCCGGCGTAGGCCACGTCGTACCCGGCGTACTGCATGAGCCAGCCCAGGCTGTTGCGCCGCATCTCGTCGGTCACCGTGCAGTGGTCGCTGGGGTTGGCGATCATGTTCATCTGACTGGGCATGAGCCCCATGAACATCGCCATGCGCGATGGCACGCAGGTCGGGTTGGCGCAGTAGGTCCGGTCGAACCGCACGCCGTTGGCCGCCAGACTGTCCATGGCGGGCGTGTGCAGGTGCTCGTTGCCCGCGCAGCTCATCATCCTCCAGTGCTGCTGATCGGTGATGATGAGCAAGACGTTGGGCCGGTCCGGGTTCCTCGCTTCGGGAGCCTTTGTCAGCATAGGCCGTATCCTTTCGAGGAGGTACGCGAAGTAGGAGCGAAGCCGTTACCTGGCGACGTCACAAATCCGCCGTGCCGGCCAGCCGGTCGGTATAGGGGGGTGCGGTGCGCGCTGGTGCCGTAACACGACACGTCGCCGGCGCCCATGTCATCGCCCATCATGAAGACGATGTTGGGTCGGCGCGACACGCTCAGGCTCATTTCTCGGCCTGGTCGTGGATTGCCTCCCACGCGGCGCACACCTCCGCGGGCAGCGGAGCGGGGTTGCGGGCCTCTTGCAGGTAGCGGCCCAGGTGCTCGGGGTTGGCGGTGCCGCCGATGGTGGTGCGGATCGGGGCGTAGCTGGCGGCCAGGCGCAGGGCGAAGGTCACCTCGTCGTCGATGCCCGCCTCGGCCATCAGCCGGGCCACGCGCCGGCGGATCTCGGCGGTCTTCTCGTCGCCGGGCCCGCCGGCCAGCGTCCGCAGGGCGAGCACGGGGATCTGCCTGTCGGTGATGCCCCGCCACGCCACGCCGCCGCAGTCCCGCTGGCACGCGTTCCAGTAGAACGTCAGGCCCTCGACCAGCGGGCTACTCTGGGCCGCCAGGCCGGCCTGCGCGTGGCCGCGGTTGACGAACACGACCGCCTGCTTCACCAGGCCCCGGTCGCGCAGCGACGCCAACTCATCGGCAATGGGCCCGCCCTTGACCAGTTGCTCGGCCAGGCTGTCCGGCCCGCGGTCCATCGAGACCAGTTGCCCGACGTCGATCGCGTCGATGCCCAGCCGCCGGCAGGCGTCCTCGGCCTCGAACCGCAGCAGCCGGGCCGAGCCGTCGCGCAGCTTGATGATCACCTTCGGCACGGCGGCGCGGTCCTCGTCAAAGGCCATCCGCAGCACCATGTACGTGAAGCCCCGGTTGTAGGTGGGGCTGCTGTGGAACCACACGCCGGCGTCCATGGCCTGCCGGGCCACGGCCACGTCGGCTTCGACCCTGCTCTCGTCACGCCCCAACGACATGCTGCCAAAGGTGTAGCGGGACGGGTTCAGAACGTTGCTGTCATCAGACACGGGTGACCTCCTTGAGGGGTATTCTCTACTCGGGTACCAGGAATAGCGCGTCGTGCACCGACATCTCCAGGGCGAGCCCGTGAAGATCCATACGATCGCTCCCGATGTGGAATCGTGATACGGTCCGGCCGGCCTACCCCACCAGGCCGGTGCGCTTGAGGTTCTCGGCGGCGATCCGCAGGCCCTCGAGCGGCTCGCGCTTGAGCTGCTTGGTGTGCTCGATGATCGCCCAGCGGCTGGCGCCCTGGTCCAGCCCCGCCCGCAGGATGGCCGGCAGGTCGAGGCGCCCCTCGCCGACCTCGATGAAGGCCGCCCGCGTGTCGGGGTCCTCGATGTCGCGCATGTGCAGCATCGGGCAGCGGCCGGCGTGTTTCTCGATCGTCGCCACCACGTCCTGCCCGCCGTAGGCCACCCAGCCGATGTCCAGCTCGCACTGCAACTGCTCGGCGGAGAACTGCTCCATCAGCCAATCGTAGGCGATCGTATCGCCGTGGCGGGCGAGGAACTCGTGGTCGTGGTTGTGGTAGAGCAGCCGCATGCCGGCGGCGCCGACCATGCGGGAGGCCTTGGCCATTACCGGCAGCACCTCCTGCATCTGGTCCTTGTCGTTGGCGGGTGCCCAGCCCCAGACCATGTAGTCGCAGCCGAGGGCCTTGGCTTTGGCGATATGCTCGTCGATGTTCTTGTCGAAGTCGCCCCAGCCGGCGAACCAGCTCATCGCCTCGATGCCGTGCTCGGCCAGGCTGGCGCGGCACCGCTCGGCCGACAGGCCCGACTTCTCCAGCGTGCCGCTGGCCATCTCGATGCCGCTGTAGCCCAGGGCCGCCAACGCCGTGAGCGTCCCGTCCCAGTCCTGCTCCAGCGCCTCGCCCGCGATGCCGGGGATCAGCCCCAGCCGCAACGTCGATTCTTGCATCGTCGCTCGCTCCCTTCGTGTCAGTCGTTTGGTGCCCCCACCGCAGACCTGTGGTGCCGGCAGGGCCCTCTTCGCCGCTCAGGCCCGCGCGGCCAGCAGGCTTTCCAACGGGTGGCCTTCCACGCCAGTCAGGGGCAGTTCCACCCGCCGATGTGTGCGGGCGGACTCGTAGAAGGCGAAGATCACCTCCGTCGCCCGCAGAGCCTTGCGGTAGTGCAGCAGGTTCTCCTCGTCGCCATCCATCGCGTGGAGAATGTCCTCGTAGGTCTTGGCCATCACGTCGTCGGGCTCGTCGGTCGGCCCGGGCAGGCGGAAGTCGGGGCGATCGTAGATCGCGTGCTTGTTCACCTTGCCCATCCAGTCGAACTCCATGAAGCCCTTCGTGCCGAAGACCTTCACGCCGGTCCAGTGGTCGCCGTCGGGCATGTTGCAGTAGATGTTGCCCAAGACGCCGTTGTCGTACATCAGCGTGCCGGTGAACATGCTGCCGTCGGGGATGCCGAAGGCCTCGGCCGGCTCACTCAGGTCGATCGCACCGTGCACCCACTTGACGCCCACAGCGTCGCCGAGGTAGCTGAACGCCTGGTCCAGCGTGTGCGTGCCGCAGTCGAGCAGCCCCTTGGGCGAGTAGAGGTCCATGCGGATCAGCTTGCCGAAGAGCCCCTCAGCGATCATCTTCCGGGCCTGCTGGTTGCCCCAAGCGAACCGCCGCTGATGGCTGAACGACAGCCGACAGCCTGTCCGCTCGGCGATGCGGGCGATCTGGCGGCTGTCGGGCCACGTGCCGGCCATCGGCTTTTCCAGCAGCGCAGCCTTCACCCCGGCCTCGGCGCAGTCGCGGAAGGCAGGCAGGTGCAGACCGGTCCACACGCAGATCGCGCAAAAGTCGGGCTGCTCCTTCTCCAGCATCTCCCGATGGCTGGTGTAGATCGTTGCGTTGGCGAAGCCGTACTCTTTCTTCAAGGCCTCGCCGGCCTCCATGTTCGGGTCCACCAGGGCGACCATCTCGAGCCGGTCGCAGGCCGCGATGGCCTTGGCGTTGCCGTTGCCTCTCTTGCCGCAGCCGATCAGGGCGGCTTTGAACGTGCTCATACGCTTTCCTCTCCCGCTGAGACTGGGTCCACCGAACTTCTCCGCTACCGGCCGTCCCCAACGCATCTGCCGCCGGTCCCGGAGTGCATCTGTACACTCACGCACAGTCACCCTACTGCCGCAAAACGCGGCTCTCAAGGGCAATCGGGTGCAATTGCGCTGCGATCGGGTATACTTTCGTAACCATGATCGAGCGGATCGTCCCCCATGCCTGGCCGATGGAACCAACCACGGGCTTCGCCGCCGTCTGGGCGAGCATCGTCAGCGAAGTGATGGCCCTGAGCGGCTCGCGACGGAGCGACAGCTCCCGCTGGTTCCATCCCCATCTGGTCACCCGAGGACGGGGGACGTTCACGACTCCCGAGGGAACGTTCCGGGTAGGGCCGGGCGACCTGTTCTGCGTCTGGGCCGGCCTGGAGCACGAGTTCCACGGGGCCCCGGACGACCCGCTGCACTTTTTCTGGATGCGGCTGGAGGGTCCAGGGGCCGAGGCGGCCCTGCGCCGGATCGGCCTCTCGCCGACCCGCCGCATTGGCCGACCGGCCAGACCCCATCAGGCCGTCCGCCTCTTCCGGCAGCTCCTTGAGCACTACGGAGCCCCGCACCAGCGGGATCCGCTCATCGCCGCCTCGCTGCTGTTCCGTCTGCTGGCGCTCCTGCAACCAGCCGCCCCCCCGCCGACCGAGCCGAACTCGGACCGCCGCCTCGTGGAGGAGGCCGAGGCGATGCTGGAGTACCTGCTCAACACGGGCATCAACGTCAGCACGCTCGCCGAGCGACTGGGCGTGACCCGCCAGCGGCTGTTCCAGGCATTCCGCGCCGAATCCGGCACCACGCCCGCCGCTTTCATCCAGTCCCTGCGGATCGCCCGTGCCAAGCAGTTGCTCCGCTCGACCGACCTGAAGACCGCCGTCATCGCCCGCGCCTGCGGCTACCGATACGACAAGTACTTCTACCGCCGCTTCCGCGAGGTCGTCGGCATGACGCCCAGCGACTGGCGGGTTCGCCGCTGAGTCTCCTCCGGACTGTCGCCTCTACAGCCGGGGCCGGCGACGGAACAGGCCCGGGGGCTGGCCGACCTGGCGACGGAACAGCCGGTTGAAGTGGTACTCGTTGGGCATGCCCACCCGACGGGCGACCTCCTTGACCGGCAGGTCCGTCGACACCAGCAGTGTCCGGGCCCGCCGCAGGCGTTCCTGGAGCACGAGGCTCTGGAACGATTGGCCGAACAGCTCGCGGACCAGGTGACTGGTCCGCGAAGGCGACAGGTGCAGCGAGGCCGCCAAGTCCGCCAGGCCGATCGGCTGGGTCGCGTGGACCCGCAGGAACCGAACCACCTGGGCCTTGCGGGTCGGGGCCTCCAGCAGCCGCAGCTGCTCGTTAATCTTTACCCTGTCAGGCTGAGCCTCGACTAGCTGTCCCATCAGCGACTCCTTGATCCGGTTGCGCCATTCATGCAGGGAGCTCGTATGGGCTTGTTGCAGCATGAGCTCCGTTGTCATTCTCACCAGCTCGGCGAACTCGGATACCTGTTCGGGTTCCCCCGTGATGCCGATCGCGCCAACAAGACGGCCCTGAAGCATAACGGGCATATTGATCCCGCGCAGCGCCCCGCCCCACTGCTCCTGATTGGCAGCGTCGATCACGATCGTCTTGCCGCTGCGGATCGCCTCCAGTGCGCCGATGTGAAGGTCTCCCACTCTTGTCTGATCGCCGGATGCGATTATCTTCCCTTCCATATCCATAATATTGATATTCCGATTGAGCCGATTCATCGTCTCCTTGACGATGTTTTCGGCGATTTCATG
>JAWLCG010000032.1:0-22355 GCA_041687295.1 Phycisphaerae bacterium | reverse complement strand
CGACACGCGGCTGGGAAGCGCGGGACCTACCTGATGCTGTGTCTGCTGGTGGTCGGGTTGGCGATCTCCGTATGCGGCTGCGACGAAGGGGACAAGCGGGTCGTCCAGACGGCCGACAGCGGCGGCGGTGTGGTGGAGCTCACCGAGGTGACGACCGACGACCTGGTGTGGGCGACGCAGTGGAGGATCTGGAAGTTCCTGGTGCCCGCCGAGCAGGCCGACAGCGTCCAGCTGGTGGTGCTGGACGGACAGGGCCAGGCCGTCGAGGCGCCGGCCCGCATCTTCCTGAACGGCCAGGGCGATGGCTCGTCGCTGGTGAAGGTGGCCCTGCAGCATGAGGGCCGGCGCGTCTGGGGGCAGATTTTCGTGAGCGACGCGTCGGTGCGGGTGGAGAGGCCGGAGGCGTTCGAGGAGGGCGTGAAGGTCGTCACCTTCGGCCGACCCCGCCTGGAGGACGGGCTGCTGGTGCTGATGGCCGAGTGGGAGGGCGACTCGCACACCGACGGCCACTACCGGCGGCGCCTCGCCCTTCGGCTGGAGAAGCGGCAGACCGGGCAGCCGTAGGGCGGGCATGGCCCGCCGTCGATGACGTCATGCGCCTGCGCGGCGGGCGGTGCCCGCCCTACTGTGGGCCGAGGAACCGTTGAGCCGGGGGCGGGCGGCCCGGACGAGATCCCCACGGATTTCATCCGTGGGCTTGGAGAAGATGGTTGGACGAGGGAAACCGGCGCGGGGACGTCGTCGTGCTGACGCAGTGACGCATCGACGCACTGACGCACTGACGCGTTGACACCATCGGCGCCGGGCGGCTCTTGGGGGCCTGGGCCTGCACCGCAGCTCCCCCTCCGCTACACCCGGAACAGCGCCCCCATCCGCTTGCCGAGCAGGATGTTGGCGAGGATCAGCGTGCTGGTCAGCAGGATCATGCCGTAGACGCCCAGGGCAGCGGCGAGGTTGCGGGTGGTGCCGACGCTCACCAGCGTCCAGAGCTGCTTGGTGATGGGGTAGTACTCCTGCGTCTGGGCCAGGATCAGCGAGTCGCTCACCTCGAGCATGTTGAACGAGAAGACGAGGATGCCGCCGGCCAGGATGTTGCTCATCACCAGCGGCACGGTGATCTTGAGCACGGCCTGCGGGCGCGAGGCGCCGAGGTTCTGGGCGGCCTCCTCGAGGGTCTCGCTGGTCTGCTGCAGGCCGGCTGAGACGCTACGGACCATGTAGGGCAGCCTGCGGATCGTGTAGGCGATGATCAGCAGCATCGTGGGGTTGCGCGTGGGGCCCAGGGCCGCCAGCGGCGAGCCGGGCAGCGTGATGGCCACGTAGCCGGCCGCCATCACCAGGCCCGGCACGGCCAGGGGCAGCATGGCCGTCGAGTCCAGGGCCGTCGCGCCGCGAATCCGCAGGCGGACGACCAGGTAGGCCACCATCAGCCCCATGGCCGCGCAGAGCACCGTGGACGCCCCGGCGTAGCGCAGGGAGTTGACGATCGCGTTCCAGGTGCCCTTGTCGCGGAAGACCTCCAGCAGATGGCGCGTCGTGTAGGCGCTGGGCAGGATCGTGTTGTCCCAGGTCTCGGTGACGCTCATCAGCACCACGCCGATGTGCGGCACGATGGCGACGAAGGTCACCCCCCCGAACGCCAGCCAGCACAGACCCGAGCCGAGCCAGCCGGCCTGGTGCTGCTGCGAGGCCGTCGAGGCCCGCCCCGCCATCGCGCCGGCGGCCCCACCGAAGAGCACCCGGCCCATCGCATACAGGCCCACGCTCGAGCCCAGCAGCACGAAGGTCATCGCGAAGGTCCGCGTCGGCGTGTCCAGTTCGGTCAGGCCGTTGAAGATCTTCACCGGCAGCACGTCGACGTAGTTGACCATCAGCGGCGTGCCCAGCTCGCAGAAGCTCCAGATGAACACGATGGTCATGCCCGCGAACAGCCCCGGGCGCATCAGCGGCAGCGTCACCCGCCGGAAGACCTGCCACCGCGAGGCCCCGAGGTTACGGGCGGCCTCGGCCATGGCCGGGTCGATGTTCGCCAGCGCCGCCGTCGCGTTGAGGAACAGGATCGGGTAGAGGTGCAGCGCCTCCAGGATGACCACCGCCCGAAAGCCGCTGCCCAGGAAGTTGACCTTCTCGAAGCCCAGCGCCGCCAGGATGAGGTTCACCGAGCCCCAGTGGTAGCTGAACATCTTCTGGAAGGCCAGTGCCCCCACGAAGGGCGGCAGGATCATCGGCAACATCAGCAGGGCCAGGGCGAGGGTCTTGCCGCGGAACTGCACGCGGTCGGCCAGCACGGCCAGGGGCAGGGCGATCACCGTCGTCACGGCCGTGGTCACCACCGCCACCTCGGCCGCGTTGAGCAGCCACTGGCGGATCGTCGCGTCGCGGAAGACGTGCAGCAGCCAGAACGATGTCACCCCGTCGCGCGTCACGAAGGCCTGGCGGATCGCCTCGAGGATCGGCCAGAGCAGAAACACCGCCAGCACCGCCCCTGCCAGAGCCGCCAGAATGTAGCGTCCGTAATGCTTCATGCCGTTCTCAGATCTGGGACCGTTCTTGACGCCCTCGAAGAACCCCGGGCATGCCCGGGGCTATATGTCTCTGGACCTCAAGAGACCTCTGCGCGTTTGCTCTCTGTGTCCTCTGCGTCTGTGTGGCCCATCTTCGGTCTTGCGCCTTCGCTGCCGGGCCTCGCTTCGCTCGACCCAGCCTACGACCCCGGGCAAGCCCGGGGCTATATACCCGCGGCGGGCGGTGCCCGCCCTACTGCTGGGCGATGATCCGCTCGTACTTGGTGCGAAAGAAGCCGCGCCAGTCGGAGTAGACCTGCTCGAGGGCGCGGTCGTCGGCGGCGTCCTGGGCGTCGGCGATTCTCTGGGCGGTGGCCAGGAGGGCCTCGGTGGTGGCGAGGTTCTCCGGCAGGGCCGAGAACTCGGCCATCAGGTTCGCCGGCCGGCCTCGGTCGATGACGACCTTCCACGCCCGGTGCAGCAGCTGGCTGTTGTCGATGGCGGCCGCCTGCATCAGCGGCGGCAGGATGAAGTTCACGCGGGCGTTCTGCAGCTGCTGGTCGAGCGTGAATGGGTACTCTCGGCTGAAGACGTCGCCGGCCAGCTCGGGCAGCATCCGGCCTTGGTAGATCTGGTAGACGTCCTTGCGGATGGGCTGGCGGTAGAGGGCGTAGGTGGTCGGGCCGGGGTAGGCCTCGGCCGGCTGGGTGGTGGACTCCAGCGAGCCGTAGGTCGGCAGGCACCAGAGGGCCTGGCCCTGGGGAGACAGGACGAACTCGATGAACCGCTGGGCCATCTGCGGGTGCGGGGCGCCCTTGAGCATGCTGATCGGGTCGGGCGTGAAGACGCCGCCGTCGTCGGGCACGACGAACTCCAGCAGGCCCGGCGTGGCCTGCCGGGCCTCTTTGATGGCGTAGTAGTCAATGGCGGTGGCCGCCAGGGCCTGGCCGTTGCCGACCAGGGCCATCACGTCGCTGGAGCCCTCGGTGAAGCTCTGGCAGTTGCCCCAATAGCCCAGCAGTCTCCCCCAGCCGGTGGGCCAGTCGGGGGCGGTCTGGAGGATCAGTTCGTAGGCGGCCTTGGCCGAGCCGCTCTTGGCGCTGGCGCCGGCGACACGACCATACAAGGCGTCGCTGCTGAGCGCCTCCCACGTCCGCGGGGGCTCCAGACCGAGCTCGCGGACAAGCTGGGCGTTGTAGATGATGCCGAAGCTGCTCAGGCAGGCCCCGTACCAGCCGGCCTGCGGGTCGTACTGCTGAACGCCGGCGATCGACTCGGGCAGCTGGGCAAGGACCTCTTCGGGCAGCTCGATCGGCTGCAGGTCGCCCGTGCGGGCCAGGGCCACGTGGGCCGGGTCGCCGCCGCCGAAGAACAGGTCGATCTCGCTGGTGCCGGCCCGCTGCTGGAGGTACTTGACGATCTGGCTGGTGCCGCCGATGTCGCGCCACTGCAGCGTGACGGGCTGGCCGAACTTCTCCTGGTGCCAGGCCGAGAAGGCTCGCTCGAACTCCTGCTGCACCTGCGGGTCGTGCGGGCTGGTCAGGACCAGGTCGGCGTCGGGGGTCTCGCGCTTGCAGCCGGCCAGGCTCAGGCCGGCACCCAGCAGGGCGGACAGGGTCAATAGCGTCATCCATCGTGCCATGGGTCTCTCCATCTCGTATCCACTATACTCGGGGAATCACCGGACGGGGAGGATTATACCGATTCGGGCTCTCGTTCACACGTCCCGGTCGGGCGGCGGGCGGTTTTGACCCGCGGCCCGGGCAGCCGGCGGGGCTGAATCGTAGGCTACGGGTGTCGGCCTGTCCCGCCGGGGCGCAGGAGCCCCCGTGCGCGGGACCCGCGGGCCGACCGAGGTCAAGGAGCCATCGATGAGGACATTCGTCTGCGCCTTTCTGGGCCTGGGCGCCCTGGGGCTGGGGATCGCTGCGCCCGCCGGGGCCGAGCTGCTGCAGTACGGCCTGCCTGGGCCGGCCACGCTGGTCGAGATCGTCGCCCCGGGCCTGGACGCCGACGGGCTGTCCGTGCCGGCCGGCCTGCACGCGTTCACCTACCAGCAGAGCCACTGCCTGGGCTTTCGACTGGACCTGCCGGGCCCGTTGCCGGGCGGGGAGGTCACCGAGTCGGCCCTGATGGGCCTGGACCGCGGCCCGCAAGTCGCCTGGCTGCTCGACCGCTACGCCGACCGCGCGGGCACCGACGTCCTGGCGGCCGCCCTGAACGTGGCCCTGTGGGAGGTCCTCCACGAGAGCGGCCCGGGGTGGGACGTCTCGGCGGGCGGCTTTTCCGTCCGGGCCGACGACGAGATCATCCTGACCGCCAACGCCATGCTCGGCTCGCTGCCGGCGGCGGCCGAACCCTCCCAGAGCGGCTATCGCGTCCTGCGCGACTCCGACGGGGGCGAACTGGTGATGACCCGCCTGATGCTGGTGCCCGAGCCGTCCAGCCTGGCCCTGCTGGCGGTGGGCGGCCTGGCCCTGGTCCGGCGGCGCCGCCGGTCGGCCGGTCCGACCGGTACTTGCACCGCCCGCAAGGGTTTGTTAAGGAGGTGACGTCCCTGTCGGGCTGGATGGTGGATCGCAGGCCCGCGGATGTGCCGATGGCGCCTGTCCGGGAGAGGCTGTTTGGCTCCTGACGATTCCAGTCCAGACCCCGCCCCCATGGCCCTGCCCGCCGACGCGCCGGCGTGGCTGGGCGCCCTCCGTGAGAGCGAGCGCCGCTACCGCGAACTGGCCAGCCTGCTGCCCCAGATCGTCTACGAGATGGACATCACCGGCCGGCTGACCTTCGCCAACCGCCAGGCCTTCGAGGCCTTCGGCTACAGCCAGGCCGACTTCGAACGCGGCGTCCACGCCCTGGACATCATCGTGCCGGCCGAGCGTGGCCGGGCCGGCGAGAATTTCCGGCGCGTCATGGCCGGCGAGCGGCTCACCGGCAACGAGTACACCGTCAAGACCGTCGACGGGCGGACCTTTCCCGCCGCGTTCTACTCCACGCCCATGCTCCGCGACGGGCAGGTGGTGGGCATCCGCGGCCTGATCGTCGACATCACCGAGCGCAAGCGGGCCGAGCAGACCCTCCGCCAGAGCGAGCAGCGCTTCCGCAGCCTCGTCGAGAACGCCGTCGACGCCATCTTCGTCCACGATTTGGAGGGCCGACTGCTCGACTGCAACCAGTGCGCCTGCCAGACGCTGGGCTACAGCCGGGAAGAGCTGCTGACGATGCGCGTAGTCGACCTGGACACCCGCCACACCGCCGAGCAGAGCCGCCAGATGGCGGAACAGCTGGAGCATCAGGAGGCCATCACCTTCGAGAGCGAGCACCGCCGCCGCGACGGCAGCATGCTGCCCGTGGAGATCCGCCTGGGCCTGCTGGAGGACAGCGGCCAGCGGCGGGTGCTGGCCATCGCCCGCGACATCTCCGAGCGCCGCCAGGCCCAGCAGCAGCTCGAGCGTTCCGCCGAGCAGCTCCGCCAGGCCCAGAAGCTCGAGGCCGTCGGACGCCTGGCCGGTGGCGTGTCGCACGACTTCAACAACCAGCTGACGATCATCCAGGGCTACTGCGACCTGCTGCTGCGCGAACTGGGCCCCGAGCACCCACACTACGACCCGCTGACCGAGATCCGCCGGGCCACCGAGCGGGCCACCGGCCTGACGGGCCAGCTGCTGGCCTTCAGCCGGCGCCAGGTGCTTCGGCCCGAGGTGGTCGACCTCAACGCCGTGCTGGCCGACCTGCAGGGCCCCCTGGCGCGGATGATCGGCGAGGACATCCTCCTGGACCTGCTGCCGGGGGCCCAGCGCGGCACGGTGTGGGTCGACCGCGGGCAGTTCGAGCAGGCGATCATGAACCTTGCCATCAACGCCCGCGACGCCATGGAGGCCGGCGGCAAGCTGGTGCTCGAGACCCGCACGGTCACGCTGGGCCAGCCCGGCCAGCAGGCCCCGGCCCGCCCCCGGCCCGGCTGTTACGTGCTGGTGCTGGTCAGCGACACCGGTACGGGCATGGCCCCCGAGCTGCTCGACCGGATCTTCGACCCCTTCTTCACCACCAAGCCGGTCGGCAAGGGCACCGGCTTGGGCCTGGCGATGGTGTACGGCTTCGTCGAGCAGAGCGGCGGGCACATCGAGGTCACCAGCCAGCCCGGCCAGGGCAGCACCTTCCGCGTCTACCTGCCGTTGGTCACCGAGGCGACGCCGGCCCCGGCCACCGTCCCGGCCCCGCTGGCCCGGCCGGCCGGGTCCGAGACGATCCTGGTCGTCGAGGACGACGAGAGGGTCCGCCTGCTGACCGCCCGCATCCTGCGCGACCTGGGCTACAACGTCCTGGTCAGCCCCGACGCCCGCGAGGCCCTGCCACTGGGCCAGGGCCACGAAGGCTCGCTCGACCTGCTGCTGACCGACGTGGTGATGCCCGAGATGGGCGGCGAGGAGCTCGCCGACCGCCTCCGCCGCGCCCGGCCCGACCTGCGGGTGCTGTACATGTCCGGCTACGCCGATCACCGCTTCGTCGCCCGCATCGCCGCCGACCAGGGCGCCCACTTCCTCCAGAAACCCTTCTGCCCCGAAGAGCTCGCCGCCCGCGTCCGCGACGTGCTCGACGCGTAGGCTCTCTTCGAGCGCCAGCGAGGCCCGGCAGCGACCCAGCGCGTAGGCCGGGTCGAGCGCCAGCGAGGCCCGGCAGCCTGGGTCCAACAGGACACGGTGGTAGAAGTGCGTCGGTACGCGGAACCTCGCCTGCGCGGCGCTTCGGCGAGAACCCACGTACCCTACCGGAGAGGCCCGGCGACGCAGGTTGCTCACGCGTAGCCGTGCAGGCTGGGCAGCAGGTATTTCACGACGACCCAGTTGAACAGCACCCCGGCGGCCCCGGCCACCGTCAGGCCGGCCGTCCAGAGGCCCCGGCGGCTGGGGCGGACCCAGAAGCGCCCGTGGACGATCGCCACGTAGACCAGGAAGGTGATCAGGGCCCAGGTCTCCTTGGGGTCGAAGCCCCACCATCGGCCCCAACTGTAGTCGGCCCAGACGGCCCCCAGCAGCGTGCCGGCGCCGATCAGGAGCGTCGCCAGCTGGGCCACCACGAGGTTGCTGCGGTCCAGCCCCGCCAGCAGCCCCTCAGGCCGGTCGGCGCATAGGTCCGGTCCGCTGGCCCGCGGCCCGGACCGCCCCCGCACGCCGGGCCGGGCCAAGGCCACCAGGTAGGCCAGGCTGATCACCAACCCCATGGCCACCATCGCGTAACCCAGGATGATCACCCCCACGTGCAGCGGCAGGATCCAGTTGTTCAGGATGCCCTGGACGGGGCGAATGTCCGCACCCATCGCCCGCGGCAGCGTAAAGCCGCACAGCAGCGCCACCGTCGCGAAGACGCTGGCCGCCAGGGCATACCAGCCCCGCCGGCTGACCCACTCCAGAACCCCCGCCGCCAGGGCCCCCAGCAGGGCGGCGGCCGTGACGCTCTCGAACTGCCCGGTCATCGGCGGCAGGTACCAGGGGCGATCCGACAGCCACCAGCGGATGGCGGAACCCGCCGCCAGCGCCCCGGTCGCCACAGCGAACACCGCCAGCCCCGACCGCCGCCACAGCCGCCGCCGGGGCCAGGCCAGGCTCGCCCCCAGCAGGGCCGAGGCCACCGCGTAGCCCACCCACAACACCGTGAACCGGTGCAGCCGATGGTACGCCCGCTCTGCCCGCGCCCGCCAGGGCGAGGGCTGAACGCTGGACGCCAGCACCCCAGCCCCCAAATGCCTCCCCAGCCAGGCCGCCGTCGAAGACGACCCCGCCAGTTGATCCATCGCCCCAAGCCGCGTGCGAACGTGCCTGTCGAGCACCCGCACCCCCCCCCCATGGCCCACCCCCAGCCGTCCCAGAGGCGACAGGTCAGGCCCACCCGAAGCAGACTGCCCCGCCGCCAAACCCGTCAGCGACAGCACAACCACCGCGACCACGGCCAGCCGTCCTGCAGCGGACCCTCCCGGCTGGAACGCTGCGTTTGCGGTCCCGCCGCGACCCGCCCGGCCACGAACGCTCTCACCAGACCAGTTCGCCGCCTGGCCAGGCAGGACCTCTTCAACCCGGTTCACCGCCTCGCCAGCGATGCCCTCTTCAGCCCGATTCCCCGCTTCGCCGGTGGGGCCCTCTTCAGGCCGGTTCACCGGCCTTGGCCCCGCGAAGCGGGGTGTAGCCCAGGGCTTATAGCCCTGGGGGCAACGGCCACCCCTGTGTTTCTCTTCCCAGCCCGCTTCAGCGGGCTTACGGACCCCCTGCGGGTAAGCCCGCTGAAGCGGGCTGGGAAGGACAATCCAATGGCCCCGACGTACCCGGCCCAAAAGGCCGGGCCGATGCCCGCTACGCGGGCCAAGCCCCGTAAACGGGGCTGCCAGAGCCGGCGCCGGGTGCCACGGCTGCGCTGTCCGCAGCCGTGCGAGCACCGACGGGCCATCCGGGGCGTGGCTGCAGACGCTGCAGACACCGCACCCACGGCAGTTGGCGTTCGGCCGGTGCATCATGACTGGTCCTCCTCGCGGCGGCGGAGGCGGGGCTTGAGGTAGAACGCCCACATCAAGCCCAGCAGGATCAGACCTGCCCCAGTCCAGACCAGCCCCAGGCCGGGGCGGTTGGTGACGGCCAGGATGGTGTAGGCGGGGTCGTCGGGGTTCTCAGCGTCCCAACGGCCCTGGCTGAGCTGCCAGTCGCCCAGCGTCAGCGGCTCGTTCAGGCCGATCGTGAACGGCTCGGCCCGCCCGTCGGGCCAGACGACCTCGCCGGCCGAGCGGTAGTCGCGGGCGATGACCGTGCCGGGGTAGGTGTGCCTCGTCAGGCGATGGACGTGCAGCTCGGCCGGCAGGGCCAGGCGGCGACGGGTAAAGGCCAGCCACACCCGCATGCCATCGCCCAGCGTGACGCCGGCCGGCTCAGCCAGGTGGCCGAAGGGCTCCAGCGGCAGCCAGGTCTCGGCCCCGCCCGCGTCCGACCGCACCTCGACGGCCAGGGCCGGGCCGGGCGGGGCGTCGGTCGGGGCCTCGCCCAGCACGCCCACGCGGTGGGCCCGGCGCAGGACCCGCCGCAGCGTCAGGCGCAGCGGGCCGCCGTCGGGCTCAGGCAGGCGGAACAGCTCGACGGGCGTGTCGGCCAGCAGGCGGAAGCGCCCCCGCGGGCCCTGCCCGCCCAGCCAGTGCAGCTCGATCGGCCCGCCGGGCGAGCTGGTGACCAGCAGCGTTTCCTCGCCGGTCGACAGGGCCTCGACCCCCTCAGCCGACAGGTCGGGCCGATAGGCCAGCGGCACGCCCAGCAAGCTTACCCGCCCGTCGGCCGGCAGGATAAACCGCTCGATGCGGGGCCCCAGGGCGGCCTCGAGCTCCACCGCCGGCCGATCGGCAGGCCCATCGTCGCGCCAGGCCCGCACCACCGAGGCGACGGGCCGATAGCCCGTCACGCGGACGCTCACGCCCCCGCCGGCCGCCACAGGCCGATCCAGCCCCGCCCCGGCCCGGTGCAGCGGCAGGCCCGGCAGGGGCACCTCGGCCAGGTCGACCGCGTCGGTGTCCGGCGGGACGACGGTGACCACCAGCACCCGCCCGGCCGGCCCGGCCTGGTAGAACGAACCGACCGGGGCGAACGCCTCGCCCACCCGGTCCACCAGCGTGTCCCCATGCACGTGCCCGCTGACATACAGGGCCGAGCCGCCCGCCAGCACCAGCACGCCCGCGTGGGCCAGCCAGGCCCCCAGCGTCGACGCCCGCAGCGGGATGCGGACCACCGTCGCCAGGGCCAGGTTGCCCAGCAGGGCCGCCCACAGCAGCCAATGGGGCCACAGCGCGTACAGGCCCGCCTCGTCGCGGTCCAGCCAGCGCTGCAGCGGCGGGAGCTGGCCGTCCCAAGAGGCCGACCCGCCGATGCTGACGACCGACAGGTACACCACGATCGCCCCCAGCAGCCCCAGGCCAACCCACGGGCTCGACAGCCCGCGCAGCAGGGGCCGCTGACGCAGCGCGACACGGGATGGCACGGCACGGTCGCTCATGGCTGGACAGTATACCCGCTCGCCGGCGGGCCCCAATGCAACGACCCCGAGCGATCGGTGGGTCGCTCGGGGTCGCGGGTGGTGGACAAGTCGGGAGTCGCTACTTGAGCGGCTCGGCGTCGGCCGGGGCCGCGGGGGCACTGTCGCCGAAGTTCTCGCCCTCGAGGGTGGCAGTCGTCAGCAGGCGGTCAGGCGGGACGATCCACAGCTCGACACGGCGGTTGAGCGGATTGCCCTGGTTGTTGGCGGCATTGGGGGCGACGGGGTGGTACATGCTGAAGCCGGCCGCCCCGATCCGCGTGGGCGCCAGGCCCGAGTCGATCAGCTCCTCGACCACGGCCACGGCCCGGTGGACCGAGAGGTACCAGTTAGTGGGGTGACGGCGGCGGGTCTCCTCGCGCCGGATCGGCACGTTGTCGGTATGGCCGGCGACGTAGACGTGGAAGCCCTGCGTGCCCTGCATGATCTCGGCGAAGCGGCGGAGCGTGGCCTGGGCGGGGGCGGGGATCTGGTCGGAGCCGCGGGGGAACAGCAGGTCGGTCTTGAGCTTGACCATGCCGTTGACGCGGTCGTACTCGACGAGCTCGGGGTACTGGCGGGCCCACTCCTGCAGCTGGGCGTCGAGCTCGGCCGGCAGGGCGACGAGGGGCCCGACCGGCGGCAGGGCCGGCGCGTCGCGAAGGCCCTGGACGGCCACGCCCAGCTCGCGGAGGCGCCGCTCGAGGGCGGTGTTGGCCTCGCTGAGGGTGCGGATCTGGGCGTCGCGGGCCCGCAGAGACGCCTGGGCCTGCTCGAGCTGGGCCAGGGCCTGCTCGCGCTCGGCCCGGACAAGCTCGAGGTTGCGGTGGGTGTTGGCCAGCTCGGCCTGCGAGCGGTCATTGGCGGCGAGCACGTCGTTGAAGCGGTCGCGCGAAACGCAGCCGGTCACACTGGCGAGCAGTCCACACGCCAGGATCCAGGCAGCGGGGGTCAGCCAGACTCTCATGGCACGCATCCTTTCCTCGTTCTGGAAGGCTCGCAGGTCCCGGGCGGCAGGCGCACCCTGTCGGCCCGGCCCTGACGGGCCGTCAACCCCACGGTCACCGGCCTGGCGGGCGGGCCGTCCCTGGCCGCCTCAACGCCCTGCCGGCAGGCGGACTAGATCTGGGCGGTGGAACGCTGGGCGGCACTGCGCCCGACGAACCAGCCGACGACGGCGCCGATGATCAGGATCACGGCCACCACCGCCATCACCAGGCCCGCGTTGGCGCCCAGCGTCAGCAGGTAGCCCGGCGTCGCCCCCATCATGACCGCCAGGGCCACCGCCGCGACCAGCAGCATCACGATCGCGCCGGCGCCGATCAGGCCCGAGAAGAGCCCCGCCGACGGGTCGGGCCGGTCGTAGACCACGGGCGCATCGACGGCGACGGCTGCGCTGGTCTCGACGGTCTCGTCGATCTGCCCGACCTCGTCGTCGCCGGCATCGCCTTCCATGTCGATGTGGTCGAGCACCTCGGCGCCGAGGCTCGTGTCGTCGCTCTCGCGGGTCAGGTCCAGCAGGCCCGAGCCGCCGGCACCGCCCTCGAGGTTGATCTGGTCTTCGATGCTCGGGGCGATCTGGGTCTTGGCCATCGGGTCAGCGGCCTCGATCTCCAGGTCTTCCTCATCAAAGATGCTGATGCCCTCGGAGGTGATGACGGTGTCTTCCTTGGGCGTGGGGGTCTGGTCGCCCGAGCCGCCGGCCGGCTCGTCATCGGCCAGGTTGAGCGTCTCGTGGGTGCCCGACTCGGCCGGGGTCAGCTGGATGTCGCTCTCGCCGGCCAGGTCGACACCGGCGAGCTCCTCGATCTCGCTGGCCTTGAACATCATGTTCTGGCCATCCCGGTAGGCCCGCAGCTTGCCCTCGCGGACCATCTGCTCGAGGGCCTCGGGGGTGACGCCCAGCTTCTGGGCCGCGTCCTCGCGTGAAAAGTACATCTTGGCCATGTGTGGATCCTCGTGCCAGGGTGGGTACGGCTAGGGCCCCTCGATGGGCCGGGCCTGGCGGACCATCTCGGCGATCGCGCCGGGGCTGGGCTCGGTGTTGTAGGCCTCCAGCAGCCGATCGAAACGGAACGTCCGCGCCGCCTGCAGGCCTAACTGCCTGCGAGAGGCGTCATATGCGTAAACCATGACGGTGCCCTGGGCGGTGTCGACCAGGTACAGGCCGAAGCCCTCCCGGCTGAGCTGGGCGGGCACGGCCACGACCCCCGCCGACGACGTCATCGGCAGCGTGGGTTGGGCCATCGCCTCGGCGGGGCCGCTCTGAGCCCACAGCACCAGCACCCCCCCGGCCAGGCCGGCCAGCACCGCCACGACCGCCAGCTGCATCCAGCTGGGGCCCGGGCGAACGGCGGGGGTGGGTTTCGCGGTCGCTGCCATGCGCAAACTCTGCCTGCTTACGGGGGTCACGTCACCGGCTGGGATACTGCCGCCGGTGCGATTATAGATGGCCCCAGGGGCCATGCAAGTTTTTTCCTCGCCGGGCGCACGCCCGGGCCAGTGCAACAGTATACCGCGCGGACAAGCCCAACCGAAACCCTTTGACATGCCCCCCGCCCAGTCGGTCTAATGGCGGCCATGCTTGGGCATTCCCGGCGGACAACCCGAACCGACGTGGCCCTGGCCCTGACGCTGGCGGGGCTGGTGTACCTGGCCTGGGTGCTGGCGGTCTACGTGGCCAAGGGCGCTGCCGTCCAGCTGTCGGCCCTGTCGAGCGGCGAGGCGGGCCTGGCGGTGGCCTCGACCCTGCCGGTGCGTGTGCTGCGCGGGCTGTTCACCGGCACGGCGGCGACCGGCATCGACATCATCGGCCCGATCTGGCTGGTGGCGGGGCTCTGGCTGGTCATCCGCGCCAGCCGGCAGCGACGCATCATCTCCTGGAGCTGGCTGGTGATGAGCCTGCAGGCCATCGCCGCCATCCTCTTCGCCGTCCTCGCCGGCCACGCCCGCGGCCTGGCCCTGGCCGCGGCGCCCGCCGCCCCGCTGGCCCTGCCGGCTGTCACCTGGTCGCCCGCCGTCGTCACCGTGGCCGTGCTGATCTGGCTGGCGACGCTGGCCTGGCTGATCCACGCCGCCCGCCTCGGCCGCGGGCCCGTCCGCCGCGACGGCCTGAAGACACAACTCTCCCGCCGGTAGCGTCTCACCGCCCCACCTGTAGGCCGGCTCGCGCGATGCGAGGTCCGTCGGCTCCACTGCCTGCTCCACGCCCGCGTGCCGTCTTGTCGCGGCGGCGTCAGGCCACATCGGCCTGCGTCTGGGCCTGGGCCGGGGGCCTGACGGTCGCCGGCGTGCGAACCTGCCAACCGGCCAGCACGGCCCGCAGGGCCAGCAGGCTGTACTTCCAGTCCACGCCCTGGCGACGGATGTCGCGGCGGTCGGCCGCGGAGCCGTTGAGCCCGCCGTGAGCCGACAAGCAGCAGGTGACGCCCAGGCCGGCCAGGGCCTCGCGCACGGCCGGCGTGATGTCGGCGGGCTTGCCGTGAGGGTAGGCCAGCCAATCCGCGGCCTCGGTCTGGCCCAGGCGGCGGCGCAGGTCGGCGTGGGCGGTCTGGATCTCCGCCAGGGCGGCGCCGGT
Organism: Phycisphaerae bacterium; assembly: GCA_041687295.1. Taxonomy (GTDB): domain Bacteria; phylum Planctomycetota; class Phycisphaerae; order SM23-33; family FEN-1343; genus JAWLCG01. The sequence continues at coordinate 8,237 of JAWLCG010000032.1, read as the reverse complement.
GTCGATGCGGCCCAGGTTGGCGTGCGTGGCCGTGTGGTTGCCGATGGCGAAACCCCACCGCTGCATCTGCCGCACCTGCTCCCAGCTCAGGGCCCGCACGGCCCGGCCGAGCTTCTGGCGGTCGTGGGGGAAGGCCTCGTCCGTACCGACGATCCGCGTGGAGATGAAGAAGGTCGCCGCCAGCCCCTCCCGCCGCAACAGCCGGGCGGCCAGGGCGGCGCTGGCGTAGCCGTCGTCGAAGGTAATCACCACGGCCGGTCGGCGGCGGGGGCGGCGGGGCTCGGCCAGCCAATCGCCCAGCTCCAGCACGTCGTAGTGGCGTTTCAGCAGGGCGATCTGCCGGCCGAACTGCTCGACGCCGACCGTCACGTCGTCGAGATGCTCGTCGTCGACGCGGTGGTACAGCAGCACCGTCACCGGGGCAGTGCCCCGCACGGCGTGCATGAGGTTCCGCAGCCGACCCCAGCCATGAACGTAGCCGGCCAGCACGGCCCACTTGACCAGCCGTTTGACCGGCGAGCCCCCCGGCCGGCGGGCCCGCTGCAGCCGTCGCTCGACCCGCCGCCGCAGCCGGTGCGGCGGGCGTGACCGGGTGGGTGTCCGGGCCGGACCCTGGGCGACGCGAGGCACCTCCCCGGCGTCCAGACGACCCAGCACGTCCAGCAGCAGCTCGCAGGCCCGCTCGTCCAACTGCGCAGCCAGGCCGGCAACGGTGGCATAGGGCGGAATGGGCAGGTCCGCCTGGCCGAGCAGGTCGCCCGTATCCAGGCCGGCCGAGACCCAGTGAACGCTCACGCCGGTCCGCTCGGCCCCGTCGTGCAGCTCCCAGAAGGCCGGGGGCATGCCGCGGTAGTCCGGCAGCAGGCTCTTGTGGACGTTGATTGTGCCCAGCGCGGGCAGGCTGAACAGCGGCTCACGGAGGATCGGTGCCCCCAGGCACACGCCCAGCCAGGGGTCGAACTGCTCGACGGCCTGCAGGGTGGCGGCGTCGTGGAGCGACTCGACGCGCAGCAACTGCACGTGGGGCCGATCCAGCGAGCTTAGGCCCGGCAGTCCCACCCGGCCGGCGACGGTGCGGGTGGTTGGGCTCAGTCGACCGGCCAACTCGCCCAGCAGCTCCAGCGGGTAGCCCAGCGGCTCGCGGACCAACCGCGCCAGCCGTCGCCGCCACGTCCGGGCGGTCCAGGGCCGCCGGCGGACCTGCTGCACCACCAGCACCGACCAATGGGGGTAGCGATCGGCCAAGGCCTCGAGCGTCTCGACCGTGGAGGCCGAGGCGGGCGAGCCGCAGAAGACGACGATCCGTCGGGATTGGGCCAGCGAGGGCGGCATCGTTCACCTCGTCAGAGAAGGCTCAGCGGAAAGCGGCGGCCCGGCCTGCCTGGGCCGAACGACGCAGCCGTCGCCAGTCCCGCCGCCCCACTCTCTATCGGCAAACTCCCAGGGTCCGGCCACAGTTTCCCCCCTCGCCACCGGCCCGGAATGGTAGGACCTAAGGCGTTCGCCTCAGCCATGTGCCGCTACGGACGTGACAGACCCCCGCCCGATGTCTACACTGGAGCGGTGCACCCCGGGCTCCTCGTGAGATCTCTGCCGGTTGAGGCAGAGCCCAGCCTGGGATGCTTCTACAGGAGACAGCGCCATGCCCGCCCGCGAAGAGCTTTACCCCCGCTGTGCCAAGCCTGAGATGACCTACGACGTGATCGTGGCCGGGGGTGGCCCGGCCGCGATCGGGGCGGCCCTGGCGGCGGCGCTCACCGGCGGGCGCACGCTGATCCTCGAGGCCCGCAGCCAGTTCGGCGGCACGGCCACCGCGGCCATGTGGATGGAGATCAACTTCCTGTTCAAGGACAACGCCGAGACCGACCGCGGCGGCGTGCACACGATCCTCATCGACGCCATCCGCCGCTGGGGCCCTGACGCCTCGGTCCCCGGCACCCGCAAGCCCGACGCCCCGGGCAGCGGGGGCAACCTCAACGTCCACCCCGAGTACCTCAAGAAGGTCCTGTTCGACCTCTTCGAGCAACACGGCGTGGACTACCAGCTCTACAGCCCCGTCGTCGACGTCGAGATGCAGGGCGACCGGCTCACCGGCGTGGTGGTCGCCGCCAAGGAGGGGCGGGTGACCTTCCGCGGCAAGGCCATCATCGACGCCACCGGCGACGGCGACGTCGCCCACCTCGCCGGCTGCGCGATGGAGGACCAGGGCGACCCCGACACCGGCTGGCGCCCGCCCGTGACGGTCGGCTGGGCCATCTGCAACGTCGACACCGACCGCCTCTACGCCTGGCTCGAGCAGGGCGTCGAGCTCGACCGCCACCAGTACAAGGCCTTCAACGCCCTGCTGGCCGACTACCGCACAAAGGGCTGGGACCTGCCCGGCTGGATGGGCCTGAACCGCACGACGATCCCCGGGGTGATCTCGGTCAACAGCGGCACGAGCCTCGAGATGCGCCTGGACTGCTCGCGCAGCGAAACGCTGACGCTGATGGAGAAGATGGCCCTGGACCAGGCCCTGGAGTTCGTCCGCTTCGCCCGCAAGCGCAAGCTGCCCGGCCTGGAGAACGTCCACCTGATGCGCACGGGCGGCTTCGCGATGGCCCGCGACACCCGCCGGCTCGTCGGCGAGTACCAGTTCAGCAACGAGGACGTCATGGAGGGCACGGACTTCCCCGACGCGGTCGCCAGCAAGTACGGCGGCAGCGATCCGGTCGGCAGCCAACGGCCCTACACGGCCATCCGCCAGGGGGCGAAGTTCCCCTACCGCTCGCTGCTGCCCCGCGAGGTCGAGGGCCTGCTCGTGGCCGGGCGGTGCAGCTCGGCGACCATGCTGGGCCACTACGGCGGCAAGAGCATGGGCAACATGATCGCCCTGGGCCAGGCCGCCGGCGTCGCCGCGGCCCTGTGCGCCCAGAGCGACACCCGCCCCCGCCAGCTCGACCCCGCCCGCATCCAGGCCCGCCTGGCCGAGATGGGCGTGAAGCTCTGATCGTTTTTTGATCTTTGATCGCAGATTTTTGATTTCCCCGCCCCCGGGCGCCTGGCCGGAGCCGGACCGCGGTCCTCTCTGCGCCCCCTTTCTCCAAGCCCACGGATGCAATCCGTGGGGGTCGTCAGGCGCAGTGGGCGAAGACGCGGAGGGGTCCTGGAGCTCCCACAGCAAGGTCCTACTCTCACGCCGACCGTCCGCCCCGCGCCGCCTTAGGACTCAAATTGTTTAGGTCGGGCCGGGTACCCCCTCGCCCGCTGGCCGGACGAGCCCCAGTGGCGGATGCGAAACCTGCCCCTGGCCCAGTGCCCGCAGTGGAGCGACCGTCTCGCCCGTCCGGTAGGGCCCGCTCGCTCAGCGGGCCAGGATGGGGCGGGTCCAGAGCCAGTCGATCAGCATCAGGGCCAGGGCCGACAGCAGCAGCCCGGCCGACAGGTCGCGGCGGGTCGGGGCGGCCAGGGCAGCCAGGGCGGCGGGCAACTCGTCGGGCTCGACGACGCGCCCGCCGGTCCGCTCGGCCAGGGCAGCCAGGGCAACGGCGTCGACGCCGATGCGGGCGTACTCGCCCGGGTAGCCGCCGGTCAGCGTCCGCTGCCACAGGACCGTGCCGTCCACCGACAGCACCCGCAGCCGGGCCGGCGCGTGGGCGGGCAGGGGCAGCGGGGCCTCGTACCGCCCCGGGCCAACGGCCGGCAGCGGGGCCTGACCGGCCAGGCCGTCGGGGGTGGACCACTGGGCCCGCAGGTCCAGGCCGTTCCACGGCTCGCCGTCGCGCTGGGCCCGCACGCTCAGCGTGGGCGGGTCGTCCGACGCATCCAGCTCGCCCGACACCCGGGGGTCCTGCCCGGCCACGCGGACCCACCGCACGGCCCCGGCCAGCAGCTCGCCCGCCGACGGCGACGCCCGCCACTGTTCGTTGAGCCCCCCCGCCAACGGCAGGGCCAGGCCCACCGTCCGCCCCGCCCCGACGCGCCGCCGAGCCAGCAGGGCCGAGCCGTTGCCCACCTCGGCCCGCACCTCGGCGCCGCCAGCCGACACCGCGTCGTACCACGCCTCGGCCACTGGCAGGGGCCCGGGTAGCTCCACCCCCTCGGCCGGCACAACGGCGACAGGGCGATGGATGAGCCCCTCGCCACGGGCCCGGCGGACGAACCGCCCGAACCACTCGGCCAGGCCGGCCAGGTCGTCGCTGTGGACGAAGGGCCCGTCGACGGCCTCGACCAGCCGGGCCAGGGGCGCGTCGGCATCGGTCGGGCCGGTGGCGGCGACGGCCAGCTGCAGGCCCCTCTCCCGCAGGCGGGCCGTGAAGACGGACGGGTCGAACGGTTCGGTCCGCAGGTCGCTCACGACGATCAGCAGCCCCTGGGCCCCCTCGGCGACGGGCGGGTCCAGCGCCGCCCCCAGTGCCGGGCCCAGGGCCGTGCCGCCTGCCGGCCAGACGTCCGCCAGCGCCGCCTGCAGGGCCCCCGCCGCCTCCGTCCCGGCCGAGCCGGCGTGGCGAAGCGTTGGCACGACGTCGAAGGTCCACACGGCCAGGCGGTCCGAGTCGCTCAGGTGCCGCCGGGCCAGCGTGAGCACCGCCTGGCGGGCGCGGTCGAAGCGGGCCGCCCCGGCCTCGCCCGGCTCGCCCATCGAGCCTGAGGCGTCCAGCAGCACCCGCACGTCCAACGGCCGACGCAGACGATTGGGCTCCGCCAGCGGCAGCACCGCCGCCAGGGCATCGCCCGCCTGCACCGGCGGCCCGACCCACACCAGCCCCCCGCCGCTCCGCACGTAGGCCGCCAGCGCCTGCCGCTGCGGCGACGAGAGCGGCTGATCGGGCCTCGCCACCACGACCACGGCCGAGTAGCCCAGCAACGTCTCGGCCATCGCCGACAACTGGTCTGGAGCGATCCGTTCGACCTGCCACGTCGGGCCCAGCGGGGGCCCCACAGGTCCGTCCGGCCCAGACGCCCACAGCAGCCGGGGCCTCTGGGCCGGCGCCAGGGCCACCAGGCGATTGTTGGCCGCCAGGGCGTCTGCGTCGGTCAGCCGGGCCTCGTACAGAGCCGAGCCCGCATCGGCCGGCGTATCGCCCACGCGGACCTCCGCCGGCGACCCGGGCTTCAGCGCCAGCCTCCGGCTCAACAGCGGCTCGGCCCGGCCCTGCCGACGAATCACCAGGCGGGCGTCCATCGCCCGATTGGCCGCCACGGTCGCCGTCACCTCCAGCCCCCCCGCCCCGTCGGGCTCCACGTCCAGACCGACCAGCCGGGCGTCCGGCGCGTCCAGACCCTGGGGCACCCACAGCACCGGCAGGCCGCCCGCCAACCGCTCGGCCCCTGGCCAGGGGGCGTCGGCGAACCGCCCATCAGTCACGATGACCGCCCCGGCCCACGGCTCGGGCGCCTCGGCCAGCAGGGCCAGCACCGGCCCAAGCCTCGTGCGATCGGTCGACACGGCCAGGCCCGCAGGGGCCACGCCGTCGGCGAAGACATACTCCCGCCGGGCCCGACCCTCGGGCCAGGGCAGTTCGGCCGGGGCCGAGCCCAGGCTGCCCGAGACATCGCGAAACACCGCCACCGGCCCGCCCCCGCCCCAGCGCACGGCCGGGCCGGCCAGGCCCGCTACCAGCCCCAGCAGGGCCAGGCACTCCAGTGCAATGGCCGCCGCCGGCACCCGTCGGCCTCGCCGGGCCGACCAGAGCCCCAAAACAAGGGGGGCCAGCGCCAGCGGCGCCAGCCCCCACAGGTGTGGCCAGGCCCAGTCGATCATGGGGTCCTACTGCCCCCGGGCGACGTCGGCCAGCTGCTGGGCCGACAGGTGCGTCCAGGCGCCCTTGCTGCTCTGGCTGACGTAGTCGAGCATGGCCGTCAGCGTGCTGTCCACCGGGCCGATGACGATGAAGCTCTTGCGAAGCTTCCCGTGGTCATGGAAGACCTTGCCGAGACGGTCCAGGCCCGGGCCCTGACGCAGGTCCTCGCCCTCGAAGGCCAACACCAGCGCATCGGCCTGCGGCAGGTAGCGCGTCGCCAGGCCCATGACGCTCACCAGGCCCGCCCGGTTGCCGCCGGACTGCTGCTTGAGCGCCTGCAGAGCCCGCTGTCGGCCCATCGGGTCGGCCGGCGTCCAGCCGATGACCTCCTCGGTCCGGCCTACGGCGTTGATGGTGATGATGGCAAACTGGGCATTGGAGCCCAGCAGGCCCGTCTGACGGTAGATCAGGTCCCGCATGTCCGCGAAGTGCGGCCCGCGAATGTCCAGGGCGAACAGCACCCGCTGGGCGCCCTGCACCATGGCCGGCATGGCTGCGGGAAACTGCCCGTCCTCAGTCTTGCGCAGCTGCTGCGGCGGGAACAGCGGGGCCATGCCCATCATGGTCAGCCCGCCCGGAGGCGCGCCCATCCCGCCGCCGGCCCCGGGCATCGGAGCCGACACCGGCGGGTCATCCGTCCAGGTCGTCGGGTCCTCCCGGGTCTCCCACTCATTGACCGGCGCCGGAGCCGGGGCGGTCGGCGCGGCGGCCGGGGCGGCCGGCGGGCTCACACTCTCCGCCGGCGCGGCCGGCATGGCCGGGGCGTCAGGAACGCTCGGACTCGCCGACGCCGCCGGTGCCACCTGGCGCAGATCCAGCCCCGCGAAGCTCATCGGCCCCTGCAGCGGCGCGGTGTAGACCGCCTGGACCACCTGCTGCACGTCCTGCCAGGGCACGTCGGGCTCGACGTGGAAGACGATGGCCGAACCGGCGAACTGGCCGGCGCTGCTCCGCAGGAAGTTCGAGAAGGTGCCCACCGTCGTGAACTGCTCGCCCGCCTCGGCCACGGTGATGCTGAGGATCTTGCCCGCCCCCGGGCCGGTCATCCGCACCATCGGCGGGGCGTAGCCGCCGGCCATCGGGTCGCCCGTCATCGGCGGCGGGCCAAACCCCCCCGCCATCGGGTCGCCCTGGGCCTGGGGCGCGGGCCGACGCGCCGGCGCCCGGCGGGCCGCCCGCTGCGGGGCCGACTGGCCCGGGCTCACCAACGCCAGCTCGATGTTCATCTCCCCCTGCCCGCCGCCGACCACCGTCGCTCGCGGCGCCGGCGCCACTGCCACCGACTGCAGATAACCCAGCACCGCCCCGATCTGCGCCTGCTGGGCCTCCAGCAGCTCCACCCGGGCCGTGTTGCCCACGCCCGAGTACATCGTGATCAGCCTGGCGAACGAGCCATGCAGCTCGGCCAGCCGCTCGACCTGCGCCTGGCTGACCGTGTCGCCGCCCTGGCCCAACGCCTCGGCGACGGCCGACAACTCGTTGGCCTGGTTCCGCAGACCGCCCCGCTCCAGGGCGGTCTGACTGGCCTGCAACGCCTCGACGGCCTCGCCCACGCTCGCCGGGGCCGCCGGCTGGGCCCAGGCCGCCCCTGTCATCAACGCCGCCAGCCAGATAACCACCACGATTCTGGACATGTGCAGACCTCCACGTGAACGGCTGAGCCAGTCGGCTCGTTCGGGTTGTTCAGCCCCCCATTATCGCCAGCGACCCCGCCGGGAGCAAGCACGCGACGAACCGGAAAACTTGCGAACCTGACCGTTGACTTGGCCGTCTCAGTCTGTAAACTGGAACTTCTTGTCGCGGCCCCGCCCCGACAACGTGCACCCGTAGCTCAATTGGATAGAGCGTCGGTCTACGGAACCGAGGCCCCAACTCCCCAACCTCCTGAAACCCCAAAGACTTGCGACGGGCCCGCTTCCTGCGCTTGCCAAGGTCTTTGCCAATCCCCTGCAGAAACCGACCCTAAGCTCGCTGCGCTCGTCCGGGCGTGGCCACTGCTGAACGAGGCCGCCCGGCGGGCCGTGCTCGACGCCGCGGGCCTTCTCCCCCCTACCCCCACTGAGGAGCCCTCTCATGCAGATGACCAGTGAAGGCACCCCTGCTGCGCCCTGGCGTCGGATCGCCTTAGCCGACCTCTCCGACCCGGCCGTACCGCAGGCCGCCGTGGCAGCCCTGGAAGCCGTCGGGCTGTGCACCCTCGACGACCTCGACGCCGTCGCCGGTGACATGGCGGCCCGGGGCCCTCGCCTGCGGCCCGAGGACCTCACCAAGACGCAGGAGGCCCTGATGGCCTTCTGGCGCCGCTGGCAGCGGGCCGGCATGCAGCCGCCGCCGTGGTGGGACCAACAGACGGCGCCGGTCGCGATCCCCCCGCGGCTCGCCCTCAGAACCACGGCGCCCCCACCGGCCCCAGTCTCCGCACCCACCCGAGAAGCGACCCCTGCCCCGCTGGAG
>JAWLCG010000031.1:0-22380 GCA_041687295.1 Phycisphaerae bacterium | reverse complement strand
GGCGCGTGGGTGTCGTCATGGCCGGCCCAGTGGTAGCGATGGTTGGGTCGCCGGGGTGATGGGGGACCACGACGGCCTGGTCGGGGCCCACGCGGCGGTAGAGCTCGGCCCGGTTGGCGATGTAGGCCGACTCCGGCCCCGGCGGCGAGTCGAACAGGACCACCATGTGTCCCTCGTCGTAGCTGCCCTCGAAGGCCGGCAGGGCCGTGAACTGCCCCGGCAGGTTGAACGCCTCGGCCACGGCCATTACGTCGCTCCAGGTGTCGGGGCCCTGGAGGTACCAGGTGTGGTCGGTCAGGGCGAAGAAGTCCAGCCCGGCCGCCTGCAGGGCGTAGCGGTAGGCCTCGACCGGCGGGCCCTCGACGGTCCACTTGCAGGCCGACAGCTCGCTATGGCGGTGGACGTCGCCCCACAGCAGCCGGGGGCTGGTGAAGTCCTTCGTCAGCGTAACCGGCGTAACCGCTTGGGCCCGCTGGGCCTGGGTGAGCGTCAGCGGGCGGTAGCGGCCATGGGCCGGCGGCCGGGCCGACCCGCCCGCCAGCGACAGGCCGGCCGCGTGGTAGCGGGTCTTCTCGCGGCGCAGGGCCGCCAGCGTCAGGCCGCCGTCGGGGCTGGCCAGGGCCTCGGCGGGCCAGTCGCTCAGGCCGGCGCCGACGGGCAGCACCTGTGACTCGCTCCAGGCGTCGCCCTCCAGCCGGGCGGCCGACAGGACGAACCCGTGCGCCTGCCGCTGCGGGTCAAGCTGCCGCCAGGTCAGCCAGATCGCCCCGGCCCCGTCACGGACCAGTCGCGGCGCGCTGCAGCTGGGCGAGCCCAGCCGGGCCAGCATCGCCGGCAGGTCGGCCCGCAGCGGGGCCTGGCCGCCGGGGCCCAGCACGCAGCCGGCCAGCGTTCGGCCCGCGTGGAGGTACTCGCCGTCCAGCAGGTCCCACAGGCCGCCGGGCTCGACGCGGTTGCGCCGGCCCCAGGGCCCGGTGCTCCGCTCGTGGACCAGCAGGCTGTGCTCGCCGTCCAACGCCAGCAGCGTCGGGTTGGCCAGCAGCTGCTCGGCGCTGGCAGCCACGGTGCCCTGGGGCTCCCAGTGGGCCAGGACGGGGTCGTCGTCGAACTCGCGCATGTACAGGCCGAACTCGCCGTCGATCCGCCCGTCCCACGCCACCCGCACCCCCTGGCCGAAGGGGCAGATGGCCGGGGCGAAGCAGTGCCCGTCGCCGTCGCTGATACGGACGGGGAAACTCCACTGCCCGCCCTCCAGCCAGCTCAGGAAGATGTGGTGGCGGGCGGCCGAGTCGCTCTGGAACGCGCACCAGGCTCGCCCGGCGGCGTCGCGGGCCAGGGCGGGCGCCAGGCAGTTCATCGGCCCGGCCAGGGCGGGCTCGGTCCAGGTGCCCGCCCCGGTGCGGACAGCGAACCACAGGCGGCTGCCGGGGTTATGCACCTGCGTCCAGACGGCGAGCAGGCGGTCCTGCTCGTCGCGCGACAGGGCCACGCTGAGGATGGCCCCGGCCGAGACGACCAACGGGGCCTCGGCGGCGTCGGGCTCGGCCAGGCCGGCCAGCGGGCCCACGCGGAGCGTCTGGCCGGCGGCGTCGGCGGTGACGAGGGCGGCGAAGGCAGTGCCGGCCCCGTCGGCGGCGAGGGCGATGCGGCGGCCCGGCAGGTCGAAGAGCGGTTCGGTCACGGCTGATCCGTTATGCAGGAGGTTCGCCCGGTCGGGCGGGGACGTCATCGGCAGTCCAACCATTGTGCCCGAACGCGCCGGCCCAGGCAACCCCCGGGCCCCTGCGGCGGGCCCGGCCGGAAGTCCCGCCGGCCAGGTGTCTGGCAGAATGGGGACAGCGCAGGTCCGGCCCGACGGCGGACCGACCCAGCCTCCCTGCCCCAAACCCTTGTCGGACCGCCACCTGCACGCCCCCTGCCGCCCCGAACCGCCCGCCGGGGCAGGCGACAAAAGAATCCGGCAAGTTTTCCATGAAGTTCTTGACCTGCCCCGTGCCGAAATTAACAATAATGCACGCCTTGCTGCGATTCAATCTGGGGTTGTCAGGTTCGCTCTACGGGACGCCCGCAGGACGTATTTTGTCTTGCGCACGCGCCACCGAGGGAGGATCGAGCGGAGCCGTTGGGACCCCTTCACGCAGTCGCCCCGCCGGCGAACCGGCTGGGCTGTCGATCGGTTTGCGGGCACCCCGGCCCCGGAAGATGAGGTAAGGACCCATGAAGCTGGTGATCCGTATCACCCGTAGTGAAACCGGCGAGTACATCGCCCATTGCCCGTCGCTGCCGGGCTGCATGACCCGCGGCGAGACGACCGAGCAGGCCCGCGAGAGCATGGATGAGGCCATCCGCGGCTACCTCGCCAGCCTGTGCGACTTCGTCCCCGAGCGGATCGCCGACGAAGTGATCGTCGAAGTGTAGCATGCCTGCCTGTCCGGACGAGGGTGGCGAAGAGCGGAGCGTCTTCGCCCCCCTGCGGCCCGGATGGCTTGGCGGCCTGCGACGTTCAGGCTGTGCTCCGTGCCGACCTGCCTCCTAAGGGTTTCACCTTAGTTCTGTCCCCGAATTGACCTGCCTCGGGCCTGCGGTGCGCGCGGGCAGGGCAGGATTTTGCCGCCCCCCGGTAGCCGGCCAAGAGTGGCCGTGGTATCCTTCGGCGACCGTCTTTGGATCCAGCCGAGGAGACTATCGCCATGGCCCAGCGCCCTTACATCCACGATGACTTCATGCTGCACAGCGACCCGGCCCGCCGGCTCTACCACGACTTCGCCGCCGGGTTGCCCATCATCGACTACCACTGCCACCTGCCGCCCCAGCAGGTCGCCCAGGATCACCGCTTCGAGACGATCACCGAGATCTGGCTCTACGGCGACCACTACAAGTGGCGGCTGATGCGGGCCGCCGGCGTGCCCGAGCGGCTCTGCACCGGCGACGCCAGCGACGAGGAGAAGTTCCAGGCCTGGGCCCAGACCGTCCCGCAGACCCTCCGCAACCCGCTCTACGTCTGGACGCACATGGAGTTGGCCCGGCCCTTCGGCATCACCGATCGGCTGCTCAACCCGGAAACGGCCAAGGGCATCTACGCCCAGTGCAACGAGGTGCTCGCCCGGCCGGACCGCTCGGCGCGGGGCATCATGGAGTACTTCGACGTCCGCCTGGTGTGCACCACCGACGACCCGGCCGACAGCCTGGAGCACCATCAAGCCATCGCCGCCGACGCGTCGTTCAAGATTCGGGTCCTGCCGACCTTCCGGCCCGACAAGGCCATGGCCGCCGACGACCCCGAGACCTACAACGCCTACCTCGACCGCCTCGCCCAGGCCGCCGGCGTCGAGATCCGCACCTTCGATACGCTCATCGAGGCCCTGCGGAAGCGGCACGCGTTCTTCCACGCCAACGGCTGTCGGCTGAGCGACCACGGCCTGGACACCGCCTACGGCGCCGACTACACCCACGCCCAGGTGCAGGCCGCCTTCGCCAAGGTCCGCTCGGGCCAGACGCTCAGCCCCGAGGAGCTCGACCGCCTCAAGTCGGCCATGCTGGTCGAGTTCGGCGTGATGGACGCCGAGGCCGGCTGGACCCAGCAGTTCCACTTCGGCGCCCAGCGCAACAACAACACCCGCCGCTTCGAGCAGCTCGGCCCCGACGTCGGGATCGACTCGATCGGCGACGCCCCCATCGCCGCCCCGCTGGGGCGCCTGCTGGACCGCCTGGAGCGCCAGGACAAGCTGGCCCGGACGATCCTGTACAACCTCAACCCGCGCGACAACGCCCTGCTGGCCACGATGGCGGGCAACTTCCAGGGCCACGGCGTCGCCGGCAAGATGCAGTTCGGCGCCGCCTGGTGGTTCCTCGACCAGGAAGACGGCATCCGCCGCCAGATGCAGGACCTCTCCAACGTCGGCCTGCTCAGCCGGTTCCTCGGCATGCTCACCGACAGCCGAAGCTTCCTGAGCTACACCCGCCACGACTACTTCCGCCGCATCCTGTGCGACCTGCTGGGCGACGACATCGAGCGAGGCCTAATCCCCGCCGATTACGACCTCGTCGGCGCCATGGTCCGCGACATCAGCTACAACAACGCCGCCCGCTACTTCGGCTTCGACCTGCCAACCGTGTGAATCCCTCGGTATATAGCCCCGGGCTTGCCCGGGGTCTTCGAAGACGCAAGGCGGCCACAGAGGACACAGAGAACACAGAGGTAAGACATAGAGGTATTGGGGGGGCAATAAGAGGCAAACGCACTGGGTGCCGTGGCTGCGGCGTCTGCGGCCGCTAGAAATGTGGCCATCCAGCCAAGGGAGGAATAGCAGGATGTCCGACGCTGAAGACCGCAAGGCCCGACTGGCGTGGTTCCACGAGGCGAAGTTCGGCCTGTTCGTGCACTGGGGGTGCTACTCAGTGCTGGGGCGCGGCGAGCAGCTGTTCAGCCGCGACATGATGCCCCCGGCGGAATACGAGCCGCTGGCCCAGCAGTTTCGCCCGGGCGGGGACTGGGCGCCACAGTTGGCCCAGTCGGCCTTGGATACCGGGGCCAAGTACGTCGTGCTCACCTCGCGCCACCACGACGGCTACTGCCTGTTCGACACGGCCACGCACGACTTCAACGCGGCGAAGACCGGTCCCGGCCGCGACCTCGTGGCCGAGTACGTCCAGGCCGTCCGCGCCGCCGGGCTCAAGGTGGGGCTGTACTACTCGGTCGTATCGTGGCGGTGGCGCGGCTTCTGGGACCCGCGGACCTACGCCGACGAGCTGCCCCGCCTCATCGAGGAGCTGCACACGCAGGTCCGCGAGCTGATGACCCACTATGGCCGCATTGACATGCTGTGGTACGACGTGCCGGCCGTGCCCGGCTCCCGCACCCCCGGGGCCGAAACCTGGACCGGCTCCCGCCTCGACCAGAGCCCCGAGGCCTTCTACCGCACCGCCGAACTGAACGACCAGGTCCGCCGCCTCCAGCCGCACATCCTCATCAACAACCGCTCCGGCCGGCCCGAGGACTTCGGCACGCCCGAGCAGCGTGTCTCGCCCGAGCAGGACCCCGACCGCGCATGGGAGGCGTGCATGACGCTCAACTACGCGCCAGGCTGGGGCTGCCTGAAACACTCGATGGCCGACAAGTCCGCCGGCGAGGTGCTGTATAGTCTTGTCAACGCGGTGCGGCTGGGGGGCAACTTCCTGTTCAACGTCGGCCCTACGGCGGCCGGCTACATCGACGAGCGCGAGGGGCGGGTCCTTCGTCTGCTGGGCCGGTGGCTCGACCGCCACGGCGAGGCCATCTACGCCACCCACCCGGGACGCATCTACACGATGGGCCAGTTCCAAGGCCCGGGCTTCCACTACGGCATGTTCACTCAGCGGGGGCGGACGGCCTACCTCACGCTGTTCTACTACCCCGGCGACGGTCTGGTGATCAGCCGGCTGGGCCCGGCCCTCCGCTCGGCCGAACTGCTGACGACGGGCCGGCGGCTCACCGTCGAGCCGATGAGCAACGCCCGCTGGCGAATTACCGGCCTGCCGGAGAACCCGCCCGACCCGCTGGCGCCGGTGGTCAAGCTGGAGTTCGAGGCCGAACCCTACCCCCTGCCCCAGTGCGACGCGAGCTGGCTGAACGGCGACTTCCGCGATACCGGACCGGCCGGAACGCGGTAGGCGATGCCGATGCCTGACCTGACGGACCCCGGGGACGGGGCGCCGTCGGTAGAGGCGGAGGAGCCGGCCGCGATTGCCCCGTGCCGCCGGGCGGGGGGCCACTGGAGGTTCCGCATGCAGGGCCCGTCGATGGCGCCGGGCACCGCCGCCGCGGCCAGGGCCCGCCCTACAGGTCTGCTGTTCTCGGAGCAGGCGCAGGAGATACAGCGAGAAGAAGCGCAGAGACGTTCAGAGCTCCAGAGAAGCAAACAGAGCAGGAAAAAGCGTCCGGGTGCCGTGGCTGCGGCGTCTGCAGCCACGCGACCACTACCTGGCAGGCCCAGCATCGGCCCCGGCCCCGGATCGACCCGAGCTTCCGCCCGGCCAGCCGTAGGGAAGGACCCGCCATGCCCACCGCCCGCACACAGGTCTTCGGCCGATGGACCACCGCCGTCGCGCCCCCGCCGGCCGACGCGCTCATCCGCACCCCGGCGGGGCTCGAGAGCGGCATCGTGCGGGTCTAGCCCGTCTGCCGATTGTGCCTGCGGGTCCGCAGGAGGGTCTGGGCCCAAGCCCACGGAATGCCTTCCGTGGGCATCGGGGCGGGCCGTTGCCGGCGCGGCACAACGCACCCGCACGTCCGATGGGCAAACGGTCCAGTCCCCCAGGTCGGCCATATCGTAAACTGCCTGCGGATCGGCGTCTGGCTACGGGGCCAGGGCCGGGGCGATACCGTCGTTGGAGGTCCGCATGCAGAGCCAGTACTGCTTCGACTGCCAGAGGCCCGTGCCGCAGGGGCTGCCCTTCTGTTCGCGGTGCGGGCGCAAGCTGCCCACCCCCCGCGGCGACGACCGCCGAGCCGGCGCGGACCGCCGCCAGCTCGCCATGCCGGTGCTGCTGAACCGCCGTAGCGGCCTGGACCGCCGCAACCGCCGCGAGCGGCGAATGTTCGCTTACTGACGCCATCGGGCGACGCCGCAACCGGGGACGGGAGGTTTTCCCTGGCATCCCCGGCGCCACTCCGTACAATTCCCCGGCCCGGCCGAGGGACCACGGAGACTGCGCCGATGGGGATTCCCCGCAAATACCTGGTGATGCTGGCGGTGCTGGCCATGCAGACCTGCCTGGGCGGCATCTACGCCTGGAGCGAGTTTGCCGGTCGGCTTCAGGCCGAGCATGGCCTGGCGGCGGCGCAGACGAGCTACATTTTCGGCCTGTGCATCCAGGTGTTCACGATCGGGGCGATCGTGACGGGCCGACTGAGCGACAAGTGGGGCCCGCGTCCCCTGGCGGCCGCCGGCGGCGTGCTGTTGGGGATGGCCTACCTGCTGGCGGGTTACTCCGGGGGTCAGTATTGGCTCCTGCTGGTCGGCGCGGGGGTGGTGCAGGGGCTGGCCATCGCCTGCGGCTACGCCACCGCCATCGCCACAGTCGTGCGATGGTTCCCCTACCACAAGGGCCTGGCGACGGGCCTGGCGGTCGCCGGCTACGGCCTGGGCGCGGGGGTGCTGGGCGCGGTCATCGAGGCGTTCCACGCCTACGGCTGGGACGTGCTGAAGATCTTCCGCGCGGTGGGGCTGCTCTACGGCGGCGTCTGTCTGGTGGCCGGGCTGACCATGGCCGACCCGCCCCGGGCCATCAGCCACGAGCACCCGCCTTTCATCGGCTACCGCCGGCTGCTGGGCGACCGGCGGTTCTGGGCCCTGGCGCTGGCGATGTTCGGCCTGACGATGCCCGGCCTGATCATCGTGCCCAACCTGCTGCAGATCGGCACGAACTTCGGCTTCGGCTCGCAGGTGGCCGCCTGGAGCATCAGCGCGTTTGCCGTGGGCAACGCGGCTGGGCGACTGGTCTGGGGCCGGGCGTACGACCGCCTCGGCGGCGCCCGCGCCCTGCCGCTGAGCATGGCCGGCATTCTCGTTTCCGTGCTGGTGCTGCTGGGCTCCGACCACGTCCCGGCCGAGGGCTACTGGATCGTCTACCTGATCGGCGTGGCCATGGTGAGCTTCTGCTACGGCAGCTGCTTCGCGATCTACGCCCCCCGCGTAGCCGAGCTGTACAGCCCCGCCGTCGTCGGCACGATCTACCCGCTGATACTGGCCGCCCACGGCATCGGCGCCGTCATCGCCGGCTGGTGGATCGACCAGACCAACGCCACGGCCAACGGCTTCCGCCCGGCCATCTGGATCGGCCTGGGCTTCGCCGCCGTCGCCATGGCCGGCTACCTGCTGCTCAGCCGGGGCACTCGCGCCCGCCCCACCCACATCGACCTGCCCGACCGCATCGACGCCGACACCCCCTGAGGCCCCGTAGGCCGGGTCGAGCGCCAGCGAGGCCCGGCAACCGAACGCAGAAAGACATTCCGTGGGGCCCTGCCCCGCCCTCCCCGCCGGGCCTCGCTTCACTCGACCCGGCCTGCGGGCACGGCGAGGCCCTCCGCCTCGCCCCGCAGGCGCAAACAACAAATGGCCTCGCCATTGACCTTTCGCCGGCCAACTGGAACAATGGGAACAATTCCTGTCCCGAGAAACCCCTCGACGGAGGCTGACGATGCGCTGGATGGCAAGACTGATCCTGACGGTGGTGATGGCGACGAGCGTGGCCCAGGCCGATTGGCCGCAGTTCCACGGACCGACGCGCGACAGCAAGGCCTCCGGCGAGACGCTCGCCCGCACCTGGCCCGAGGGCGGGCCCGAGGTGCTCTGGGCCCTGGAGATGGGCGAGGGCTTCGGCGGCCCGGCCATCCGTGACGGGCAGGTCTTCCTGCTCGACCGCCAGGGCGACCAGGACGTGCTGCGCTGCCTGGACCTGACGACCGGCCAGCAGAACTGGCAGCTCGGCTACGACGCCCCGGGCAAGGTCGACTTCCCCGGCTCGCGCTCCACGCCGGCCGTCGGCGAGAAGGTCATCGTCACCATCGGGCCCTTCGGGCACGTCCAGTGCGTCGACCGCGACAGCCGGGAGGTGCTCTGGAGCAAGCACCTGATCGACGACTACCAGGGCAAGCGCCCCCGCTGGGGCGTCAGCCAGTCGGCGCTGCTGTACGGCGACTGGGTGATCCTGGCCCCGCTGGGCCGAGAGGCCGGCCTGGTCGCGCTGCGGGCGGACACGGGGCAGGAGGTCTGGCGCAGCGACTCGGCCGGGCCCATGGCCTATGACTCGCCCAAGCTCGTCACGCTCGACGGCGTCGAGCAGCTGGTGATCCTCAGCAACGACCGCGCCGTCGGCGTCGACCCCGCCAGCGGCCAGACGCTGTGGACCTACAACGGCTGGCGGTGCAACATCCCCATCCCCGGCCCGGTCGCCGTCGACGAGAACCGCCTGTTCCTTACCGGCGGCTACAAAGCCGGCTCGGCCATGATCCGCGTGACAGGCGCCGGCGAGGGCTGGAACGTCGAGGAGCTGTTCAAGACCAGCGAGCTCAACGCCCAGATCCACGAGCCGCTGGTCATCGACGAACACCTCTACGCCAACGGCAACGCCAACGAGAACCGCGACGGCCTGGTGTGCATGGACCTGGACGGCAACCGCCTGTGGACCACCGGGCGCAACCCCAACTTCGACCGCGGCAACCTGATCTACGCCGACGGCCTGCTGCTGGTGCTCGACGGCGCCCGCGGCACGCTGCACCTGGTCGAGCCCAGCCCGGCCGGCTACAACGAGCTCGCCCGCGCCGACGTGCTGGCCGCCCCCAAGAAGCAGGCCTGGGGCGCCATGGCCATCAGCGACGGCAAGCTGCTCGTCCGCGACCAGCAGCAGCTCAAGTGCCTCGTCGTCGGCGACCCGGCCGACGAGTAAGGCCGCGGGGGGGGAAGCGACCATGATCAGCCAACGCGCACGCCGGCCCGCCCGAAGGCGACAGACCCCCATGACGGGTGCCATGGCCGCGCGCGGCCATGTCGGGCGGGCCCCAGCCCAGCCGCCTGCGGAAATCCCCCAGGCCGGGGCGCCGGATTCGCCCACGCACGGCCGGCGTCTGCGCCGAAGTCTTCCCCCCGTCGCATGGCCGCTAGACCGTCTACCGATTGTGCCTGCGGGTCTGCAGGGCGAGGCCCGGCCCAAGCCCACGGAATGCCTTCCGTGGGCATCGTGGTCGGGCCGTTCGCGCCGTGGCACAACGCACCCGCAGGTCCAATGGGCAAAGGGTCTAGCGGCCATGGCACCCGCTATCGCGCTGGTGCTGCTGCTGACGCTGACGGGCTGTGAGGAACCCCAACAGACTACCGTCCAGGCGCCGGCAGAGACCGCCGACCGGGCCGGCGTCACCGACGGGGTCTGGCCCGCCTTCCACGGCGGCGGGGCCCTGACGGGTCAGGCCGATCCGCTGGCGGGGCCGCCCTACCGCGTCCGCTGGCAGTACCGCGCCGAGGCGGGTTTCGCCGCCGAGGCCGCCCTCGTCGCCGGCGTCGCCTACCTCGCCGACGAGGGCGGCACGGTGCACGCCCTGGACCTGGCCACGGGCGAGCCGGCCTGGACCTGGTCGGCCGATTCGAGCTTCGCCGTCACGCCCCTGGCCGAGGCGGGCCGGGTGATCGTCGGCGACCTCGACGGCATGCTGCACGCCCTCGACGCCGCCACCGGCGAACTGGCCTGGACGCTCGACACCGGCGCACCCATCCACGCCTCCGCCAACGCCCACGCGGGCCGGGCCTTCGTCGCCAACGACGCCGGCCTGCTGCTGTGCCTGGATGCCGCGACTGGCCGCGAGCTGTGGCGCTACGCGGGCGGCGACCGCATCAACTCCGCCCCGGCCCTGGGCAACGGCCTGGCCCTGGTGGCCGGCTGTGACGGCTTCCTGCGGGCGGTCGGCCTGGACAGCGGCGAGCAGGCGTGGACCGCCGAGCTGGACAGCCTGACCGGCGGCTCGCCCGCCATCCTCCAGGGCCGAGCCGTCGTCGGCACCAACGCCGGCACGCTGGCCGCCTTCGGCCTGGTCGGCGGGGCGCAGCTGTGGACGGTCGCCCTCAGCGAGGGCCGCTTCCTCTACGCCACGCCGGCCGTCGCCGATGGGCTCGCCGTCACCGGCAGCCGAGACGGAAACCTCTACGCCGCGGGCGTCGGCGACGGCGAGCTCCGCTGGCGGTTCGCCACCGGCGGCGACGTCGACGGCTCGCCCGCCGTCAGCGCCGGGCGGGTCTACGCCACCAGCGCGGACGGGCGACTCTACGTGCTGGCCCTGGCCGACGGGGCCGAGCACTGGCGTTTCACCGCCGAGGCCCCCTTCGCAGCCGGCCCCGCCCTGGGTCAGGGCGTCATCCTCCTGGCCGACACCCGCGGCGGCGTCGTGTGCCTCGAGCCCCAGGGCGCCGAGGCGTCCGGGCGTTAATTCGTTAATTCGCTACGGATTGTATCGCAGCGCATCGGTCGTCGGCCCTTTCTCCAAGCCCACGGATGGAGGTTCGTACGCGAACCGTAATCCGTGGGGGTCTCGGGTGGGCTGCTCAAGGGTGGCTCAACGCCGCCTGGGTCGCCTGGGTCCGCATGCGACAGGCGCCACCGCCTCGCCCCCCTCGCATCCCGCGACTGCCCCGTTGGGAATCGCTCCGCCAGCCGGTATGCTATGGGGCAGGAGTGACGGCATGATCGAGGACCTGACCCCGACAATCCGCCGGCCGAGGGCAGTGCCCGCCGCCGAGCCGGCCGAGCCGCTGGAGGCCCTGGCCGAGGGGCTCTTCGCGCCCGAGGCGCTGGCGGCGCTGCTGGGGGAGGTCGACCCGCCGGCGGCAACGGCGAACCTGGCCGCGACGGCAGCCATCGCGCAGCAGTGGCTGATGGCGGGGGGTAAGCGGCTTCGGCCGTTGGTGACCCTCTGGGCCGTGCGGGCCGTCGGGGGCCCCGCCACACCGGGCCCGGCCGAGCGGAGGCTGGCGGTGGCGATCGAGGCGTTCCACAAGGCCTCGCTGGTCCACGACGACATCGAGGACGACGACGCGACCCGCTACGGCCTGGCGACGCTGCACCGCCAGCACGGCCTGCCGACGGCGATCAATGTGGGCGACTACCTGCTGGGCCTGGGCTACCGCCTGGTGGCGACGCTGGGCCCGCTCATCGACCCGCAGCGGGTGGCGGCCCTGCTGGACTACACCAGCCAGGCGCACCTCCGCCTGGCCCAGGGCCAAGGGGCCGAGCTGGCCTGGCGCGACCCCGCCAGCATGCCGCCGACGCCGCGCGAGGTGCTGCGTGTGTACGCACTGAAGACGGCGCCGGCCTTCGAGGCGGCCCTGGTCGGCGGCGTATTGCTGGGGGCGGGCCTGGCGACGGTCGAGCGGCTCGCGCCCGCCCTGGCCCGCTTCGCCCGCACCGTGGGGGTGGGCTTCCAGGTCCGCAACGACCTGGCCGGCCTGGCCGCCGACGCCCAGGCGGGCCGGGTGACCCTGCTGACCGCCCTGGCCGAGGCGTCCGCCACCGGCCACGACCGCACCGCCCTGAGCATCGCCCTGGGCCGACGCGGGCCCAACGGCCAGCCGGCCGAGCCCCTGGCCGACCTGCTCGCCCGCACCGGCGCCGTCGCCCACGCCGAGGCCATCCTCGCCCGCCTCCGCGCCCGCGCTGACCGTCTGGCGGCCTCACTCGAGCCGCCCGCCCTGGCCGACCTGGGTCGTCAACTCGCCCGGCGGATCCTCCGTCCGGCGTAGAATGACTCCGCAAGGAGGTTACTGTCTGATGACTGCGACGCAACGACTGTCGATGCTTCTGACGCTGACGCTGCTGGCCGGCCTCGCCTGGGCCCAGCGCGAAGGCGACCCGACGGCCCCCGACGCCGGCGAGGTTTCGACCGGCCCCGGCACGCCGGCCGAGACGACCGGATCGTGGCCCCAGTTCCGCGGGGCCGACCGCGAGAACATCGCCCGGCCCGACGCACCGCTGGCGGGCAGTTGGCCGGCCGAGGGGCCCCGCGAGCTGTGGCGCATCGAGGGTCTGGGCACGGGCTACAGCGGCCCGGCCATCCACGCCGGGCGGGTCTACCTCAACGACTACGACGAGGCCAACGCCCGATGGATGGTCCGCTGCCTGTCGCTGGCGGATGGCCAGGAGATCTGGCGGTGGAGCTACCCGCGGCTGGTTCGGCCCAACCACGGCATCACCCGCAGCACGCCGGCCGTCGATGACGACGTGGTCATCAGCCTCGACCCCAAGTGCGCCCTGCACGCCTTCGACGCCAGGACCGGCGAGCGGCTCTGGGCCCGCAACCTGCCGCCGGAGTTCGGCCTGCGGATCCCGCCGTGGTACAACGGCCAGTGCCCGCTGCTCGACGGCGACCGCGTGATCATCGGCATCGGCGGGCGCGACGCCCTGCTGGCCGCCTTCGACAAGCGCACCGGCGAGCCGGTCTGGACCACCCCCAACACCATCCGCCAGGTCACCAGCCATGCCTCCGTCATGCCGGCCGAGTTGGGCGGCACGAAGCAGTACCTCTGGGCGACCCTGCAGGGAATCGTCGGCGTCGACGCCGAAACCGGCACGCTGCTGTGGGACAGCCCCTTCGTGGGCAGGGTGGCCCTGGCCCCCTCGCCGCTGGGACTGGACGACGAGCACGTGTTCATGACCAGCGGCTACAAGGTCGGCAGCCTCATCGTCCGCGTGAGCCGCAACGGCGACTCCTGGCAGGCCGAGCCGGTCCGCCAGATGGACGCCGAGCACTTCGAGAGCGAGTGCCATACCCCCATCCTGCACGACGGGCGCCTGCTGGCCGTGGACATGCCCGGCCAACTGGTGAGCCTGACGACCGACGGCGACGTGCAGTGGCGCTCGGCGAGCCCCGACGGGAAGACCTTCGGCCTGGGCAGCTATCTGCTGGTGGGCAACAAGCTGCTGGTGCTCGAGGGCGACACGGGTCGGCTGCACCTGGTGGACCCCCGCCCCGACGGGCCCGTATTCCTCGCCGCCGCCCAGCCCGTGTCCGGCCACGACGTCTGGGCCCCCATGGCCTACGCCGACGGACGCCTAATCCTGCGCGACCTGAACACCCTGGTCTGCCTGGAGCTGCCTACGGAGTAGACGACCGTAGGCCGGGTCGAGCGAAGCGAGGCCCGGCAACCCCTGGCACGCGTGGAGCTCTGGTGGGCGAGAAGGCGTGGCTGCAAACGCCGCAGCCACGGCACCCGGACGGTTATTGAGGTGCGTCGGTACACGGGCGCCCTGCGGCGCGGCGATGAGGGGAGCCCTCCACGTCCCCCTGTCCACGCCATCGAAGACCCCGGGCATGCCCGGGGCTATATGGGCAGGCACGGAATCGCATGGCGCCATCGACGCGGGCAGTGCCCGCCCTACGGGCTGGGTCCTGACCACGGGCCACTGCGACGTCCTCGCTGCCGGGCCTCGCTACGCTCGACCCGGCTTACGCCGGCGGCCCAGGGCCTTTTCCCCCTGGACAGATCGGGCAAATCCGGTACACTGGGGGGACAGTTTCCCGCGGAGAGCTCACGCAGGTCTTATCGGACTGGAGGGTACCATGAGACACTGGCTTTGGCTGGCGTTGGCCGGCGTTCTGTGGGCCGGCTCGGCCCAGGGCGGGTACATCGTCAACGACGACTACTCGACCGACACCACCGGCCACTACACCGAGTACTCCACCGAGGGCCCCCACGGCTCGGTCTACACCGTCGCAGGCGGCGTCCACGAGGGCGACAGCCATACGTGGCTGTATAACGACGGCGAGATCCGCTACGACCGCTGGGACAACGAGTGGCGCGAGTCGTTCTACCTGCACAACACCGCCCGCATGACCGCCCAGACCTACGTGGCCGGGACGATCAGCTTCTACACCTGAGGCATCGCCGGTCAGGCCAACGCGGCGTTGGCCTTCGGATTCGATGACGTTCGGCAGAACGGCTACCTCATCAGTTCGCCCAGCGCGGGCCACTTCGAGCTGGTCCGCATCGCCAACGGGCAGTACGACCCGGCCCAGTCGAGCACCTGGAAGATCAGCGACAAGGTCGACCCCGGCGCCTACAACCTCGAGGTGCTGCTCGACCGCACCGCCAGCCATCCACGGCTGGACGTGCGGGTGACGCGGACCGACGGCGTGGTCCAGACGCTGCAGCTGGAGGACACGGCCGTGTCGGCTGACTTCGGTGGCGATCGGCTGGGCTGGTACGCCTACACGATCTGGGAGTACGACGGCACGAACCCCAGCTGGCCCCACCCGGTGGAGGACATTCGGCCCCGCTGGGGCGTGGACAACCTGCGGGCCGTCGCCCACCTGAGCGGCGACGCCAACCGCGACGGCGCCGTCGACGACCGCGACCTGAGCCTCGTCCTGGGCCACTGGGGCACCGCCGGCGGCTGGGCCGAGGGCGACTTCGACGCCAACGGCACCATCGACGACCGCGACCTGAGCATCGTCCTGGGCAGCTGGGGCGCCGGCGCGACCGCCCCGGCCGTGCCCGAGCCGGCCACACTGGCCCTGCTGGCCCTGGGCGCCGTGCTGCTCCGCCGGCGGCGGGCGTAGGCCGGGTCGAGCGCAGCGAGGCCCGGCGACCTGGGGCCAGACGCCCGGCGCCATCGACGGCGGGCAGTGCCCGCCCTACTGATCACGGGGCAGAGGCCCCTGATCCCCCGGTACGCCCTTCCCCCCGCGGGGCCGTTTGCGTACCATGGAGCGCTTCGCCGCACCGGCGGCACTGGAGGCGCACCATGGGACTGCTGGAGATTCGCGACCTGGTCCTGTCGGTCAATGGCCGGCGGATCCTCGACGGGCTGAGCCTGGACCTGTGGGAGGGCTACGTGCACGCGATCGTCGGGCCCAACGGGGCCGGCAAGAGCACGCTGAGCTACACCATCATGGGCCTGGAGGGCTACCGCGACTTTGAGGGCGAGATCCTCTTCGACGGCCAGCCGCTCCGCGGCCTGGGCGTCGACGAGCGGGCCCGGCGCGGCATCACGCTGGGCTGGCAGGAGCCCGCCCGCTTCGAGGGCGTCGGCGTGCGCCGGTTCCTGCAGGCCGGCGCCAAGGACAAGGACCCCGCCGCCCTCGACGAAATCCTCCGCCAGGTCGGCCTGCCCCCCGAACGCTACGCCACCCGGTCCGTCGACAAGACCCTCAGCGGCGGCGAGCGCAAGAAGGTCGAGCTGGCCAGCATCGTCGCCATGCAGCCCCGCCTGGTCCTGCTGGACGAGCCCGACAGCGGCATCGACGTCGAGAGCCTCCAGCGCATCCGCGAGGCGATCAACCTGCTCAAGGCCGCCGGCTCGACGGTGCTGCTGATCACCCACTCGATGGAAGTGCTCAGCTGGGCCGAGCACGCCTTCCTGATGTGCTGCGGCAAGATCCTCGACAAGGGCGCGACCGACCAGATCAGCCCCTACTTCGCCGAGCGCTGCATCCCCTGCAGCCATCGCAACGTCCCCCAGCTCGACGGGAGCGACACCCCATGACCGCCGCCAGCGACCTGATCGAGTTCACCCAGCTGCACCGGGCGATGAAGGACCCCGACGTCGCCCACCTGGTGATCGGCCTGAACAAGGTCGTCTCCAGCCGGCTGGTCACCGGCCTGCACGTCGAGGCCGACGAGAAGGACCAGGGCGTCGCCATCCGCCTGCGCCTCGACGCGGGCCAGCGCATCCTCAAGCCCGTGCACATGTGCTTCGGGCTGCTGCAGGAGCAGGGAATCCAGGAGATCGAGATGGACCTCGACGTCGGCGACGACAGCGAGATCCACGTGATGGCCCACTGCGTCTTCCCCAACGCCACCGACGTTCGCCACGCGATGGACGCGGCCATCCGCCTTCGGCCCGGGGCGAGGTACACCTACTTCGAGCGCCACATCCACTCGCCCGCCGGCGGCATCCGCGTGCTACCCAAGGCCCGCATCGAGCTCGAGCCCGGCGCGCGGTTCAAGACCGACTTCGAGCTCATCGAGGGGCGCGTCGGCCTGATCGACATCGACTACGAGACCACCTGCCACGAGCGCAGCGTCATGGAGATGACCGCCAAAATCAGCGGCAAGGGCGACGACGTGATCAAGATCCGCGAGGTCGGCCACCTCGTCGGCGAGCACGCCCGCGGCGTGCTGACCAGCCGAGTCGCCGTCCGCGACAGCGCCCGGGCGGACATCTACAACAAGCTGACGGCCTCGGCGGCCTTCGCCCGCGGCCACGTCGATTGCCAGGAGATCATCACCGGCGGCGGCATCGCCAGCGCGATCCCCATCGTCGAGGTCAGCCACCCCCGCGCCCACATCACCCACGAGGCCGCCCTGGGCAGCGTCGATACCCGCCAGCTCCAGACCCTCATGGCCCGCGGCCTGAGCGAGGACCAGGCCAGCGAACTCATCATCGCCGGCCTGCTGAGCTAGCCGCCCGGCGGAGGTTGGTTGGTTCATTGGGGTTAATTGGTTGATTGGTCGCTGCGTCAGTGCGTCAGTGCGTAATGGATTGCACCGCAGCGCATCGGTCGGCGGTCGTTTCTCCAAGCCCACGGATGGAGGTTCGCGAGCGAACCGCAATCCGTGGGGGTCTGGGGCGGGGCGCGAATCCGATGCCCGCCGCACGCCCGGCAGCGCCTTGCGGTCCCCAGTTAACCAGTTAACCCATTACCCGGTTAACCAATTACCCCCGCCTCCGCGCCTACAATGTCCCCAAGGGGAACCGTTCTGCGCCGAACCGGGGGAGTGCCCATGGACGCCCAATGCATCCGTACTCGTTGTCACGCCTTCGCCATGCATTACGTGCGCGACATCGTCTACGCAGCCAATGACGGCATCGTCACGACCTTCGCCGTGGTCGCCGGCGTGCGGGGCGCGGGCCTGGAGGGCCTGGCGGTGCTGGCGCTGGGCCTGGCGAACTTGGCCGCCGACGGGCTGAGCATGGGCATGGGCAACTACCTGGGCATCAAGAGCAAGCGGGCGACCGACCTGGGCCGCGACGGCTACGACGAATGGGCCGAGACCCGCCACGCCGCCAAGCACGGGGGCGTGACGTGGGCGGCCTTCGTGGCGGCGGGGCTGGCGCCGCTGGTGCCCTTCCTGGTCGGGCTGGATGTGGGGCCGGGCTTCCGCGCCTCGGCCGTGGTAGCGGCAGCGGCCCTGTTCGCCGTCGGCTCGCTACGGACGCGGGTGACCCATCAGCCCTGGTGGCGCAGCGGCCTGGAGATGCTCGCCGTGGGCGCCCTGGCGGGCCTGGCCGCCTTCGCCGCCGGCTGGGCCGTGCAGCGAAGCGTCGCGCACGGGGGCTCGTAGGCCTGAATCGCAGGCCGCGCCCCGTGTCCAAAACCACGTGCGGTGCGACGATGACCCAACAATCCCGCCTGTCCCGCTGGCAGGGCAAGGCCCAATCCTGGCGGGAAGCCCCTCGAGAGACCCGAGCCTTGCGTCCCCGTTAAATGTATTCACACGCGTCCCTTACCCATTCTGCGGGGGCTGGCCCGCACCGCAGTCCTGCCCGCAGAATCCAGCGCCGGGCGCCAGTCGGCCCGCCTGCTCGCGGGCCGGGCCGACAGACGGGGGGTAGAATATCCCCAGGAAACGCGACCCGGGGCCGGGGGACAAGGTTCTCAGCCGTTGACACGCCCGTCGCGGGCTACGCCCTCCACCGGCCACGCAGGCACCCTGGGGCTCTGCCGCCAAGGTCGCGTATGGAGGTACGAGAGTGCAGCGGACGAGCAAGTCCCAACGACTTTGTCGCTCAGGGGAAAAGGAGATAGCCATGAAGAGTTCGATGGTATGGAGTCTGGTACTGTTGCTGATGGGCGCCGTGGCGCTGACGGGGTGCTGCCCGCCCTGGACCGACGACGACCAGGCCACGGCCCGGTACGAAGAGCAGGACCAGTACGCCCTGGCCGATGCCGACCAGGACCAGGTGCTGTTCTACGATCGGCCGGACTACACGCTGGTCCAGCAGGCGATCCCGACGGGCAATCGCTCCACCAGTGTGATCCTGCTGGAGAAGACGGCGCCCGAGGAGGTGATCGTCGGCAACGCCTTCGACTACAAGATCCGCGTGACCAACATTGGCGACCAGACGCTCAACAACGTCGTGCTGACCGAAAACGTGCCCGGCGCGTTCAACGTGATGAACGCCCAGCCCCGCCCGGACAGCACCAACCCGATGAGCTGGCGGATCGGCCGGCTGGAGCCCGGCGAGAGCCGCACCGTGACCCTTACCGCCGAGGCGACCGACATCGGCTCGCTTGAGGCCTGTGCGGACGTCACCTACGACCTGCTGCCGCCGGAGGTGTGCCTGACGGTCTCGGCCGTTCGGCCCATGCTGGAGGTCGCCAAGATCGGCCCCGAGCGGGTGCTGCTGTGTGACGACATCGTCTACCGCATCCTGGTGACCAACACCGGCAACGGACCGGCCCGCAACGTGCGGGTGCTCGATCCGCTCAGCGAGGGCCTGACGACCGCCGATGGCCAGCCGCAGGCGCGGTTCATGATCGACCAGCTCGACCCGGGCCAGAGCCGCGAGTTCACCGTGACCGCCCAGGCCGATCGGACCGGCGAATACACCAACCGCGTCCAGGTGCAGGCCGACGGCAACCTCACCGCCGAGAGCGCCCTGGTCCGCACCACCGTCCACCAGCCCGTGCTGGAGATCGCCAAGCGGGGGCCCCAGGCCGCGTACATCGGCTCGGCCATCACCTACTCGCTGATGGTCCGCAACACCGGCGATGCCCCGGCCCGGGACGCCGTCCTGATCGAGCAGCTGCCCGGCGGCGCCTCGCTGGTCGAGGCCAGCGGCAACCCCGATCGTTCGGGTAACCGCATGACCTGGCAGTTGGGCACGATCGAGCCCGGCGGGCAGCGGCAGGTCGATGTGACCCTCCGCTTCAGCGAGATGGGCGAGCTGCGGAACGTGGCGACGGCCTCGGCCTACTGCGCCGAGGACGTGATGGCCGAGGCGCTGGTCAGCATCGAGGGCATCGCGGCCCTGCTGCTGGAGGTCATCGACCTCGAGGACCCGGTCGCCGTCGGGAACAACACCACCTACGTGATCTCGGTGACCAACCAGGGCTCGGCAGTCGCCCGTGACATCCGCATCAGCGTCGAGGTGCCCGAGCAGCAGGAGTTCGTGGCCGCCCAGTCGCCCATGGAACTGCAGGCTCAGGGCCGGCGGGTCAACTTCGCCCCGCTGCCCGGCCTGGACCCGGGCGACACGCTGACCCTGCGGGTCGTCACCCGCGGCGTCACTGCCGGTGACAGCCGATTCCGCGTGACGCTCAACTCGACCGACCTGGAAGAGCCGGTCGGCGAGCTCGAGAGCACCAAGGTGTTCTCGCCGGAGGACCTGCAGCGCCAGATTCAGCAGCGCCAGCAGGACCAGCAGCAACAGCCCCAGCAGTAACGGAGGCCGTGAATCGCCGCGGGACCCCGTCCCGCACACGCAGCCGCCCAGGGGGCGCCGGGCAAACCCGGCGCCCCCTGAGCCTGCGCCAAGGCGCCTCCTACCCAAGCCCACGGAAGGCATTCCGTGGACTTGGGCCGAGACCCGCCTGCAGACCCGCAGGCACAATCGGCAGACGCCCTAGCCGCGCACGTCGCGGACGGCGTGGGCCTGCTCGTCGAACCACATCCCGTCGAACGCGCGGATCAGCGTGGTGTGCACCCGGACGACCAGCCGGTTCGGCCCTGCCCGAAGCTCGCCCGGCTCGAGCCCCACCCGGCGCGGCTCCCACAGCGAGGCTCGCCAGGGCCCGCCGTTGAACGACACCTCGCACGCCTCGTGGAAGCACTCCGCGAAGGCCAGCTCCGCCTCGCCGGCCTCGGCCGCCTCCGGACCTAGCGTCACGGCCCGCTCGTACTCGACGGTGCCGGCGTAGAACGGCAGGCCGTTGGCGTTGTACGCCTCGAATCCGCCCTTCCCCGGCCGCTCGGACAACGTGTCCACCTCGCCCAGCCGCACACCGAAATCGCCCGCCAGGTAGAGCGGGTTGACCAGCCCGTCGTCCACCCGCCGGGCCGTCAGCTCGATGCGGATCGTGTTCGCCCCCGGCCGAAGGCGCCCGGTGATGCCGCAGCCCAGGCTGCCGTGGATGTGCGTGGCCGTGGGCGCCAGGTCGCCCGGGCCCAGCGGCTCGCCGTCGTTGACGATCAGCCGCCAGTCGCCGGCCAGCGAGCCGGGCTCCATCACCAGCTCGACGGGGCCGGCGTACTCGCACCGAAAGTCTGTCTCGTAGACCACGGCCAGCTCCGGCATCGACCACCGGCTGGCCGTGCCGAAGCCGCCCTCTCGCTTCGGGCGAACGGCCAGGCCCGCCAGCTCGATCTGCTCGAGGATCGGCATGGCCCGCACGCTGCCCGTGTGGCCGGCGATCCGCATCCGCCAGCGGTCCATCCGCAGCAGGTTCGGCTGCAGGGGCCGAACCGCCACCGGCCCGCCGACCTCCACGCGGACGACCGGGCCCGCCGGCTCCGGCGCCGCAGCCGCCCCCTCGGCCAGCAGCACCGACTCGAACGGCGCCAGCACCCGCCGCCACCGGCCGGGGCCCACCGCCTCCATGCGGGCGGCCAAGCCGTCGTCCAGGACCACCTCGCGCAGGGCCCGCACCGCATCACCGCCCCCGGAGAGGTGGGGCGTCGCGTCGCTGCGCCCCCGCCAACGCGCATCGTCCCGCAGGGCGCACTCCACCGTCACCGCCTCGCCGGCGGTGTTCAGCAGCAGCCAGCAACGTCCCTGCTCGCCTAGCCGGCTGACGGCGTACAGCCGAGCGCCGTCGCCTTCGACGACCCGCATGTCCAGCGCCCGCCCGGCCCGGGCCACCACCTCGGCCAGCGCAGCCGACAGGTCCAGCGCCTCCATCCGCACTACCGTCCCGCCGGCGGCCTCGAACCGCTCGAGCCACGCCGCCAGGGCCGGCTCGACGATCCGCATCGGCGGCACGACGACGACCGGGGCCGTCACCTCGCGCACGCGGACACAGCCGTCCTCCACCGTGGCCGAGGCCAGCACGTCGCTGTCCACCAGCAGCCAGTCGACGTGCTCGGCCATCAGCCCGTGCTGCAGGGCCTCGTACGCCTCGCTCTGCTCGCGCGTGGGCAGGCCGGCCAGCGGGTCGACCACCAGCACCCGCGCGTCGATGTGCGTGCCGGCCAGGGCGGCCTGGATCCGCTCGACCCGCCGCGACAGGTGTCCCCACAGCGGCCAGTAGGGCATCTGGAAGAAGAAGCTCGGCGGCGCGTCGTGCTTGCGCAGGGCGTGGGTCGAGTAGAACACCCCGTGCGGCACGAGCATGTCGATGCCCATCAGCACGAGCCCCTCGGCCACGAGCTTGGCGTCCTGGATGGTGCCCGACCAGCCCATCGAGTGGTAGCACTCGCACAGCGAGCCGGCCTTGCCGTAGACGTACGCCGCCGACGCCGCCGCCCGGGCGCTGTGACGCGGGTTGGCCCCCAGCAGGTCCATGGCGGCGCCGGCCTTGGTGTGGCCCGGCTCGCAGCCGGGCACGTCCACCCACCCCAGCTGCGCCAGCCGGGCGACCGGCTTCTCGCCCGTGCAGGCCAGGCCGTGCCGGCGGCACCACTGGGCGAGGGGCCGCTCCCACGACTCGATGAACAGACGGTACCGCAGCCGCTCGAAGTCCGCCCGCACCCGCAGGTGCTCCGGATGGGCCGGCTCGGCCAAGGCGGGCAGGGCCGCATACAGGTCGTAGCCGTACTCGGCCGCGAAGGCCTCTGGCAGCCGGGCCGACCAGCCGGGGGCCGTCTCGTCCTGGAAGATCGACACGATCGACCGCCCGAACCGCCCGCCCAGCCGCCGGCGGTACCGCTCGTGCGTGCACTCGATAAACCGCCCCACCGCGGCCGGGTTCAGCAC
>JAWLCG010000030.1:0-22855 GCA_041687295.1 Phycisphaerae bacterium | reverse complement strand
CAGCCAACTGCGAGCTGCGCCGCAGGGGCTGCCCGATGAGCAGCTCATCCTCACCGACCCGCTGGCGTGCAGCCTGCACGCGGTGCTGCGGCCCGAGCTGACCGACGCCGGGCGGGTGCTGGTCTACGGCGCCGGCGTGCTGGGGCTGGGGGTGGTCTCGGCCCTGCGGGCGGCGGGGTTCGCCGGGACGGTCGACCTGCTGGCCCGGTACGAATTTCAGGGACGCGTCGGCCTGGCGCTGGGGGCCGATGCGGTCCTCGACGCCCGGGCCGACCGGTTGGAGGCCGTCGCCGGGCGCGTCGGCGGGCGGATCGTGCCCGGCCACCTCGGCCGCCGGTCGCTGGTGGGGGGCTACGAGGTGGTCTTCGACGCCGTGGGATCGGCCGAGAGTTTCTCGGAGTCGCTGGCCATGACCGCCGCCGGGGGCCAGATGGTCCTGCTGGGCACGACCGGGCCCGGGCGGGTGGACCCCACGCCGGTGTGGTTCGCCGAGGTGCGTCTGGTGGGCGCCTATGGGCGATCTGTCGAGTCGTTCCAGGGCCGGCGCGTCCACACCTACGACCTGGTCCTCGAGTGGCTCGCCACCGGCCGACTGCGGACCGCCGGCCTGCTGAGCCACACCTTCGCCCTGGCCGACTACCGCGCCGCCCTCGCCGCCGCCACCGCCAAGGCCGACTCCCAATGCATCAAGGCCGCCTTCGCCTTCGGGTAGGGCGGGCACGGCCCGCCGTCGATGGCGCCAGGCGCCTCCTGTAGGGCACGTGGGTTCTCGCCGCAGCGGCAGCGCAGGCGAGGTTCCGCGTGCCGGGCGGGCGGTCCACCCGCCGCATCGCCGCCGGTCGCCCGCGAAGACCCCGGGCAAGCCCGGGGCTATATAGGGACACACGGTGGAGCCTGGCGCCATCGGGGGCTCGGAAGACGTGGCTACAAACGCCGTAGCCACGGCGCCCGGACGCTTTGTCTTTCTCCGAATCTCTCCGAATCTCTGTGCTTCTACTCTGTGTCCTCTGTGCCTCTGTGGCCCATCCCTGCTGTTTCTTCCTCGCGATGACCCCGGGCAAGCCTGGGGCTGATGGGGGACACGCGGGGGTGCCTGGCGCCATCGGCGGCGGGCCGTGCCCGCCCTACGTGCTGGGCGCCATCGGGGGTGCGGGGCGCAAGAAAAAGCGAGGGCAGCCCCCGAAGGGACCACCCCCGCCAACGAGTGGACGGTTGCCCGGCTGTCGCGGGTCGCGTCGAACTCGGGACGAATCGGTGCCCGGGCAGGGCGAGGGCAGTCGGCCCCGCCCGGGCGAGTCAGGCTACCGCAGGAACAGCATCTCCGAGTAGGTCGGCAGCGGCCAGAGCTCGGCGTCGACCATCATCTCCAGCCGGTCGCTCACGCCGCGCAACTCGCCCATGGTGGGCACGACGCGGTCGCGGTAGGCGGCGGCGATGGCGGGGGCGCCGTCCTGGCCGGCGGCGACGCGGCAGGCGTTCTCCAAGTCGCCGATGGCGGCCTTGAGCTGGTGGCTCAGGTCGGTCAGCTCCTTGAGGGTGCCCAGCGTGCCGTCGGGCTCGACGCCGGCGGCCTTAAGGGCCGCGACCGTCTGGGCGACGCGTCCGCAGTACTCCGTGGCGGCCGGCAGGATCTGCCGCCGGGCCATGTGCAGCATCACCTGCGCCTCGACGTTGATCTGCTTGGCGTAGACCTCCAGCAGGATCTCGTAGCGGGCGTGCAGCTCGTGCTCGCTGAGCACGGCCTGGCGCTCGAAGACGGCGGTGATCTCCGGGTCGGTCAGCACGTTCAGGGCGTCGACGGTGTTGCGCAGGTTGGGCAGGCCGCGGCGGGCGGCCTCGTCGGTCCACTCCTGGCAGTAGTTGTCGCCGTTGAAGATGACCTTCATGTGCTCCTTGGCGTAGCCCTGCAGCAGCTTCTGCAGGGCGGCCGGCACGTCCTTGGCCGACTCGACGGCGTCGGCGACCTCGCGGAGGGTGTCGGCGACGATCGTGTTGAGCACGAAGTTGGGACCGGCCACGCTCTGGCTCGAGCCGACCATGCGGAACTCGAACTTGTTGCCCGTGAAGGCGAACGGGCTGGTGCGGTTGCGGTCAGTGGTGTCCTTGGGCAGCGGCGGCAGGGTGCTGGCGCCGAGCTTGAGCTCGATGCGGTTGCCGCTGCTGGTGACCCCGCCGGCGGCGATCTGCTCGTAGATGGCCGTCAGCTGCTCGCCCAGGAAGATCGACACGATCGCCGGCGGGGCCTCGTTGGCGCCGAGGCGGTGGTCGTTGCCGCTGGTGGCCACCGAGGCCCGCAGCAGCGTGGCGTACTTGTCGACCGCCCGGATGATGCTGAACAGGAAGGTCAGGAACACCAGGTTCTCGTGCGGCGTGGTGCCGGGGTCCAGCAGGTTCACGCCGTCGTCGGTGACCATCGACCAGTTGTTGTGCTTGCCCGAGCCGTTGACGCCGGCGAAGGGCTTCTCGTGCAGCAGGCAGACGAACCCGTGCCGCAGCGCGACCTTCTGGAGCGTCTCCATCGTGATCTGGTTGTGGTCGGTGCCCACGTTGACCGTGGCGAAGACCGGGGCGATCTCGTACTGGGCCGGGGCGACCTCGTTGTGCTGGGTCTTGGCCGAGACGCCCAGCTTCCACAGCTCGCTGTTGACCTCGGCCATGAAGCTGGCGACCCGCTCGTGGATCCGCCCGAAGTAGTGATCCTCCATCTCCTGACCCTTGGGCGGGGCGGCCCCGATGAGCGATCGGCCCGTGATCGTCAGGTCCATCCGCCGCTCGACGAACCGCCGGTCGACCAGGAAGTACTCCTGCTCGCTGCCCAGCGTCGCCGTCACCCGCGTGGCGCTGGCGTTGCCCAGGGCCTTGAGCACCCGCATGGCCTGGCGGTTCAGGGCGTCCATCGACCGCAGCAGGGGGGTCTTCTTGTCCAGCGTCTCGCCGGTGTAGCTGCAGAACGCGCTGGGGATGAACAGGCTCGTGTTCGTGCCGTCGCGCTTGATGAAGACCGGGCTGGTGCAGTCCCAGGCCGTGTACCCGCGGGCCTCGAAGGTCGCCCGCAGGCCGCCCGAGGGGAAGCTCGAGGCGTCCGGCTCGCCCTGGATCAGCTCCTTGCCGCTGAACTCCATCATCGTCCGCCCGTCGGCGGTCGGCGAGATGAACGAGTCGTGCTTCTCGGCCGTGATGCCCGTCATCGGCTGGAACCAGTGGCAGTAGTGCGTCGCGCCCTGCTCGATGGCCCAGTCCTTCATCGCGTTGGCGACCACGTCGGCGACGTGACGCTCCAACTCGGCGCCCTGCTCGATCGTCCGGCGCAGGGCCCGGTAGACGTTCTTGGGCAGACGCGCCCGCATGACGGCGTCATTGAAGACCGCCGAGCCGAACATGTCGGTCACCGGCTGGCAGACCATCGCCCCCGCCGGGCCGCTCGTCGTCACACCGTTTGCATTCATGGCTCTGCTGTGCTCCCACTCGTTGGCCACGGCCAGGCCGCGGCGTCCACTCGTTACGGTCAGTCCACTCGTCGGGGCCCCGTTGGAGGGGCGTTTGATTGTCGTGTCCATCGTCTCCTACCCTATCGCTACGCTGCCCTGTTCGCCCGTGCGAATTCGAATCGTCTGCGCCAAAGGCAGAACGAAGATTTTCCCGTCGCCGATATTGCCCGTGCGGGCGCCCTGGATGATCGCGTCGATCGTGGGCTGCACGAACTCGTCGTTCACCGCGATCTCCAGACGCACCTTCTTGAGCAGGTTCACCTCGACGTCCACGCCGCGGTAGGTCTCGGTGTAGCCCTTCTGCTGCCCGCAGCCCATCGCGTTGGTCACCGACAGCTTGTACACCTCGGCCGCGTACAGCGACTGCTTGACGTCGCTGAGCTTCTCAGGCTGGATGTAGGCGATGATCAGCTTCATGGCTCTCGCTCCTTATTCGGTCACGAAGACCTGGAAGCCGGCGTAACTCTCCATGCCGTGCTCCCCGATGTCCAGGCCGCGGAGTTCCTCCGCCCGGCCCACCCGCAGACCCACAGTGTACTTGATCAGCAGGAACACCGTACCCATCGCCGCCACGCTGAACAGCGCCCCGCTGAAGGTGCCCAACGCCTGCACGCCCAACTGCCCCCAGCCGCCGCCGTTGAGCAGGCCGCTCTCGGTGTGGAACAGGCCCACCGCCAGCGTGCCCCACAGCCCGTTCATGCCGTGCACCGGCACCGCGCCTACGGGGTCGTCCACCCGGATCATGTCCAACAGCCGCACGCCGAATACCACCAGCACGCCGCCGACCGCCCCGATCACCAACGCCGCTGCCGGCGTCACGTAGGCACACGGGGCCGTGATCGCCACCAGGCCCGCCAACGCGCCGTTCATCGTCATCGACAGGTCCGGCTTGCCGAAAAGCACCCACACCGTCACCATCGCCACGATCGCGCCGGCCGCCGCGGCCAGGTTGGTGTTCATCGCCACCAGGCCGATCAGGCTGCCGTCACCGACACCCAGCGTCGAGCCCGGATTGAAGCCAAACCACCCGAACCACAGGATGAACACGCCCAGCGACGCCAGCGGAATCGAATGGCCTGCGATGGCCTTGACCTCGCCGTTGCCATTGAACTTGCCGATCCGCGGGCCCAGCAGGATCGCCCCGATAAAGGCCGCCCAGCCTCCCGTCGCGTGGACCACCGTCGAGCCGGCGAAGTCCAGGAAACCCCGCTCCGCCAGCCAGCCGCCGCCCCAGACCCAATGGCCGATGATCGGGTACACCACGCCGCTGATGACCACCGTGTACATCAGGTAGGCCGGGAACTTCATCCGCTCGGCCATCGCGCCGGCCACGATCGTCGCCGCCGCCCCGCAGAACGCCGCCTGGAACAGCCAGAACGCCCAGGTGTGCACGTTCGTGTCGGGCCAGAAGTCCGGCGCCCCGCTCAGGCCGAACATGCTCCAACCAACAAAGCCGTTGCCCTGGCCGAACATGAAGGCGAAGCCCACCAGGAAGAACATGATGCTGGCCGTGCAGTAGTCCAGGAAGTTCTTGGTCAGGATGTTGCAGGCGTTCTTGGCCCGAATGAAGCCCGCCTCGACCATGCCGAAGCCCGCCTGCATGAAGAACACCAGAAACGCCGCGATCAACACCCACATCGTGTCCAGCCCCGCCAGCGCGCCCGGGCCGGCCGCATCCTGCGCCGCCGCCGGGGCCGTCAGCAGGCCCACTACGCCGATCCCCAGGATCAGCCGCCGCCATCCTGTCCCGTTCCGTCCACTTTCCACAGGTCAGCCCTTTCGCGTATGCCCGCCGGGGCCGCCCCGGCTCTGCCCCTGCCAAATGCACATGCCGTGCCAGAATGCATCGTGTGCGGCAAGACACTAGTGTGGAGCCTCTTGCAGCGAGGGCCCCTCTTTCGGCCTAGTGAGGATGCGCTACAAAAGTGTTCTGTGACGCCCAGGGTTTGCACAAATATGTAAAACAATCATGCCGGGAAGCCCCTCCGCATATCCCGCTCTCACCGGCCACCGAGCCGCCTTGGCTGTACCGGCGTACTGGCACCGGTTCCACCGCTTCCTGCGCCTGACGGCCGAGCGGGACATCATCATCCAGGTCGAACTGTGGGACCCGCACGACAACTACGCCCGCGGCTGGCATGGGCATCCGCTCAACCCGGCGAACAACGTCAATTTCTCGGCCGAGGAGTCCGGCCTGCCCGACTCCATCGAGTACGAGGCCTGGGAACGCATCCAGCCGCTGTTCGAGACCGTCCCCGCCCTGCGGGACCTCGCGCTCGTCCGGCGGTACCAGGAGGCGTTCATCGATCGGGTGCTCGGGTTCAGCCTCCCGTTTGGCCACGTGCTCTACTGCATGGACAACGAGACCTGCTCCGACCCGGCGTGGGGAGAGTACTGGTGCCGACACGTGCGGCAGCGGGCGGGCCAGCGCGGCGTGAGCATCGAGACCACCGAGATGTGGGACAACTGGGACCCCACCGACGGCGCGGTCGTCGGGGCCCTGCGACAGACCGGCCATGACCATCCCTACCTCGACCGGGCTAAGGCCTCGCAGACCCTCGACCATCCCCAGCTCTACAGCTTCGTCGACATCTCCAACCACAACATGCAGCACGGCCAGACGCACTACGAGACGGCCCTGTGGGTGCGGCGGAAGGTGGAGCAGTCGGACCACCCCCGGCCGATCAACTGCGTGAAGATCTACGGCGCGTCGGGCAAGTATCCTTTCGGCGACCCGCAGCAGGGCCTCGAGCGCTTCTGGCGGAACATCTTCGCCGGCCTGGCCTCGTCCCGGTTCCACCGGCCGCCCTCGGGCCTGGGCCTCAGCGAGCCGGCGCGGCGCCATCTGTGCAGCATGCGTCTGTTCAGCGAGGCGATGGATCTGTTCACGGCCCGCCCGGCGCCGGAGCTGCTCGGTGACGCAGTGCCCAACGCCGCGTTCTGTCTGGCCAGCCCCGGCCAGGCGGCTGCGGTCTGCTTTCTCAACGGTGGCCGGGCGACGCTTGACTGTTCCGCCTTCAGCAGCCCTCGCGTAACGCTGCGCTGGCTGCATATCGAGCAGGGCCGATGGTCGAGCAGCGTCTGTGCCACCGCCGGCAGCGCGATGCCCCTGGAAACCCCCGCGGCCGGTTTCCAACTCGCCCTGGTGACTCCGGAAAGCTGACCCCGCGCTTGGCTGCAACTGCCCCATCCGCACCGACAGGAGCATTGGCAGGGCGACGTGGCATCCACGGACTGCGTCGCGACTCTCGCGCGTGCCGTAGGCGCCGAGGGAGTGGCGTTTGCCAGCGGTTCCGGCGAAGGCCGGTCCTGACCATTGCTGCGGGACTGGCGACGGTAGGAGGGGGCGGAGTCTGCCGATCGAGTACGGCGAGGGCGGGCCGAGGCGTGATCACCTGTCACTGGCCCGTGTACGCGTATGCTCGACACGGTCGGGCCCTGGCGTCCGGCTGCTCCGCCGCCAGGGCGAGTGATCGCAGCTGACGATCTCATCGATACTTGCTGAAATACACCCGACAGGACTCGAACCTGTAACCTTCGGTTCCGTAGACCGACGCTCTATCCAATTGAGCTACGGGTGCGTGAACGACTAAGGAGCCTATTCTAGTGGTTTCTTCCTGCGTTTCAAGGGTTTTCTGCACTTCAGCCCCCGGGGCCTTCCGTTCGTCGGGGTCCGCCGAAAGTCGCCCCGGAACGCACCATTTGGCAAAGAATCTGGCAAGCGCGGCCGGGGCGGTTTCGCTCGTGTTTGCAGGGGTTTTCGCTGTCTCCAGCCCCCCAGTTGCTGCAGCCGCCTCGCCCATGCTGGAGGTCGCAGACCTATCGGGGCTGGCTGTGCCGCCCTCAGTGGCCTGCAGAGCGGCTTCATAGGAATACTGGTCCTGGGGCCGGCTCCGCTGCGGCCCGCTGCTCTTGGGCCGTTCAGTGGCGTCCAGGCGGGCTGTCAGGTCGTCGGTTCCGGTTGCCTGCTGGGCCTGTGGCCCATTCTCGCCGGCCGAGAGCCTCGGAAGGGCGCCTAGGGCGGCGGCAGTGTCGGCAACGCCCACGCGGGAGTAACGCTTCATGGTCAGCCGCGGGTCGCTGTGGCGGGCCATGGCCATCATCACACGAGGGCTCACGTTGGCCCGGCAGATCGCCGTGACGTACCCATGCCGGAAGCTATGGAAGTCCAGCACCAGGCCGGCCGAATCCTTGGGCTGCAGGAAGTCGGGGTCCTCGGCCCGGGCCTTCCGCACGGCCGGTGTCTCGGACGGATCACTGATCCACTGGGCCCGGGCATCGGCCATGTCCTCGCGAAGCATGGCGGCTGTCTTGTCCGGCAGCGGCAGGGGGCGACTGGGATTGGCCTCGGCGAGGTGACTGGCGAGGATCTCCGCCACGTCCACCGGGAGGGGTTGCACGTCCTGCCGCCGGTGCTTGGAGTAGGCAGCCTCGACGGTGACGGTCGGTGGATCCCCCGCAAGGTTGAAACTGGCCCGGGTGAGTGTGCGGATCTCGTTTCGCCGCAGGCCCGACGCGAAGGCGAGTGCGTAGGCGGCGGCGCGGGCAGGGCCCGTCATGTCGGCCCGGACGGGGCCCTGGCGGGTTGCGGCCAGCAGTACGGCCATCTCGTCGGCCGTGAAGCCCCGTCGTTCCCGGCGCTTGTCCGTCTCGGCATTGTAGCCCCGCAGGCCCACCAGCAGGTCCTCAGCCGTTCGCCGCTCACGATGGAGCCACCGGCTGAACTGCTTCAGGGCTCGCGTGTAGTGCGTCAACGACTGTTTGCTGAGCCCGGTGGGCTTGGCATCGGTCGGGCTGAGCAGGGCAGCAATCGCGGCCTGTACTCGGGCTGCCGACAGGTCACGCAGCCACACCAGCTTCGCCCTCGTCAGCGTGTCGGCGATGCGCTGGCCGAGCATATGACGCTGTCGGTCGGACACGCCCCGGGCCTCCGCGTCGGCGAGGAAGTCCGCCAGGTGCCCGCCCATGACCTTTCCCTCCGCGTCCAGTTCCAGCAGGGGCTTGAGCCCGCCGGCCCGCTCGGCGTCGATCAGGTCCGTCTTGGCGAGCTTGGCCCGGAAGCTGGCCGGGACGTTCTCCAGCCACCGCAGCAGATCGGGTGACAGGGCGTCCCCGCTGGCGCGGACCGCCAGGAGCTTCTCGACGTTGCGGGCCAGTGACTCGGTCTGCCGTTTGTCGGTCAGCCCGGGCAGTCGCCAGCGCCGATTGTCGGCGTCGGTGAAGTCAAGCCACCACGTTTCAGACTTCCGCCGCTGGCCTTCCTTGCCCTTCCAGGTCGGTCTGTAGAGTCTCATGCTCTTCCTCGCTTGCCCTTGTTCCGGCCGGACGAGTGCGTCTGTGGTGCGTGTGGGGCCTTCGCCTCCGCTGCTGCATCCCTGGTGGTGATACTCAGCCCCAGCACGTCCGCCAGGGCGTCCAACGCAGCCAGTGACAGGCCACGCTTACCCGCCATGAAGTTCGACATGCCCCCCTGGTCGATGCCACTGGCCTTGCAGATGGCGTAGCGGCTCATACCCGAAGCGTCCACGGCCTGGCGTATCTGGTCGCTGAGTTTCACGCGCTGCTTTCCCATGTCTCCATCCTAGAGCATACTTGGAAATATGTCAAGCTTTCCCGCGGGGATTTCTGGGGCATCCCCGGAAGTCGCCGCTCCTGAGCCCAGCGGGCTCTTGGACGCTGTGTCGCTCTGGGCGGCACTGTAAGCCGCGACCTCCGTCCGCCCTGCACCCGTGCCGGGTTGTGCGGCCTGAGAGGCAGGCGGCTGCCTTCATGGACCCTTGGCGGGCCTGTGCTGGTGGCTCAGGCCGCGCTGCAGTAGTCGCTCCCTGAGGCTAGGCAGGGCCGCAAGCAGTTCGTCTCGGCTGGGGCCAGGGCTGTCCGAGTCGGCGGGAATGTAGCGCCGGATGCCCTCCTCCAGGTGCTCCAGGTGGGCCTGGATGTCCCCGGCCGCCAGGGTCTGCCGCTGCAGGCGCACCAGCTCGGGCATGCCCGCCGTGGCGTTCGTGCGGTAGTGCAGCCCCTCCGCCTCGGCCTGAGCGGTTCGCTCCATGGCCCCGACGCGGGCCCGCTTCTGCTCGTCGAGTACACGCTCGATGGCATTGCGAATGGTGTCCTCATTGGGAAGGTCGCGATGATTCTTACGCCACAGGCGACGGCACGCCTCCTGGATGACCTCGGGCTGAAAGCGGCGTAAGCCAATCCAGAACTCTTCCAGGGTGTTGGCCCAGGCG
This sequence comes from Phycisphaerae bacterium, assembly GCA_041687295.1. Classification (GTDB taxonomy): domain Bacteria; phylum Planctomycetota; class Phycisphaerae; order SM23-33; family FEN-1343; genus JAWLCG01. Next base: position 13,137 of record JAWLCG010000030.1, on the reverse strand, counting down.
TCATCGCCGGTCTTCTCAATCTGCACCACCCGCGCGGCCCAGAACCGGCGTAGTGTCGCGTCCACCTGACTGCGGCTACAGGAGTCCATCAGCACGATCCCTTTCCTCGATGATCTGGCGGCTGCGACTGCGGCCATCGGCGGGGGCGGGCCATTCGGAGGGGTCCTCGGTCCACTGCTTACGGTTCAGCCAGGTCACGGCCATGGGCACGTACTGCCCGCGGTCCTTTGCCCACTGCTCGCACCGGGCGAACGTCGCGAGGCAGGACAGCACCAGGTCGGTCTGCGGCTCAAGGTGCAGCTGCTGCCACTTGGCGAACGCCTGTGCCCTGCTCCCCTTTCGGGGACCGGGGTACTTTTCCCAGAACGCGGCGAATCCGAGGGTCAAATCACACTGTGTATTCTTCTTCCCTTTCTTGCACTTCTTGTCTTCTTCTTGGAGTGGGGCGCCATTGGGAACAGTGCTGTTCTCAGCCTGGAGTACACTTCTGTTCTCGGCCCCGGGAACAGAGGTGTTCTCAGCCTTGAGAACAGGGCCGGGGGTGTTCTCGGCCTTGAGAACAGCCTTGGCGGAACCCCAGCGGGGCGGGGCAGGCGGAGGCGGCCATGTTACCCATCGGATGACGCTCTGCCCCTTCGATGGCTCCTGCCCGCAAAGACCCTTCGCCCTCAGGGCGGCGAGGGCCCTCGTGACGTACCGCCGAGGCATTCCGCCGACACGTTCGGAGATCTGGCCCAGACTGACCACGCCCCGAGCCCTTCCGTATCCTCGCGTCAAGTCTGCCAGGGCCAGGTACACCCGGGCCGTTTCCCATGACAGGTCAGGCCGGGCCAGCACGGCCGCCAGTTCGTTGTGTGGCAGACGCCAGAAACCGACCTCGCCAACCTGCCTGTCCGGTGCGTTTCCGCTCATCGCCGGCCCGCCTTTCGCTCGGTCGACCAGCGGTCGGCGGCGGGGCAGCCGGCGGCGATCCAGGCCGCCAGCTCGTCCCGCGACCAGCGAACGACCCGCCCATGCCGCAGGGCCGCGGGCGGCACGCGTCCGGCCGCCACCATGGCAAACCAGGTCGTCCGGCTCACCCCGCACAGACGGGCGGCGCCGGCGGCGTCCAGGAGAAGGGCAGTGGCGGGCTCAGGAGGCATGGCGGCCCCCCTTCCCGATGGGGCGGGCATCGCCATCCAGCCAAGACAGAATCCAGCTCCCGCGGTACAGGATCCGGTGCCCCTGCCGCGAGTACCGCAGCTTCCCGTTGCGGCGGGCGCGGCCAAGCGTGGCGGAGGTTAGCCCCAGCAGGAGCCGCAGTTGCCCGTCGGTGTAGACCGCATCCGCGTCAAAGCGGGTTGCTTCGGCGAAATTCGGTTTGGCATCCATGCCCCCGTTCTACCGGATGGTTTCCGAAATGAGTCCGGATGGGATAGGTTGACATCGGTTGACACTCAATCGGAGAAGGTGGGCACTCGCTCGGGCAGGGGCCGCTCGAAAGCCTCCTCAAGAAGCGGGCGAAGCGTACTCCATTTCCACTCGTGTGCTTTCCCCTTGCCGCCGGCTACATCCGGTTCGGGCAGATCGCCTTTGTCGTACAGCCTGCGAAGAGTGCTCTTCGAGCGGCCTACAAGGGCGGCTGCTTGGTCAAGGGTGACATGCTGCTCGACAACGGGCGCTTCACCCGCCGGGGCTTCGGTTCCCAATAGCCCCATCTTCTGCAGATCCTTCTTGACGCTGCAGAGGATGCCGTCCATCCGAAACTCGTCGAGGAAGCGGAAAGCCTCTTCACGAACTAACCCCGCATACCGTATCTGCTGGCCCCAGGTCTCGCAGGAACTCGGCGTCATGGCGCCTGACGGCCATGGGGAAATCCGGTCTTCACGGCAGGAGCGGTCCACCATTGCCGCCAGCAGGGCATACTGCTCGTCAAGAGCCAGCTCTTCTTTCCGTAGAAAAGTCTTGTAGCTGCCCTCCCCCCAAATGCTCCGCACGCGTGGCTCGCCCTCTCGGATGGAATCCGCCAGGGTCACCGGGACCAGGGCGCGCGGCGGCAGGTCCGGCGGCAGGTCGAGCCCGTTGCCTCGCGTGAACCAGACGAATCCATGCGGGCACGGCTCTGGCCGGGGTGGCATAGAGGCACACCACGCGACCGAGTAGGTGAGGCCGATCACCGGGGGCTCAAGGTGCCGTACTCGCACAAAGCCGTGGATTACCGAGTTCGCCCAAGCTTTCTTGAAGTACGGCTCAAGGCGTTCGGCTTGCTGCCGCTGCCACGCTTGCAGGTTCTGCTGTTGCTCGTTCTGCGTGTTGACCCATGCGCGGATCTGCTCCTGGAACCGCTGCTTGAACTCCGGAATCTGCACCCATTCCCGGATCCTGTGAATGGCTGAGTTGACCCACTCGGGCGCTGGAGTATCTGGCATGGCTTCACCTTCCCTGGAGAGAGGGGCGGCCCTCAAGCCGCGCAATGGGGACGCCGTGTGGCGCGGATCATACTACAGTTCACGGGCCCCGTCACGGCCCAAAGGCACCAGGGAGGGGGCCGCCCTGCTGGTGGCCCCTTTGCAGGAAGCGGTGCGACCACACCTGTCATGGCCGCTGACTACACTGCGAAGGGCCCTCAGGCGGGTCGTGGCATTGTTTGACAGCGACCGATAGGGCGGGTACCATCAGGGGCACCGGTTGCCCAGGTGGGGCAGTTTCCTATCTGCAGGCGGTAAAAGGGGCTATGTGTACCGGCAAGGAGTGGTGGTCGGCATGGATAACGGGCAGCTCAACTGGATCGCCGGTTTTATCTGGGGTATCGCCGACGACGTCCTTCGCGACGTCTACCAGCGCGGCAAATACCGCGACGTCATCCTGCCGATGACCGTCATCCGCCGGCTGGACTCGGTGCTGGAGTCGACCAAGGCGGCCGTGCTGAGGCTCAACGAGCAGCTCGACGCCGCCGGCATCGCCAACAAGCGCGACGCCCTGGCCGCCGAGGCGGGGCAGGCGTTCTACAACGTCTCGCCGTTCACCCTGCGCGACCTGCGATCCCGGGCCCGCCAGCAGCAGCTGCGGGCCGACTTCGAGGCCTACCTCGACGGCTTCTCGCCCAACGTGCAGGAGATCCTCGACAAATTCAAGTTCCGCAACCAGATATCTACGCTGGTCGAGGCCGACTCTCTGGGCAGCCTCATCGAGAAGTTCACCAGTGCCGACATCAACCTCAGCCCCAATCCCGTCCCGGGCGCCGACGGGAACGTCCGCCTGCCCGGGCTGGACAACCACGCCATGGGCACCATTTTCGAGGAGCTCATCCGCCGCTTCAACGAGGAGAACAATGAGGAGGCCGGCGAGCACTTCACGCCCCGCGACGTGGTGAAGCTCATGGCCAACCTGATCTTCCTGCCCGTCGCCGACGAGATCCGCGACGCCCCTTACCGCATCTACGACGGCGCCTGCGGTACCGGCGGCATGCTGACGGTGGCCGAGGAGACCCTCGTCGAGCTGGCCGAGGCTCACGGCAAGGAGGTCTCCATCCACCTGTTCGGCCAGGAGATCAACCCCGAGACCTACGCCATCAGCAAGGCCGATCTGCTGCTCAAGGGCGAAGGGGCGGCCGCCGAGAACATGAAGTTCGGCTCGACGCTCTCGGCCGACGCCTTCCCGTCCAGCGAGTTCGACTTCATGCTCTCCAACCCGCCCTACGGCAAGAGCTGGAAGACCGACCAGGAGCGCATGGGCGGCAAGAAGGACCTGTCCGACCCGCGCTTCACCGTCCAGCACCGCGGCGAGGAGCTCTCGCTGCTGACCCGCTCCAGCGACGGGCAGCTGCTGTTCCTGGTCAACAAGCTGGCCAAGATGGTCCGGCCCACCGCCCGCACGCCGCTGGGTAGCCGCATCGCCGAGGTGCACAACGGCTCGTCGCTGTTCACCGGCGACGCCGGCCAGGGCGAGAGCAACATCCGCCGCTGGATCATCGAGAACGACTGGCTCGAAGCCATCATCGCGCTGCCGCTGAACATGTTCTACAACACCGGCATCGCCACCTACATCTGGGTGCTGACCAACCGCAAGCCCGAGCACCGCCGCGGCCAGGTGCAGCTCATCGACGCCACGAACATCTACCAGCCCCTGCGGAAGAACCTGGGCAAGAAGAACTGCGAGCTCTCGGCCGAGCAGATCCGCCAGATCACCGACCTGTTCATCGCCTTCCGGCAGACCGAGCAGTCGAAGATTTTTGCCAACGAGGCCTTCGGCTACTGGAAGGTCACCGTCGAGCGGCCCCTGCGGCTGCGGGTGGACCTGGCGCCCGACGCCCGGGCCCGGCTCCGCCAGGCGTGCCGCCAGGCCAAGGACGAGGGCCTCGCCGACGCCGCCGACGTCGTGGCCGAGCGCTTCGGCCCCGGGCCGCACCGCGACTACAACGCCTTCCTGCGGGCGGCAGACGTCGAGGCCAGGGAGCAGTGCGGCAAGATCAACGCCAAGCGCGAGAAGCTCCTCCGCGACGCCCTGACGGCCCGCGACGAGGAGGCCCAGCCGGTCATCCGCAAGATCAGCCCCGCCAAGGCCGAGCCCGACCCACTCCACGGCCTGTACGCCGTCACCCTCGAGGGCAAGCCGCGCCTCGTCGAGTACGAGCCCGACAGCGACCTCCGCGACACCGAGCAGGTGCCTCTGCTGGAAGACGGCGGCATCGAGGCCTTCTTCCGCCGCGAGGTGCTGCCCCACGTCCCCGACGCCTGGATCGACCCGACCAAGACGCAGATCGGCTACGAGATCAGCTTCACGCGGCACTTCTACAAGCCCCAGCCCATGCGCTCACTGGACGAAATCCGGGCCGACCTGCTGGCCCTGCAGGAGGAGAGCGAGGGGCTGCTGGAGCAGATCGTGGGGGCCCAGAGCCAGGAAGGGCCCGGCCGATGAGACAGTTCATGCCAAATATTGATTTCGTAATCACTTGGGCCGGGCAGCCGATGGGCCTGCGGACCGTCATTGGCCGTTTTCGTCGGCTTTTGCCGCTTGACTTCCAGGCGAACAGAGTCGATAATCCCAGCGTAGAAACATTGCGATTGATCTTCTCCCCGCCGGACATGCCCTCGGGCCTCCGGCGGGGTTCTGCTTTTATAGGCGGTCCGCGGGAGGCGCTCCATGCCAGCTGAGCCCTCCGACAAACGGGCCATCGCCTTCTTCGACGGCCAGAACCTCTTCTACGCTGCCAAGAACGCCTTCGGCTACAACTGGCCGAACTACGACCCCGCGAAGCTCGCCCAGGCCGTCTGCCGCGCCCAGGGGTGGCAGCTGGTCAAGACGTGCTTCTACACAGGTCTGCCCAGCCCGCAGGACAACGCCTTCTGGAACCACTTCTGGACGGCCAAGCTCGCCCACATGGGGCGCATCGGCATCCAGACCTTCTCGCGGCACCTCAAGTACCGCAACCAGACCGTCCATCTGCCGGGCGGGGGCACCACGACCGTCCTGGTCGGCAGCGAAAAGGGCGTCGACGTCCGCCTGGCCCTGGACATCGTGGCCCTGGCCCGCGACAACGCGTACGACGTGGCCGTCATCTTCAGCCAGGACCAGGACCTCTCCGAGGTCGCCGATGAGGTCAAGGCCATCTCCATCCAGCAGGACCGCTGGATCAAGCTCGCCTGCGCCTACCCGTCCAGCCCCACCTACCCCAACACCCGCGGCATCGACCGGACCGACTGGGTCCGCATCGACCGCGCCACCTACGACGCCTGCCTCGACCCCCGCGACTCCCGACCCAAAGGGGCCCAGCCAGGACCCCCCCCCAGCCCCCCTATCCCGAGTACAAGGACACCGGCCTGCCGTGGCTGGGGCGGATTCCTGCGCATTGGGGCTTACGCAAGTTACGGGATTGGGGGCGTATCGCCGGCGGCGGCACCCCCAGCATGAAGCGGGCTGACTTCTGGGGCGGGTCCGTTCCGTGGGTCAGCCCAAAGGACATGAAGGCTGCGGAGATTGTGGATTCGCAGGACCACATCACGGAGACGGCGCTCCGCGAAACGAGTATCCCGCTGCTGGACCCGCCCGCCGTCCTGCTCGTGATCCGGGGCATGATCCTCGCCCGCCGGGTTCCCATCGCCGTAACGCGCGTTCCGGTAACCATCAACCAGGACATGAAGGCGCTGCTTCCTCGCGGTGACGTGGACGCACGGTACCTCCGGTATGCCCTGGAAGCGGCGAAAGACGCCCTGGCCGAGATGATAGACGAGGCAGGCCACGGAACGAAGCGGCTGCCGATGGTGCGATGGCGACAGCTGGAACTGTGGATGCCCCCGCTGGCCGAGCAGAAGGCCATCGCCGACTACCTGGACGCCAACGCCGTGCAGGTCGCCCGCTTCATCCGGAATCGCCGTCGGCTGATCGAGGTGTTGAACGAGCAGAAGCAGGCCATCATCCACCGGGCCGTGACGGGCGGCCTCGACCCCAACGCCCCCCGCAAACCCTCCGGCATCGACTGGCTCGGGGACATCCCGGAGCACTGGGAAGTGCTGTCGCTGAAGCGTGTTCTTCGCCGGCTGATCGACTGCGAGCACAAGACTGCCCCCGCCGTCGACGAGAGTGACTTCCACGTCATCCGCACCAGCGCTGTCCGCAACGGTCAGATCCGCTGGGAAGGCACCTACTGCACGACGGCTGAAGCGTTCACCGAGTGGACGCAGCGTGGCAGGCCTGAGCCTGGAGATGTGGTCTTTACACGGGAAGCCCCGGCTGGCGAAGCCTGTGTTGTTCCAGAAGGTAGGGCGGTCTGCCTCGGTCAAAGGACGGTCCTGATGAAGCTGCGCCGCAACGAGTACGACGCGCAGTTCCTGGTCTACATGATCTACGGCGGCCCCCCACACGACCGCATCCGTCTGACGACTCAGGGCTCGACCGTCGGCCACTTCAACATGGACGACATAGGTTGGATGCCAGTACTGGAGCCTCCGCTGGACGAGCAGGAACGCATTGTTGCTGCCCTGCAGGAAGAGACGGGGGACTTGGATGCAGCCGTCAGCTGCGCCGAAAGGGAGATTGGCTTGGTTCGCGAGTATCGCACGCGGCTGATTGCGGACGTGGTGACGGGCATGGTAAATGTTCGGGACGTTCCCCTGGACGATGAATTGGCCAAGGTTGGGGGGGAAGCATGGCTTGATGACTTGGATTCAGAGGCTAACCAGAGCGACGACGAATGTGAACTCATTGAGGAGGCGGAGTCGTGACTGCCACCCCACCATCATCTGGATCGATGCTTGCGTTCCTGGGGCTTCACGAAGCCCAAGACCTGGAATACAAGGCTGCTAAGGGAGGCCTGCCTGGAAGCCTGTGGGAAACCTACAGCGCTATGGCAAACACTGACGGTGGCGTCATCGTTTTGGGCGTCGAGCCGAGTGGCCAAGTTTCTGGCCTTGCAGACCCTCCAGAGATGCGGAGCCAATTCTGGGACACGGTGAACAATCGTGGCAAGGTCAACATCAATCTGCTTTCTGACGGCGACGTCACAGAGCATCGTCTAGATGGAAAGACCGTGCTGCTCATACGGGTCCCAAGGGCGAACCGCCGCCAGCGGCCAGTGTATGTTGGGCAGAATCCCCTTACAGGCACGTATCGGCGCAACTACGAAGGAGATTACCACTGTTCGGAAGCCGAAGTTGGGCGGATGCTGGCCGACCGTTCGGACGAACCGGCCGATTCAGAGATCCTTGAGAGCTTTAGTTTCGGAGACCTTGATGAGGCGAGCATTCAGCAGTACCGCCAGCGATTTTCGGCTCGAATGCCGGACCATCCCTGGCTGAGCGAGGATCTGCGAGGTCTGCTGACGAAACTCGGAGGTTGGCGACGAGAGCGAAAAACGGGTCGAGAGGGCCTGACAGTAGCCGGCCTATTGATGTTCGGGAAAGCGGATGCAATCCGCTCTGTTGAAGGCGTGCCGGAGTATCAGGTTGACTACCGTGAGCGGCTGTCGGAAGATCCAGCGGTTCGATGGACTGATCGGCTGACCGTTGACGGCACGTGGGAGGCAAACCTCTTCCAGTTCTACCAACATATAATTCAGCGCCTTGCTGCCGACCTAAGGCTGCCATTTCAGCTTGATGAAGGTCTGTTCCGTCGCGGGGAAACCGTGGTCCACGAGGCGATCCGGGAAGCACTGGCAAATGCTTTGATCCACGGCGATTACCGCGGGGAAGGGGGAATCGTGGTGGAGAAATACCGAGATCGCCTGGAGGTTTCTAATCCGGGAACATTGTTGGTGTCGCTGGACCAGTTGCTCAGGGGCGGGATAAGTGAGTGCAGGAACAAGTCCTTGCAGAAGATGTTCTTAATGGTCGGTGCCGCCGAGCAGGCAGGCTCTGGGATCGACAAGATCCGCCGAGGCTGGGGATCCCAACACTGGCGATGGCCGAGCATACTGGAGCAAGTACAGCCAGCGAGGGTTCGGCTTGTGATGCCCATGGTTAGCCTGATGCCCGAGGAAGCGCTAGCTGAGCTCCGGCAGAGATTTGGGCCTAGATTCGCACGGTTGTCAGAGGAGGAAGTCCAGGCAGTTGTCACAGCCCATGTAGAGGGACAGGTGTCCAATGGACGGATGCGGGAGATCACCAACCACCATCCGGCCGACCTGACGAAGATGTTGCAAGGACTTGTTCAGAAAGGGCTTGTGCAGCAGGATGGACAGAGGAGATGGGCGACCTATAGGCTTGTCGAGCCCAAGGTTCGAACTCTGGTTGGGTCCGTGCATTCCCCAGCAAACTCCACACATAGCGGAAGAGACTCCGTACACAAGGAAAGCGACTCCACACACAACGTCGGCTCCGTACAGAACGCCGACTGGGACTCGTCACTGTCACTGCAAGACCTGGATCCACAGGTGCTTGAAGAGCTGCGGCGGATGGCGCTGCCCGCGCAGGTCTCTGACCGTCTGCAGCCCGACAAGAGCCGCAGGCTGATCCTGGGCCTATGCACCGGCCGATTCCTTACAGCCGTCCATTTGGGGGAGCTCATGAACCGCAGTTCCGCTGCCTTGCGTGCCCGCTTCCTGAAACCCATGGTGGAAGCAGGCTTGCTGCGTCTGCGGTACCCTGACAAGCCAAACCGGCCCGACCAAGCCTACACGGCCGTGAGCGATGGTTCCCAAGTGGATCCGAAGCATGGCGCGAACTGATACATCCGAAGAGGCCCTGGAGGCCCTGATCGTCGAGTCGCTCGTGAGCGAGGCCGGCTACGTGCAGGGCCGCAGCGAGGACTACGACCGCGAGCACGCGGTGGACCTGGCGCAGCTGACGGCGTTTGTACGGGCCACGCAGCCTCGGGCGGCCGAGGCGCTGGAGCTCGGCCACGACGGGCCGCGGCGGACGCAGTTCCTCCACCGCCTGCAGGGGCAGATCGCTTCGCGGGGCGTGGTCGACGTGCTGCGGGGCGGGGTCAAGGACGGGCCGGTGAGCCTGGAGCTGTTCTACGGCACGCCGACGCCGGGCAACACGGCGGCCGAGGAGCTCTTCGCGGCCAACATCTTCAGCATCACGCGGCAGCTGCGGTACAGCAAGGACCAGACCCAGCTCGCCCTGGACCTGTGCCTGTTCATCAACGGCCTGCCGGTGGCCACGTTCGAGCTCAAGAACCGCCTGACCAAGCAGACCGTCGAGGACGCCGTCGAGCAGTACCGGCGCGACCGCGACCCGCGCGAGCTGCTCTTCCAGTTTCCCCGCTGCCTGGTGCACTTCGCCGTGGACGACCAGGAGGTGCGGATGTGCACGCACCTGCAGGGCAAGAGCTCCTGGTTCCTGCCGTTCAACAAGGGCTTCTGGGACGGGGCCGGCAACCCGCCCAACCCCGCCGGCCTCAAGACCGACTACCTGTGGCGGGAGGTCCTCACCAAGCCCGGTCTGACGGACATCCTGGAGAACTACGCCCAACTGGTGGAGGAGAAGGACGAGCGGGGCCGCAAGAAGGGCGCCAAGCAGATCTTCCCCCGCTACCACCAGCTCCGCCTGGTCCGCAAGCTGCTGGCCGACGCGGCCCAGCGCGGCGTGGGCCGGCGGTACCTCATCCAGCACTCGGCCGGCAGCGGCAAGAGCAACTCCATCGCCTGGCTGGCCCGCCAGCTGATTGACCTGGGCGAGGGGGAGACGCCCCTATTCGACTCGGTGATCGTCGTGACGGACCGGCGGGTGCTGGACCGGCAGATCCGCGACACTATCAAGCAGTTCGCCCAGGTCTCGGCCACCGTGGGCCACTCCGAGCGGAGCGAGGACCTGCGGCGGTTCCTGCGGGGCGGCAAGAAGATCATCATCACCACGGTGCAGAAGTTCCCCTACATCCTGGACGAGCTGGGCAACGAGCACCGGACCCGGAAGTTCGCCATCATCATCGACGAGGCCCACTCCAGCCAGGGCGGGCGGACGTCGGCGAAGATGAACATGGCCCTGAGCGAGCAGCCGGCAGAGGACGGCGAGGAGGACTTCGAGGACCAGATCAACCGGCTGATGGAGTCCCGCAAGATGCTGGCCAACGCCAGCTACTTCGCCTTCACGGCTACGCCGAAGAACAAGACGCTGGAGATCTTCGGCGAGCCCGCCCCGGCCGGCGACAAGGTGAAGCATGTGCCCTTCGACGCCTACACGATGAAGCAGGCGATCCAGGAGGGCTTCATCCTGGACGTGCTGGCCCACTACACGCCGGTGCACAGCTACTACCGCCTCATGAAGACAGTGGAGGACGACCCGGAGTTCGACACCAAGCGGGCCCAGAAGAAGCTCCGCCACTACGTCGAGTCGCACGACCACGCGATCCGCGAGAAGGCGGAGATCATGGTCGACCACTTCCACGAGCAGGTGCTGGCGAAGAGGAAGGTCGGCGGCCAGGCCCGGGCAATGGTCATCTGCAGCGGCATCCGGCGGGCGATCCAGTACTACCACGCCTTCGAGGCCTACCTCCGCGAGCGCAAGAGCCCCTGCCGGGCCATCGTCGCCTTCAGCGGCGAGCACGAGGACAACGGCCGGCCGGTGACCGAGGCGAGCCTGAACGACTTCCCCAGCGGGCAGATCGAGAAGCGGTTCCAGCAGGACCCGTACCGGTTCCTGATCGTGGCCGACAAGTTCCAGACCGGCTACGACGAGCCGCTGCTGCACACGATGTACGTCGACAAGATGCTCTCGGGCATCAAGGCTGTGCAGACGCTCTCGCGGCTGAACCGGGCCCACCCGAAGAAGGCCGACACGTTCGTGCTGGACTTCATGAACGACAGTGACACGATCCAGGCCGCCTTCGCCGCCTACTACCGCACCACGATCCTCAGCGAGGAGACCGACCCCAACAAGCTGCACGACCTGAAGGCGGACCTCGACCGCTACCGGGTCTACAGCGAGCCCCAGGTGGAGGAGCTGGTGCGGCTGTTCCTCGGCGGCTCTGGCCGGGAGACGCTCGACCCGATCCTCGACGGCTGCGTGGCCGTGTACATGACTGAGCTGGACGAGGACGGCCAGGTCGACTTCAAGGGCAAGGCCAAGGCCTTCGTGCGGACCTACCAGTTCCTCGCCTCGATCCTGCCGTACAACAACGCCGAGTGGGAGAAGCTGTCGATCTTCCTGAGCTTCCTGACGCCCAAGCTGCCGGCCCCGGTGGAGGAGGACCTGTCCAAGGGCATCCTCGAATCGATCGACATGGACAGCTACCGCGCCGAAAAGCAGGAGGCCCTGCGGCTCAGCCTGCCCGACGAGGACGCCGAGATCGGCCCCGTCCCCGCCGCCGGCGGGGGCCGAAAGCCCGAGCCCGAGCTCGACCGCCTGAGCAACATCGTCCGCGCCTTCAACGAGCAGTTCGGCAACATCACCTGGAAAGACGTCGATCGCATCCGCGATGTGATCGCCCAGGAGATCCCCGCCAAGGTTTCGGCGGACAAGGCCTACCAGAACGCGATGAAGAACAGTGACAGGGCCGCTGCTCGGCTGGAGCACAACAGGGCCCTGAAACAGGTGGTCCTCAGCATGCTCACTGACCACATGGAGCTGGTCAAGCAGTACCAGGACAACGAGAGTTTCCAGAAGTGGCTTGCCGACACGATCTTCTCGCTGACCTACGACGGGAGTGCTGCCTGACCCTTTTCCACGATGCAACCCAAAGGGCACCCGATGTCCACATCTGATAGTGATTCCAGAATGCCGGCCGTCCTGCGACCGCTGGCTATCCATGACTTGGACGCGGACCAGTCTCCTCGCCACTCACAGAACCTGGATGCCGAGAAGCTCCTGAAGGCCGTGATGGCTCAGGGCTCTGATCGTGACATCGGCAGCTACATCGCCCGGTACAGGGAGATCAGTGGCCGTGACCTCGACTTGATCGGGGTCCCCAGTGACCCCACGATCCTGGAGAAGATTGTCTGGCCGCTGATCTCCGCGAAGGTGTCGTACTGCCTCGGACACTACATCGCGTGCATCGCCATGTGTGGCCTCGTGGGCGAGATGTGGGCGATCCTCCTCTATGAGCTCAAGGCAACGCCAGAAATGCTGGACAAGCTGTCGGTGAGCAAGTTCGAGGAGAAGGGCCAACAGAGACGTATTGAGGAGCTCCGGAAAGCCGGACTGGTCAAGGAAGAACTGGTTCAGCACCTCAAGATCATCGCCGGTGTACGCCGACGCTATCTGCACTTCCTCACCTCCAAGCATGGGCAACTTCAGTCGGACGCTCGCAAGGTCTATGCGTCTGCCGTTGCCGTCGTCAGCCACGTAGCGTTGCACCTTCAGCCAGGATCTTTCGCATTCAGCATCGACCCCGACGTATTTCGTTTCGTGAAAGGCAAGTAGCCCGCATGGATGAAGGTGCTCGCGCGCGCACGCGCGAGGCAGTAGTCATTGCGGGGCATTCTCGGCTGCGCTCTTTGGCAAGAGGGGCGCATAGGACCCTTTTCAGGCTACCGGAGTGCCCAGGTCCACGGTCCCTGGTACCCGTCCTTCCGCGTCTGCACGCCTAACCCGGATATTTCACCAATGCTCGGTGGTGGCCTGATTGGAGGCGGAAGTGGGTGGATCGTGGCTGGATGGCCGGGGGGAGCCGGCCTCGGCGCGAACTGCCCCCTTACCCCCACGTGGATCACCGGGTTTTCCGGGCCGTCAGCTCGGGTGCGGCGGCAGGGCCGCCAGCCTCCCCAGCACCCGCGCGAACAGG
>JAWLCG010000029.1:0-22903 GCA_041687295.1 Phycisphaerae bacterium | reverse complement strand
GCATCCTTTCGGTCAGATGCCCCATCATCGCATGGATCACCCGCTCGCGCAACCCGAACGGGCGCCTAACAGCGCGCGAAAATCACCCGGGGTGCGTATCAGTGCTGCAGAACGCCTGGCGGCCCATCCAGCTGAGCCGCTTCAGCGAGAACGTCAACCCCGACCGCATGGCCACCGTCCTGAGCATCGAGTCGCAGGCCAAGAGCGCCTTCTCGGCCGTGCTGGCGCCGGTGCTGGGCCTGTCGGTCGACCTGCTCCGCACCGGCCAGGCCACCGAGCCGATGCAGTTCCTGCCCGTGGGCCTGGTGGGCCTGCTGGCCGCGGGCCTGGTCCTGTGGCTCCGCCGACGAGGCCTGGTCGACCAGCTCAGCGCCGCCCGAGAGGAGGAGCCCGTCGGACCGTAGGCCGGACGCAGTCCGGCTTGGGCGGGCGTGGCGGAAGGGCATGGATCGAAGCGCCCAGAGGAGCATGGTCCGGGCCCATGAAGGGGCGTGGATCGGAGCCCCCCCGCCGGGGTTGCGCAGAACCGCTCCGCTGACGCTCCGCGAACCTGCACACCCTACGGCCTGCGGCGGACGGCGCCGTTACAGCGCCCGGATGGTGGTCCGGCTTCGCCGCCGGGCCTCGCTCTGCTCGACCCGGCCTACGAGCGGGCCCGGCCTCGAAAATCTGCAATCAAGAATCAAAAATCCTCCCCGATCCGTTATTCTGGACGCATCATGAGCACCGAAACCCCCGACACTGCCGCCAGCACCGCCGGGTCCCCCGCGCCGGCCCCGGGCCTGCACCTGTTCAACATCATGGCCAAGCCGGTCTGCGGCGTGTGCAACCTCGACTGCACCTACTGCTACTACACCGAGAAGCTCAAGCTCTACCCGGGCGTCACGAAGTTCATGATGTCCGATGCGCTGCTGGAAACCTACGTGCAGCAGTACATGGCCGCCCAGCCCCAGCAGGTGTACTTCGGCTGGCAGGGCGGCGAGCCGACGCTGGCGGGCCTGGACTTCTTCCGCCGGGCCGTCGAGCTGCAGAAGGCCCATGGCCGCGACGGGCAGGTCGTCTCCAACGCCCTGCAGACCAACGGCACGCTGCTGGACGACGAGTGGTGCGCGTTCCTCGCCGAGCACAAGTTCCTGGTCGGCCTGAGCCTCGACGGGCCGGCGGCCTGGCACGACCACTTCCGCCGCGACGGGGCCGGCAAGCCCTCCCACGCCCGCTCGTGGAAGGGCCTGGAGCTGCTCCGCAAGCACGGCGTGGAGTTCAACGTCCTGGTCACCCTCAACAGCCGAAACGCCCCCTACGCCGGCGACATCTACCGCTACTTCGTCAACCGCGGCGTGCACTGGCTGCAGTTCATCCCGATCCTGGAGAGGAACGCCGCCGGCGAACCGGAGGACTACTCCTGCTCGGCGCGGCAGTTCGGCAAGTTCCTCTGCGACGTCTTCGACGCCTGGGCCGCCACCGACGTCGGGCGGGTCAGCGTGAGGCTCTTCGACAGCCTGCTGCACACCGTCATCTACGGCGAGGCGACGGTCTGCTGCGAGTCCAAGCGCTGCGCCACCGCCCATGTGCTGGAGTTCAACGGCGACCTGTACGCCTGCGACCACTTCGTCGAGCCCGAATGGCTGCTGGGCAACATCAACGAAACGCCGCTGGCCGAGCTGGTCACCTCGCCGCGGCTGGACGAGTTCGCCCGGCTCAAGACCGAGCTGCCCGGCCCCTGCCGCGACTGCGAGTTCCTCTTCGCCTGCAACGGCGGCTGTCCCAAGCACCACCTGGGCGCCGCCGCCGACTCGCCGGAGCGGCGCAACCACTTCTGCCAGGGCTACCAGGAATTCTTCCGCTACGCCCTGCCGGAGCTGCGCCGCATGGCCGAGTACGTCAAGAAGGGCCAGCTCCCCCCGCCGCGCAACGGCCTGGTCGCGCCGGACGGGCAGTCCCCGCTGACGCAGCGGCGGCTCCAGGAGCGCCCCCACGCGATGCCCGACAAGCCCCCCGGCCGGAACGACCCCTGCCCGTGCGGCTCGGGGCGGAAGTTCAAGCTCTGCTGCGGCCGGCATTGATGGACCCCACGCTCGCCCTGGTCGCGGCGTTGATCCTGGCCACGCACTTCATCGGGGCCATCGCCAGCTACGGCTCGGCCCTGCTGGCGCTGCCGCTGCTGCTGCTGGTCTGGCCCGACCGGCAGGCCCTGGTGCTGTGCCTGGTGGCGATCGGGCTGGTGCAGTCGGTGCAGATCGTCCTGGCCAACCGCCGGCACGTCGAGTGGCCCACGCTGGGGCGGATGCTGCTGTGGGCGGGCCTGGGCATGCCAGCCGGCGTGGCCATGGCGACCTGGCTGCCTGAGCGCGGGCTGATGACGGCCCTGGGCCTGGTGCTGGTGGTGGCCGCCCTGAGCCGCCTGGGCCGACCGGCGACTACCGCCGCGGCCCTGCCGCCGTGGGCCCGCCACGGGCTCAACGGCCTGCTGCTGACCGGCGGGGTCATCCACGGCGCGTTCGGCACCGGCGGGGCCACCGTCGCCGTCTTCGCCCAGTACAGCTTCGCCCGCAAGGAGGGCTTTCGGGCGACGCTGGCGATGTTCTGGGGGCTGCTCAACGTGGCCATGATCACCACCCTGAGCCTCCAGGGCCACTTCACCGCCCCGGTCGGCCTGCTCGTGCTGATCGGCCTGCCCTGCGTCCTGCTGGGCAGCTACCTCGGCGAACGGGTGGCCGCCCGCGTCCAGCCGCAACAATTCGCAGCCGTCGTGGCAGTGCTGCTGCTCATCAGCGGCGCCGTCACCCTGACCAACACCTGGTGGCCCGCCGGGTAGGCGCCCCGCGACGCCCCACCGCTTTCCCCAAGCCCACGGATGCAATCCGTGGGGATCTCGCCCGGGCCGAGCGTGCGGGGCCCAACGCTCTTACGGTCAGCGGCGGTGAAAGCCCCCCAGACCCCGGGCAGGCCCGGGGCTCTATAGGAACCGGAAGGCGGCGTTTTCGCGGCGGGCACTGGCAAAGCCCGGCCGGGGCCGATACACTTCCCCCGTCGGGAAACACCGTCTCCCGCAGAGCTTTCCGCGACTTCTCCCGCAATGAGGACTCCGACGATGAACGACACCTACGGCGACCTGATCGCGTCCCTGGCGATTCCCAACGACAAGCGTATCGTCCTGCTGGTGATGGATGGCGTGGGCGACTGCGCCAACGGCGAGCGCGGCACGGCCCTGCAGATCGCCAGAACGCCCAACCTCGATGCCCTGGCCGCCAAGAGCGCCTGCGGGCTGCTGACGCCGGTGGCCAACGCCGTCACGCCCGGCTCGGGCCCGGGGCACCTCGGGCTGTTCGGCTACGACCCGCTGGTCTACCAGGTGGGGCGCGGCGTCCTCAGCGCCCTGGGCATGGAGTTCCCGCTGGAGGACACCGACGTGGCCGCCCGGCTGAACTTCTGCACCCTCGACGCCGACGGCAACGTCACCGACCGCCGTGCGGGCCGAATTCCGGACGAGGAGAACCGCCGGCTGATCGCCAAGATCACCAAGTCCCTCAAGCCGCCGGCCGGTGTGACGGTCTTCCTGGAGACCGAGGCCGAGCACCGCGCCGTGATGGTCCTGCGCGGGGCGGGCCTGGACGACAACATCGGCGACACCGACCCGCAGGTCACCGGCCGGCCGCCGCTGGAGTGCGACGCCCCGCCGCACAGCTCCAAGACCGCCGCCATGGTCGCCGACCTCATCCGCCAGATCCGCGCCATCCTTAAGGACGAGCCCCAGGCCAACATGATCCTCGCCCGCGGCTTCGCCAAGTACCCCGATTGGCCGCTGTTCGCCGACCGATACAAGGTCAAGCCCGCCGCCGTCGCCGGCTACCCGATGTACCGCGGCGTGGCGAGGCTGGTGGGCATCCCCGTCGTCAGCCAGCCCACCACCGCCGAGATGGTCTGCAAGGAGACCGTCGAGGCGATGAAGGAGCACACCTTCATCTTCTCGCACTTCAAGTACACCGACAAGACCGGCGAGGACGGCGACCTCGACGGCAAGGTCCAGCGCATCGAAGAAATGGACGCCGCCCTGCCGACGCTGCTGGCCGGTGAGCCCGACGTGCTGATCATCACCGGCGACCACAGCACCCCGCCGAGCCTCATGGCCCACAGCTGGCACCCCGTGCCGGTGCTGCTGCACGGCCCGTACATCCGCGGCGGCCAGCCGGCAAAGTTCGACGAGGTCACCTGCCGCACCGGCGAGATCGGCACGATCCCGTCCAAGGAGATCATGCCCCTGGCCATGGCCCACGCCGGCAAGCTCGAAAAGTTCGGCGCATAGCCCGTAGGCCGGGTCGAGCGCAGCGAGGCCCGGCAGCGAAGAAAAAGCAGCGAAGATGGGCCACAGAGGCGCAGAGGACACAGAGAGAAGACGCCCAGAGGTCCTAAGAGTTACAGAGCAGGACGTACAGTGCGCTGTGCGTCCTGCTTCTTGCGCGGGCGGACTGAGGAGGCATGCGATGGATGAGGGCTTCACCATCACCGAGCAGGACCTGACGCTGCGGTTCGCCCACGCGCCTGGGCGGCGGGCGCTGTCGTTCGCGACCTTTCAGGGACCGGCGGACCAGTGGCGCCTCCAATGCCGCGCGAAGCTGGCCGAGCTGCTGGCGATCCAACCGGTCGGGCCGGGCGAGGTGCGGGAATTGCGGACCGCTCGCGCGGACAACGTCACGCTCCGGGCCCTGGTGATGCGGATCGACGAGACGCTGTCGATCCCGGCGTACCTGCTCGAGCCTGACGCGCCGGGCCACGCGGGCCGGGCCGTGCTGGCCATCCACGGCCACGGCGAGGTCGAGCCGGCCATCGGGGCCCGCGACGACTACCACCACGGCTTCGCCCTGGAACTGGCTCGCCAGGGCCACACCGTCCTGTGCCCGGAACTGCGTGGTTTCGGCGCGCTCAACGACCTGGCCCGCCACGACGCGCCGGCCAAGCTGCACTACTGGGACTGGGGCCGGCCCATGTCGTACAACCTGGTCACCGACGGTTTTCAGCATGGCCGAACGCTGCTGGGGGCCACCGTGGAGGACCTGCTTCGCTGGGAGGCCTGGCTGGCGGGGGCACGGGGGATCGCCACCCTCGACGTGGCGGGCATCAGCTACGGCGGCGACCTGGCGCTGATCTACCCGGCCTTCAGCGAGCGTGTGGGCCGCATCTTCGCCAGCGGCACGCTGGGGTCCTTCGAGGCCATCTACCGCACCAGCCACAACGCCCCAGCCCACTGCGTGCCGGGCATCCTGGACTGGATGGACCGCAGCGATATCGCGGGCCTCAACGCCCCCCGCCCGTTGGCCATCCACTATGGCGAACTGGACACGCCAGGCCCGCACAACGCGTCGGCCTCGTACAACCAGACCGTCCCTCGGTCCCTCGACGAGTTGCGGGCGATCTACAGCGCGTTCGGCGCCGCCGACGCGGTGAAGCTGATCGTCTCGCCGGGCAGAAAGCACGAGATGGACAACCCCGCCCTGCAGGCCTTCCTGGCGTAGGGAACGCAGGTTCGCGAAGCGTAGCGGAGCGGTTCTGCGTGCCGCGATGGCGCAAGGCGGTTCGAAGGGTGATCCGCCTTCGCGGCACGCGGAACCTCGCCTCCGCAGCCGCTTCGGCGAGAACCCACGTGCCCTACCCGTAGTGGCGTCGGGAGAGTTCGTCGTTGCGCTGGCGGAGGGCCCGCCAGGCGTCGTGGCGGGCGGGGCGGGGTTCGATGGTGCGGTCGGTCTGCGGACGGGTCCAGGCGTCATCGCGGGCGAGGGCCAGGGCGTCGGCGGCCAGCAGGGCGGCCCCGCGGAGGCTGGCCTCGGGGACGCTGGACAGCTCCAGGGGCCGGCCGAGGGCGTCGGCGAGCATGGCCGGCCAGAGGGGGCTGCGGCGCAGGGCCTCGCCGGTGCCGATGACACGCGCGAGCCCCCCCACCGCGACGTCGAGCCGCTCGACCAGGTCGGCCAGTCGCGCGGCGACGGCCTCCAGGGCCCCCTGGGCGATGTCCAGCGGACCGGTCGCGCCGGTGAAGCCGGCGATCACGCCGGTCACGTCGGCCCGCCAGTGCGGCGTCCGCTCGCCGGCCAGCAGCGGCAGGACGCCCAGGCCATGGGCGCCGGGCTGGCGGTCAGCCAGCTTCGCCTCAAAATCGCGGCCCAGGCGGAGGGTGCGGGTGAGCCAGTCGAAGACGGCCCCGCCGTTGCTGACGGCCCCGCCGGTGATCGGTCGGCCCGCGTCGATGCGGTAGCCCCACAGGCCCCCGGGCAGGCGGTCGCCGGCGGGCGGCTGGGCGACGCGGACGGCCCCGCTCGTGCCGACCATCAGCGCCGCCACGCCGGGCCGAATGCAGCCCGAACCGACGTTGCTGGCCGCCCCGTCGCCGACGGCCAGCGTCCAGGGCACCTCGGCCAGGCCGGGCCAGCGCTTCGCCCAGCGCGCCCGAAGCCCCCGCAGCGGCTCGGCCAGGGGGCGGGGCTCGCCGAGTTGCTCGGCCGACACGCCCACGGACTCGCACAGGGGCGCGTCCCACCGCTCGCTCGTGCGGTTCCACAGCCCCGTTGCCGAGGCCATCGACACGCTCGTAGCCGATTGGCCGAACAGCTCGGCGTATAGCCAGTCGGCTGGGCCGAGCCAGTGGCGGACCTGCCCGAACGACTCGCACGTCCGCCGCAGCCAGAGCAGCTTCGCCGGCCAGTAGCTCGCGTGGACCGGACAGCCCGTGCGCTGGTGCAGCTCGATGGGGTCGAAGTCGGCCCGCAGCCGATCCGCCTCGCCGGCCGGGCGGGTGTCCGCCCAGGTGACGATCGGCGTCAGGGGCTGCAGCTGTTCGTCCAGGCCCACCAGGCTGTGCCAGAAGCAGCACGCCCCCACCGCCAGCACCCGCCCGCCACCGGTCAGGGCGCCGTCGATGGCGCGGGCCGTCTGACGCACCAGCCTCGCCGGCTCGACCTCGGCCGATCCCGGCGCCCCGCCGCCGACGCGCCAGCCCAGGCGCGTCAGGCTGCCCTCGCGCAGCCGGCCCGACAGGTCATACAGGCCCGCCCGCACGCTCGAGGTGCCAATGTCGATCGCCAGGATGCAGGGCGCGTCGGTCGTGGTGTCCATCGTGCTCTTCATATAGCCCCCGGCATGCCGGGGGTCTTCGTAGGCCGGGGTCTTCGTAGGCCGGGTCGAGCGGAGCGAGGCCCGGCAACGAACTCCGCCAACGGCGCGGACGCAGTATGGACTGCGGCGGCCTGGACGCCGCTTTGGATCGGTGGCGCCAAGACCAGCCAAAGCGGCGTCGTTGCCGCCGCACTCCATACGGCCCAGGCACGCTGCGACGGGGCCTCGGCGCAAGAATAGCCCCGGGGGGTGCCCGGGGCTACTCGCGAGTTCAGATTGTCGCCTCCTGCCCAGGGCTCGCCTGGGCGGCGCTGTTGTCTCGCCTAAAAAAGCTTGCCGATCTTGGGCAGGCCGCCGGTCAGCGGCAGGGCGTACTTGCGGAAGCCGTCCGTCACGCCGTTGCCCTCGTCGTTGAGGAACTCGCCGGGCAGGTTCTTGGTCTCGCGGGCGACGTCGGCGAGGTTGGCCAGGAAGTAGCGGATGCCGTAGTAGGCCCCGCCGCCGGTCCGCTCGAAGGCGACGCTGCCGTCGATGTCGCCGCTGTTGGCGTACTCGACGGCCTTGTGGCCGGCCTCGCGGGCCTCGGCCTGGTCGACGGGGCTGGCGTAGCCGGCGAAGCTGCGCTGCAGGTAGCCCAGCGTGTCGCTGCGGACGCGCTTGACGCCCAGCTTGCTCTTGACCAGCCCGGCGATGTAGTCGCCCAGGGCCCCGGTGCCCGAGAGCTGCACGTTGCCGTGGGAGTCCTTCTCGACGGTCTCGGTGATCTTAGTGCCCCACGGCTTGGAGTCGGTGTCCTCGACGCCCTCGCTGACGGCCACCACGCATCGGCCGAGCTTGCTGTAAACCTTCTCGATGTCGGCGAGCATCTTCTCCTCGCTGACGGGGCGCTCGGGGACGTAGATCAGGTGGGGCCCGTCGGCCTCGTCCTGCCGGCCCAGGCTGGCCGCGGCCGTCAGCCAGCCGGCGTGCCGACCCATGATGACGTCGATCTTCACGCCGGGCAGCGAGGCGTTGTCGCGGTCGTCGCCCTGGACGGCGCTGGCCACGAACCGGGCGGCCGAGCCGTAGCCCGGGCAGTGGTCAGTCACCCGCAGGTCGTTGTCGATGGTCTTGGGGATGTGGAACACCCGCAGTTCGTAGCCGGCCTGGCGGGCGAGCTGGTTGACGATCCGGGCCGTGTCGGCCGAGTCGTTACCGCCGATGTAGAAGAAGTATCGCACGTCGTACTTCTCGAAGACCGAGAAGATCTTCTCGCAGTACGCCTGGTCGGGCTTGTCGCGGGTCGAGCCCAGCGCGGCCGCCGGCGTGGCGGCGACGGCATCGAGCGTGTCCTGCGGGATCTGCTTGAGGTCGACGAACTTCTCGTCCACGATGCCGCGCACGCCGTGGCGGGCGCCCAGCAGGCGATTGACGGCTGGCATGTTCTGGATGGCCTCGATCACGCCGACCAGCGACTGGTTGATCACGACCGTCGGCCCGCCGGACTGCCCGACGACCGCGTTGCCCTTGATGACTTCTGCCATGGTAAGCTATGCTCCTTTTCCGCTAACGTTTCCGGTGGCGCCGCTGCAACAGCCCCCGCCGGCGCGCCCGGAGAGTATACGGACCGCAGGGGCGGCGTTGAAGCGCGAAATTCGGACGGCGGGGGTGCGCCAGCCCTCCCCCCCTACGGTCCGGCCAGCACCGAACGGACCGCGTCCAGCCGGGATGTATCGGGAAGGCCGTCAGGCCTTCGGGTGGGGGCGAGCCAGCCCCCTTCGTCATACTCGTTCCAGGCGTAGACGATGACGGCGTTGGCCTCGCAGATCCCCCGGTGCGCCTTCACGAAATCCAGGGCGTCGCGCAGGTGCGAAGCGATCTCCGCGGGCGTGGGCTGGGCCGGGAAGACCTCCTGTCGGTGGTAGGGATGCCCCAGCTCCCACGACACCGGATGGTCCTTCCGCGGGCGCTTGTCCCAGCCTGTGGTCACCAGCGGGATGTATGGGACGCCGGCGTGGGCCGCGTTGCGCCAGTAGTTCGTTTCGACCGCGCGGGTCAGGTCGGTGAAGGCCGGTTCCTGACTGCCCTTCGCGTAGGCGGAGACCGCGTCGAACCCTTTCAGCGCGACCGTCCGAAAGTCGTTGGCCGGGTTCCAGCCCATGAAGACGCAGTAGGGCTGCAGGCCCCCCTGCCGCGCAGCGGCCAGGAAATCCGCGAAGCGGTCGTACGGGAACTCATTGCCCAGGAACGCGTACACCAGCGGGCGTCCGTGCAGCACCGTCTGATAGCCGCTCTCCCGCAGCAGCCCCACGGCCCGGGCGCGCTCCTGGGGCCACTCCGCCTCGGGAACCTTGAGCGTGTTGTGCAGGATCATGCAGAAGCCGAGCCGATCCCGCCGGGGGCTGCGGAGGTACTGCCCCAGGGCGGCGCTCATCGGGCTCGACTCGGGGTAGATCAGAAATGCCCAGTAATCGAGCCCGGCCTGGGCGGCCCAGTCGATCTCGCGGTCCATCACTTCGGCCCGCCCGCCGTCGATCCGCACCGTCTGTGGATCGAGCACCTCGGCGAACCAGGGCAGGCGGTCGCGGTACTTGGCCGGACCAAGGGTCCGCTCGACCTGCTCGGTCACGGCCCCGCCCGTCCACGCGTCCCACCGGATCGCCCCCACCACCGTGGGTGCGTCACCGCCAGCGGATCCCGATCCTGTCATAAGCAGTACTCCCAGTATTGCCAGAACGCCCGTTCGCATCGATGCGGCCTCCATAGCCAGCGGTTCCGGGGACAGCCACTGGGACACCATAGTGAACTCATGAACGAATTCCGTACGATGTCCCGAACTCCGTTGGAGTGTCAGGCCTGCAGCCGCCGGGCCGCGCGGGCCGCCACCAGTTGGCACGGCAGGCAGTACGGCGCCCGGGGCCGGCCGGGGGGCAGGGCGATCTGCTCGTAGGCGGTCAGGTGACCCTCGGCCTGATGGTACGCCACGTGCCCGTACAGGCTCAGCAGGTAGTCCTCGGTTCGCCCCAGCGCCCACAGGCCGGCGAGGTAGTCGGCCAGGGGCCAATCGTCCAGCCAGTCCATGAACCGGGTTACGCCGCAGAACTGTCCGCCGCCCTCCAGACGGGCCTCGACCACCCGGTTGGCCATGTCCGTCGGCAGGATGCCGCTAGCGAGCAGTTCGGGCCAGTAGCGGTAGTTCGTGTAGGAGCCCAGGCGGGTCTCCGTGACCCTGCGGCGGGGCCGGGCCTCCGGCGCGATGGGCTCGACCTGCGGCGGGAGCCACCAGTCCTCCGGTTCGCGGGGCCAGACGTCCCGAATGGCGGCGAGCGTCTGACGGGCCAGCCGATCCGCCGCGGCGCGAACGGCCCCGGGCTCGGTGCGGCTCACCCGGGCCCCGCCCTCGCACAGCCCGGCCCAGCGCCGCAGCCCCGTGGCCACCCAGGCATTGTTGTGGAAGTAGGTCGCGGGCTTGTCCCGCTCGTCATCCTCGGGTACGCCGTGCAGCAGGCCCCCGTCCCCGGCCGACGCCTCGAGCCTCTCCAACAGCCAGGCCGCGATCCGCTCCACGCCTGGCAGGACGTCCGCCCACCCTTCGGTGCCGGCGCGCTCGGCCAGCAAAGCGGCCGTGTGCAGCAGTTGGCCACACTCGCTCAGCGAGGTCCCCCGATAGCGGATCGTCCCGTCTTCGCGGACGAAGTTCCTCACCCAGTAGCCCCAGAGACGCGTGGCCCGATCCATCAGCCCCCAGGCCGACAGGGCGTCCACCGTCGCGATGATCGTGGGCGGGAACGTCTCGTGGACGGCCTGGCCGTAGTGCTTGACCCCGTACTTGGGATGGTCGCCCTGGAACGTGGCGTCGATAAAGGCCAGGCCCGTCTTGACCGACAGGTCCAGCAGCGGATGACCGGTGTTGACGCCGGGCGTCGTCCGCAGCCGCGCGACGGAGGCCGCGATGACCTCGACATCGAACGCCGGCTCTCCCGCCGGCCGGGCGAGCAGCCCGAGGATCTCGTCCAGGTCAGGCCGCCCGTTGCGCAGAGCGTGGGCCCGTAGCGGGTCCCGCAGCGCCTCCATCCATTCCGGTTTCGCCGCCGTCTCGTCCATATCCAGCCTCCGGCAACGGATGCGTCCTCGACGATCCCGCGAGCTCGCCGCGCTCAGGCAGCGAGGGCGATGGATCTACGCTACGCGAGCAACGGCGTTGCTCGCGCAGCTGCTTCCTGGGCCGCGGGCGGTGCCCGCCCTATTAGACCGGCCAGCCAGGAATGTTGAGTTCCGCCCCTGCGGTTCTGCCAACTCACGACTGAGCGCCTCGACGTCCCGAGGCCGGACCAGCCGGTTCGGAGCCCCGAAGGGGCGCCAGTGTTTAGCCGGGGGCGTAAGCCCCCGGTGAGGCGGATGTTAGGAGTTGAGCCCCGAAGGGGCGGCAGTGCGCCACGGTGCGGCACTGCCGCCCCTTCGGGGCTCAGTTCATTATAGGGACGCCTGTTCCGGGGGCTCACGCCCCCGGCCAAAAACTGGCGCCCCTTCGGGGCTCCGATCCACGCCCCTCTGGGGCTCCGGTCCATGGCCCTTGAGGGCCCCGGGCGAGCGCCAGGGGTTGGTGGATGCCTCTGCCCAACCGCCTGCAGGCCCAGCAGCGCCCAGGGACACAGCCTGCACCATCCCCTCGAGGACAGGCGGAGCGGACTACCTCACATTCCAGCCTGGCCGGTCTACTACTTCGCCAGCACGTGCTTCTCGACAAAGCCCGTGTCGAACTGGCCGCTGAGGAAGGTGGGATGGCCCAGGACGTGCTGGTGCATCGCCACGGTGGTTTTGACGGGGTGGATCTGGAACTCGCCCAGGGCGCGCCACATGGTCTGGATGGCCTCGGCGCGGGTGGGGCGGTGGACCAGCAGCTTGCCGATGAGGCTGTCGTACGTCGAGGGGATGGTGTAGCCCTGGTAGACGTGGCTGTCGAGTCGCACGCCGGGGCCGCCGGGGGGCACGTAGACGTCGATCCGCCCCGGGCAGGGCCGAAAGTTGTGCTCGGGGTCTTCGGCGTTGATGCGGCACTCGATGGCATGGCCCATCCGCGGGACCTGGTCCTGGGTGAAGTCGAGCCGCTCGCCGGCGGCCACCCGCAGCTGCCACTTCACCAGGTCGATGCCGCTGATCATCTCGGTCACCGGGTGCTCGACCTGGATGCGGGCGTTGACCTCCATGAAGTAGAACTCGCCGCTGGAGAGGTCGAGGATGAACTCGACGGTGCCGGCGTTGGTGTAGCCGGCCTGGCGGCAGAGTCGCGCAGCCGCCTCGCAGACGGCCTGGCGCTGCTCCTCGCTCAGGGCGGGCGAGGGGCTCTCTTCGATGAGCTTCTGTCGGCGGCGCTGGACGGTGCAGTCGCGCTCCCACAGGTGCACCAGGTTGCCGTGGTTGTCGCCGAGGATCTGCACCTCGATGTGGCGCATCGACTCGATCCACTTCTCCATGTACAGCCGGCCGTCGCCGAAGGCGACCTCCGCCTCGATCTGGGCCTGGCGGAAGCTGCCGCGGAGGGTGGCCTCGTTGTGGACCGCGCGGATGCCGCGCCCCCCGCCGCCGGCGGCCGCCTTGATGCCGACGGGGTAGCCGATCTGGTTGGCCAGCTTCACCGCCTCCTCGACGTCGGCGATGGGCCCGTCGCTGCCGGGCACGGTGGGGACGTTGGCGGCCTTGGCGATGCGCTTGGCCTCGATTTTGTCGCCGAGCTTGCCCATCGTCTCGGTGTCCGGGCCAATGAAGGCGATCTTGCAGTCGCGGCAGACCTCGGCGAAGTGGGGGTTCTCGGCGAGAAAGCCGTAGCCCGGGTGAATCGCCTGGACGTCGGCGATCTCGGCGGCGGCGATGATGCGGGCGATGTTGAGGTAGCTGTCCGCCGAGGGCGCCTCGCCGATGCAGATGTGGTCATCGGCCAGGTGCAGGTAGCTGGCGTTGCGGTCGGCCTCGCTGAAGACGGCGACCGTCTCGACGCCCAGTTCCTTGCACGCGCGAATGATCCGCAGGGCGATCTCGCCGCGGTTGGCAATGAGGATTCGACTGAACAAGGGGCAGTCCTTTTCTGGCGGCGGGTACTACTCCGGCCGGACCAGCAGCAGCACCTGCCCGTACTCGACGGGCTGGCTGTTCTTGACGAGGATCTCGACGACCGTGCCGCGGCACTCGGCCTTGATCTCGTTCATGACCTTCATGGCCTCGATGATGCAGACGACCGTATCCTCGGTGATCCGCGCGCCGACGGTGACGTAGGGGTCGCTCTCGGGGCTCGGGGCCGAGTAGAACGTGCCCACCATCGGGCTCTTGACCTCCAGGAGGTTCTCGGCCGGTGCCGCAGGGGCGGCCGGCGCCGCAGCCGCCGGGGCCGCCGCTGCCGCCGGGGCCGGCGCCGGGGCGACCGGCATGGCCACGGGCGCCGCCGCCGCCACGACCGCCCCGCGGCCCAGCGAGACCTTCAGATCGCCGTTGACGATCTCCAGGCTCGTCAGCTCGTTGTGGACCATCATGTCCACCAGCGACCGCACCTCCTCGACGTACAGCGGGTCGCTGGCGGCCCGGCGGGCGGTCTTGCGGGCGGGCTGGGCGCCCTTGGATGTCTTGGATGCTTTCGCTCTGGCTGCCATGGCGGCTTGCCTTTCTATTTCAGGACCATCGCCTGCAGACTCTTCGGCAGGCTGGAGAGGACGCGGCCCCCGCCGGTCTCGACCAGCACGTCGTCCTCGATTCGCACGCCGCCGACGCCCGGCAGGTAGATGCCCGGCTCGACGGTGACCACCGCCCCCCGCTTGAGCCTCCCCCGCGCCCGGTGCGACAGGGTCGGGGCCTCGTGGATCTCCAGGCCGATCCCATGGCCCAGCCCGTGGCCGAACTGCGGGCCGAAACCTGCCGACTCGATCACCGCCCGGGCTGCGCGGTCCACCGACCGGGGCGAACGCCCCGCCCGCACCGCCGAGACCCCCTGTTTCTGGGCCTCCAGCACAACCGCGTAGATTCGGCCGATTTGGGGCGGGATTGTACCGGTGAACACCACCCGCGTCAAGTCGCTGCAGTAGCCCTCCACCACCGCGCCCCAGTCGAACAGCACCGCCTGGCCGGGGCCGATCTTCGTGTCGCCCGGGCGGTGGTGCGGCAGGGCCGCGGGGGCGCCGACCGCCCCGATCGACGGAAAGCTCGCCCCCGACGCCCCGCCCTGCCGCATGCGGTACTCCAACTCGCCGGCGACGTCGGCCTCGCTTCGGCCCACCAGGGCCCCGGCGCCGCCCGCCGTCAGGGCCCGAAACGCCCGCTCGGCCACGCGGATCGCCCGGCGGATGGCGGCGAGCTCCTCGGCGTCTTTGGTCGCCCGCGCCTCGGCCACCCACCCCTCGGCCACGAGCAGGGCCCGCTTGCCCAGGGCCGTCTCGAGCTTGCGGTAGAGCTCCAGGGTGATGGCCTCGGCCTCGACGGCCAGACGCTTGACGCCGTGCTCGGCCGCCACGCCCACGATGGCCTCGAGCATCGCACCGGTGCGGATGTGGTGGTCGAGGTCCGCGGCTTCCTGGCGGGCCTGCTCGGTAAATCGGCTGTCGGTCAGCAGCACCGCCCAGCGCGGGCCCAGCAGCAGGTAGCTGTCCTCGCCGCGGAAGCCCGAGAGGTACCGCACGTTCGGCGGGGCCGACACCAGCATCGCGTCGGCGCCCTGCCGCCCCAACCGGCGCGCCAGCCGACGCCGTCGCCCGGCCGGCACGGAGATCACTTGTCGCGTCGGAGCCATGGCCTTCCTTCCCGTCTCGCTCAGCCCTATCAGGCTACGCGCCGCCGAGCTTTAGAGCAACTCTTTTCGGGACGGCAAGCGACTACCCCACGCCCGGCCCAAGAGGCCAGGGCACCGGCCGGGTGCCGTGGCTACGGCGTTTGTAGCCACGTCTTCGGCTCTGGGGGCAGAGTCGGGGAGCCAGCCGGGGGGGCGGGGGGGCGGCGGGGCCGGGCCCCCGCGGGGTGCCATGGCCGCGCGCGGCCATGGCACCCGGCTTACCGTCCATCGCAGCTGGCCACTCCACCACGGATCAGATGGAACGACCAGCCTGGGCCGTGCGTTGGTGGGGATGGGGGCGTTCTGTACAATGGCCCCAGGAGTAGCCATGGACCACACGATGACCGATTGGATGAGCGGACTGGACGCGGGCCTGCAGCAGCGGCTGGGGGCCTGTCGGGCGTGGTTGCGGCGGGCGGGTCGGCTGGCGGTGGCCTTCAGCGGCGGCGTAGACAGCACGTTTCTGCTGGCCCTGGCCGTGCGCGAGCTGGGGGCGGAGAACGTCCTGGCCCTGACGGCCCAGAGCCCCTTCGTGCCGGCGGCTGAGCTGGCGGAGGCCCGGCGGTTCCGCGAGGCCCTCGGCTCGGCCGGCGAGGTGGTGGCCTTCGACCCGCTGGCCGAGCCGGCCCTGGCGACCAACCCGCCCGAGCGGTGCTACATCTGCAAGCACGCGATCTTCGGCCGATTCCAGCGCCTCGCCGCCGAGCGGGGCTTTGCCGTGCTCGCCAGCGGTGACAACGCCGACGACGCCGGCGTCCACCGCCCCGGCATGCAGGCCGAGCACGAGCTGGGCATCGCCACGCCCCTGCTGGACGCGGGCCTGACCAAGCTCGACATCCGCGCCGCCAGCCGGGCCCTGGGCCTGCCCACCTGGAACAAGCCCGCCCTGGCCTGCCTGGCCACGCGCCTGCCCTACGGCACGACGCTGACCCGCGAGACCCTCGCCCGCATCGAAGCCGCCGAGGCCGCCGTCGCAGCGATGGGCTTCTCGCAGTACCGCGTCCGCGACCACGGCGAACTGGCCCGCCTGGAGCTGCTCCCAGCCGAGCTGGGCCGGGCCCTGGAGCAGCGTGACGCCCTGCTGGCCGCCCTGCGCCAGGCCGGCTACCGCCACGTCACCCTCGACCTGCAGGGCTTCCGCAGCGGCAGCATGGACGAGACGGCGTGAGGGCGGGCCAGGGCCCGCCGCGGCCACGGCACCCGGATGCTCTTTTCTGGTTCTCATCCCAGGTAGTTAAAGAAAAGGAATGGGGGCCTGCCCCCAAACCCCCGGGATTTATCGCTTTAGGGCCCCCAGCATGAGCGGGTATCCTGTGGGAGCCCTGACGGAGGATAGGGCAACGCTGGCGCTGAAGAGCGGCCCAAGCGCCGTCGGGATGGCCGTACAGCACGGGCGGCATCTCCTGAAGATGGTGCCTGTTATGTTCTGCTGGTGGCCTCAAAGCGACAAATCCCGGCCTCTGGGGCAGAGCCCCAGGGGAGTTTCCTTTCGCCAGCTTTTTGGGATGAGAGCCTCTTTTCTTTTCGGAGACGCAGTAGCCAGCTTTCGTCACTCCGCCCTCCCCCCCCGCCGGGCCTCGCTGCGCTCGACCCGGCCTACGGGACGGGCCGGGCCCCACGCCCCATCCCGGGTCAAAAGCGCCGATCGGGGCGGAACCCCTCCTGGCGTGAATGGTTGAATTGTCAACGGCGGCCCTGCGCGGGTACCGCTGCGGCCACGTCGGCCAACCCGAATGACGCGAGGATGGGAGCAAGCATGATGCGCGCGAGCAGTCGATGGATGCTGTGCCTGGGGGCCCTGCTGGCCCTGGGCGCCACGGCCGGGGCCCAGTCAGGCCCGACCTTCCAGTTGCCCGAGGCCCAGGGGGTCGAGCGGGTCGAGCTGACCCTGACGGGCCAGTGGGACCTGGCCCGCTACGACGACCCGGACCCCGACACGGACACCTTCAAGCCCGTCGAGGCCCTGCCCGGGGCCGCGGGGCTGCAGTGGCAGCCCGTGCCGGTTCCCAAGAGCCTCTACCAGCACTTCGGGCAGGACGACCTGTGCCACCGCGTGCTCTACCGCACCCGCGTGGACGTGCCCGCCAGCCATGCCGGCCGGGGGTTCAAGCTCCACTTCGCCAGCACCAGCTGGATCCTGAGCGTCTTCGTCAACGGCCAGCTCGCCGGCACGCACCGCGGCGTCTGGATCCCGTGGGACATGGACATCTCCGAGCACATGGTGCCCGGGCAGGTTAACGAGGTCGTCATCGCCGTCAAGAGCCCCTGGTACGGCTTCGACACGGGCCGCACCGGCGTCAACGCCCAGGACCAGGGCAAGGGCACGCTCAAGGAGTTCTGGGACCTCAAGAGCCTGCGCCGGCCTCACCTGCTGCCCTACGGCGGCAAGGGCGACGGCGACGGCAACCAGTATGGCCTGATCAACCCGGTGACGCTGACGTCGGTCGGCGGGGTCTACACCGAGGACGTCTTCGCCAAGCCCTCGGTGCAGAAGCAGCGCCTCGAGAACGAGATCACCGTCCGCAACACCACCGGCGCCCCGGCCGAGTTGCTCGTCCGGTGCGAGGCCGTCAACGACCGCACCAATGAGGTCGAGAAGACCTTCGAGCCGATGGGCCTGGTCCTGCCGGCCGGCGGGGTCAAGACGATCACCGTCGCCGGCGACTGGGCCGACGCGAAGTACTGGTGGCCCGAGCCGAATCCCAACCTCTACCGCCTGCGGACGACGATCCTGGCCAATGGCCAGCCCGTGGACGTGCACGAGCAGCTGTTCGGCTTCCGCGAGGTGACCATCGACGGCCCGAGCTTCCGCCTCAACGGCAAGCGGTGGAACATGTGGGGCTGGTGGGGCGTGCGGAAGTTCATGGAGCGCCCCGAGCAGTACGCCCAGCAGCTCCGCGCCGAGCGGACGCGCTTCAACCGCTTCTTTTCGCACTGCGCACTGACCAAGTTCCTGCCCGCCCAGGAAGACCGCCTGGAGTACTTCGACCGCAACGGCATCGCCGGCTGCCAGAGCTCGATGATCGAGGGCATGGGCATCCGCTTCGTGCTCAGCTACGTCGAGAACGTCAACGGCAAGTGGGTCGTCAAGGCCAACGAGCCGGTGTGGGAAAACTTCCGCGAGCACATGGCCCAGATCGCCAAGGCCTACCGCAACCACCCCTCGATCCTGATGTACTCGCTGGAGAACGAGACCGTCTACATCAACGCCCAGAACTTCTACGGGCACATCGCCTGGACGGGCATCTCCAAGGACCAGTACATGCGGGTTAACGAGGTGGCGATGAACGCCGTCGCCCGCGCCGCCCAGAAGTATGACAACACCAAGCCCTACGTCGTCAGCGGCGCCGGCGACCTCGGCGGCCTGCTGCCGATGAACACGCCGCACTACCCCATGGGCTCGCCCGAGTGGTACCCCGAGAACGCCTACAGCCTCGCCCGCGTCAGCGACCACGTGAGCCGCTGGCCCTGGAAGCGAGACAAGCCCTGGTACGTCCCCGAGAGCACCTTCGCCAACGAGATGAACCTGGCGACCACCGCCATCGGCGACGAGGCCTACCGCGGCCAGGTCGACGCGGAGCGCGGCAAGGCCGTCTTCCAGCGGATGCTCTTCGGCGGCTACCGCTGGACGGGCGCAGCCGGCTGGAGCTGCTGCGGCAACCTCTCGCAGTTCCCCGAGGTCCAGGACATGCTGGCGGACCTGGTGGCGATCCCCCGCCGCCAGACCAGCCGACTCTACGGCGGCCAGGCCAACGCGCTGCTGTTCAAGGTCATGAACGACACCTTCAGCGAGGCCCCCGTCACCTTCGAGTGGGCCTACAGCATCGACGGCCAGCGCATCGCCGGCGAAAGCGTCTCGATGCAGATCGAGCCGGGCTTCGGCCAGGAGCACACGCTGAGGATCACCCCGCCGGCGACCGATCGGCGCCTCGAGGGCGAGCTGAGCCTCCGCGTCAGCCAGGACGGCGCCGACACCTATGAGGAGACCCGGGCCGTGCCGGTGCTGCCGGTCGTCGAGTCGCTGAACGTCGAGGTGCCGGTCACCGTCTTCGACCGCTCGGGCACGCTGGGGCCCTGGCTGCAGGCCAAGGGCGTCGCGTTCACCGAGGTCAAGAGCCTCTCCGAGCTGCCCGCCGGCGACGGGCTGGTGCTGATCGGCCCGGACAGCCTGCGCGAGAACGAGGCCTACGGCACCGATCTGCTGCAGGCCGCCAGCCGGGGCCAGCGCGTCATCGTCCTGGAGCAGGAGACCCCCGCCGGCGGCGAGAACCTGCCGGTGCCGATGTCCAGCACGGCCCACTATGGCGGCTACGCCCATCCGCAGGCCCTGGGCACGCCGGTCTTCCGCGACCTGGGCCGCTGGGACCTGATCGACTGGGCCGCCGGCGCGCCGGACAAGGACCTGCCGGTCTACAAGAACGTCTACCAGAAGCCCGCCCGCGGCGCCAGCAGCCTGGCCCACTGCGGGCCGATGCTGCCCTACAGCGCCCTGGTCGAGGTGCCTTGCGGCCCGGGCTTCCTCGTGCTCAGCCAGCTCCGCATCGGCACCACGCTGGGCCTGGACCCCGCCGCCGACGTGCTGCTGCGGAACCTCATGGAGCACTACGCCGCCAGCCGGCCCGCCGAGGGCGTCGCGGCCATCTACAGCCAGGACCCGCTGCTGAGCGAGAACATCCAGGCCACCGGCCTGCGGACGGTGGTGGCCGAGAACCTGCTGGCCGCCATGGATCCCGAGACGGTCAAGGTCGCCGTCATCCAGGCCACGCCGGAGAACCTCAAGGCCCTTCGGCCCCTGGCTGACCACGTGCGGGTCTTCCAGCAGGCCGGCGGCTGGGTGATGCTCTGCGGCCTGACGCCCGACGGGCTGGACGACTTCAACGCCCTGACCCGCCAGAAGCTCATGCTTCGGCCCTTCCGCCTCGAGCAGGTGCTCTTCGAGGGCACCGGCGAGGCGCGGGCGCGCGGGCGGGGGCCCCCCGACGGCGCGCGGATCAGCGACGAGCAGGTCATCCATGGCCGAATGTTCCCCAGCTGGAACACCTTCAGCTTCGTCGCCGACGGGCGTGACTTCGCCCCCTTCTGCCGGATGCCCGAGGGCCCGGCCGACCCCTACGAGTACGAGCCGACCAAGAACGACAAGGACCCCTTCAACTTCGTCAACGGCCTGTTCAACTCGCTCAGCTGGAAGTGCATTCAGCAGATCTGGTGGGAAGGCCCCGAGCGGCCCAGCCGGCCCCTGGAGCGGACCTTCACGCTCCGCCGGCCTGACGTGGTCAGCCAGATCAACGTCTGGAACAACGCCAACTACGCCGTCATCCGCGACTTCGAGGTGATCTTCGACGGCGACGAGTCGACCAAGCTCTCCGTCGTGCTGCCCGAGAGCGGCCTGCAGGAGATCCGCCTGGCCGAGCCCCGCCCGGTCAGCAAGACCATCACGCTGCGGGCGCTGACCAAGGAGATCCGCGAGGGCAAGAACGCCAACCTCGTGGGCATCGAGAACGTCCAGTTCCTCCGCCCGGCCACGCCGGCCGGCGCGGTCTACCTGGACAACGTCGGCGGCCTGGTGGGTGTGCCCAGCTGGAAGGGCGGCTGGTTCCTCAACCAGGTCCAGTGGCTCGCCGAGGAACCCAACCCCGCCAACGTCGCCAAGAAGCGCACGCTCGTCAGCACGCTGCTGCAGAACATGGGCGTGGGCATCGCCGGGCGCGTCGGCGTGCCGGGCGTCAACGTCCGCTACCAGCCGGTCGACCTGATGAACTGGTGCAACCAGTTCCGCGACAGCCGGTGGGTCAAGGAAGACGTCTGGTTCGGCCAGCCGGGCGCGGACCTCAACCGCCTGCCGGCCGGCGCCGGAGGCGAGGCGACCCTGGCCAGCGTGGACTACCGCCTGGTCAAGTTCACCACCGCGCCCAAGCAGGACTGCATCATGCTGGGCGACAAGGCCCCCAAGCCGCTGGCCGACAGCGTCAAGGGCATCGCCGTGGGTCGCAAGGCCGATCTGCTGTTCTTCCTGCACACGGCCAACGTCCTCAAGCCCGTCACCGACGCGGAGCGCTCGCGCCTCGTCGCCAAGGGCCGCGACCAGTTCCACCTGCCCGTCGTGCTGCGGTACGTGGTGCGCTACGCCGACGGCCAGAGCGTCACCGTGCCGGTCGTGCTGGAGAAGGGCGTCGACCACTGGGTCCAGCCCATCCCCAAGCCCCTCGAGGGCGCCCAGATCGCCTGGGCCCAGCGCCTCGCTGAGCTCAAGGGCCAGCACGCCACGCTCTACGGCATGAAGTTCGCCAACCCCCGCCCGGACGTGGCGATCGAGACCATCGACGTCGAGATCGGCAACAGCCCCGACCGGGCCGTGCCGGCCGTGCTGGCCATCACCACCGGCACCATCGTCGGCCAGCAGTAGCCTCGCCGACAACCCGACGCACCCCCGCGGGCCGACCCTCACCCAGGGCCGGCCCGCGGTCTTTTCCAGCCGGTTCACCGGCCTACCTCACCGCCCGCCCGGATTTGACGGCGGGGCGTCGGCGCGGTATATCCGATCATCATTCAGCCCCCGACAGGAGGACCTTCACCGCATGGACAAGCCGAACATCCTGTTCATCTACTCCGACCAGCACCGCTACGACTGCGTGGCCTCCAATGGCCATCCCTTCGTGCAGACGCCCACCATGGACCGCCTCGGGGCTGAGGGAGCCCGCTTCACGCACGCCTTCACGCCGATCCCGATGTGCGTGCCCGCCCGCTGCTCGATGCTGACGGGCCAATGGCCGGCCCGGCACGGGGTGATCTTCAACTACGACGGCGAGACCTTCCGCCCCCTCCGCGACGAGCAGCCCTACATGCCCGCCCTGGTCCAGATGGCGGGCTACCACACCGTCCACGTGGGCCGCTGGCACGTCGACCCTAAGCGCACGCCGCTGGAGTTCGGCTTTCACGACTACGTCCCCGGCTGGCGCTACACCCAATGGCGCAGGGCCAGGGGCATCCCCCCCACGCCCAGCGACCAGAGCTGGCGGGGCCAGGTCGACCCGTTCATCACGCCCGAGCAGTCGAGCCTGGCCTGGCACGCCGACCAGGTCATCGGCTGGCTGGAGCAGTTCACCGAGGAGGGCGACCCGTTCTTCCTCCGCTGGCACATGGCCGAGCCGCACCTGGCCAACCGCCCGCCCGAGCCCTACAACTCGATGTACGACCCGGCCAGCATCCCGCCCTGGCCGAGCTTCGGCGACACCATGGAAGGCAAGCCCTTCATGCACCGCCAGATGCTCCGCAACTGGGGCCTGGAGGACAAGAACTGGGACTTCTGGGCCCCCATCGTGGGCCGATACCTCGGCGAGATCAGCCTGCTCGACGCCCAGATCGGTCGCGTGCTCGACGCCCTGGATCGCCTGGGCCTGGCCGAGAATACGATGGTGATCTACACCGCCGACCACGGCGACATGTGCGGCGGGCACGGCATGGTCGACAAGCACTGCGTGATGTACGACGACATCGTCCGCGTGCCCATGGCCGTCCGCTGGCCCGCGGGCATCCCGGCCGGGCGGGTGGTGGACGACTTCGTCTCCAACGCCGTCGACCTGCCGGCCACGCTGGTCCGCCTCGCCGGCGCCGAGGTGCCCGAGACCTTCCAGGGCGTCGACATCCTGCCCGCCTGCCGCGGGGAGGGCACCACGGGCCGGCCCGACATACTCTCGTGCTACTCGGGCAACCAGTTCGGCTCGTACACCCAGCAGATGGTCCGCGACCGCCGGTGGAAGTACGTCTGGAACGCCACCGCCACCGATGAGCTGTACGACCTGGACACCGACCCGGCCGAGCTGACCAACCGCGCCGCCGACCCGGCCTGCGCCGACGAACTCAAGCGCCTCCGCGCCCGCCTGGCCGAGTGGATGGAGGACACCAAAGACTCCCTGTGGAACGGCACCGCCCGCAAACACCTGCTCCAGGGCCGGAAGCCGTAGGCCCGGTCGAGGCCCCACCCGTAGGCCGGGTCGAGCGCAGCGAGGCCCG